>NZ_JAMYTN010000017.1:0-129164 GCF_040322455.1 Mesorhizobium sp. M0139
CGAGGAAATCCCCGCCCGGCCGCGCAACCGCAGCGCCGGAGGCGCGAGGACGCGCAATCAGGGAGAAGGCATGCGGGTGGAGAAACTCTGATGCCGGATTTGTTGCTGGAACTTCGCTCCGAGGAAATCCCCGCCCGTATGCAGCGCAAGGCGGCGGGCGATCTCAGGAAGATGCTGACCGACGGTCTGGTGGAGGCGGGTCTGACCTATGACGCCGCGCGCGAATACTGGACGCCGCGGCGCCTGGCGCTCGATGTCAGGGGCCTGACCGCGCGCTCGAAGGATATCCACGAGGAGATCAAGGGGCCGTCGACGACGGCGCCGGAACAGGCGGTGCAGGGCTTTCTGCGCAAGGCAGGTCTTGCCTCGGCTGCCGAGGCGCATGTCCATTCAGATCCGAAGAAGGGCGACTTCTACGTCGCCCATATTTCGAAGCCGGGCAGGGCGGCGGAAGAAATCATCGCCGAACTGGTGCCGGCCATCATTCGCGGCTTCCCCTGGCCGACATCGATGCGATGGGGGCCGGCTTCGGCGAAGCCCGGTTCGCTGCGCTGGGTGCGGCCGCTGCAGACGATTCTGTGCACCTTCGGGCCGGAGACCGAGGAGCCGGTGGTGGTCGATTTCGAGATCGATGGCATCCGCTCGGGCAATATCACCTACGGCCATCGTTTCATGGCGCCGGGTGAAATCACCGTGCGTCGCTTCGACGATTACGTGACCAAGCTGGAAGCAGCCAAGGTCGTGCTCGACGGCGACCGGCGCAAGGAGATCATCCTTGCCGACGCCCGCAACCTCGCCTTCGCCAACGGGCTCGATCTGGTCGAGGACGAAGGGCTGCTGGAGGAAGTGTCGGGCCTGGTCGAATGGCCGGTGGTGCTGATGGGCGAATTCGAGCAGGCCTTTCTTGCCATTCCGCCCGAAGTGGTCCGGCTGACCATCCGCGCCAATCAGAAATGCTTTGTCACCCGGCCGCAGGGCGACGGCGAAAACCTCTCCAACCGCTTCATCCTCACCGCCAACATCGAGGCGAAGGATGGCGGCAAGGAGATCGCGCACGGCAACGGCAAGGTGGTGCGCGCGCGCCTGTCGGATGCGCTGTACTTCTGGCGGACCGACCAGGGCGATCTGCCCGATCTGGGAGAGCTCGAGGCATCGGCAAAAAAGTTCGGGCTCGATCTGAAAAAGCCGCTCGACCAGCGCATGGCCCGCCTCGACCATCTCGGGGTGACTTTCCACGCCAAGCTCGGCACGCAAGGCGAGCGGGTGGAGCGGATCAAGCGGCTGGCGGAAGAGCTGGCGCCAACAGTGGCGCAGTCGATCTCCCCCCTTGAGGGGGAGATGGCCGGCAGGCCAGAGGGGGTCGCTTCGGCTGCCGCGACGCAATCTGGCTTTGCAAAGAAAGAGGGAGTCAGCGCGCCACGCGAGACGACCCCCTCTGTCGCCTTCGGCGACATCTCCCCCTCAAGGGGGGAGATTGCCGCGCTCGCCGGGCGTGCCGCTGTGCTGGCCAAGGCCGACCTCACCACCGAAGTGGTCGGCGAGTTTCCGGAACTGCAGGGCGCCATGGGCCGCAAATACGCGCTGCTGCAAGGCGAGCATCCGTCCGTGGCTGCGGCGATCGAGGAGCACTACAAACCGCAAGGTCCGTCGGATAGCGTGCCGACCAATCCGGTGTCGATTGCCGTCGCGCTGGCCGACAAAATCGATACGCTGGTCGGCTTCTGGGCCATTGATGAAAAGCCGACGGGCTCGAAGGATCCTTACGCGCTGAGAAGGGCAGCACTGGGTGTGGTGAGGATCCTGATCGAGAATGGGATCTCACTGCCGCTGACATCGCTCTTCGATAGTGCCTATCAAACGGCGAGTTATCTCGCGTCTAAGGCTGGACGGGCCTTTGGCTCCGACCTCCTCGCCTTCTTCCACGACCGCCTGAAAGTCTATCTCCGCGACCAGGGCGCTCGGCATGATCTCATTGACGCCGTGCTGGCAGGTGGTGGAAGCGCGCCAATCTCCCCCATTGTGGGGGCGGCGAAGCCGACAAAGGGGGGCGCTGTCCCGCCGACCTCTCATTCTGGCGCGCCCCCCTCTGCCCTGCCGGGCATCTCCCTCACAAGGGGGGAGATCGGCCAATCGCACTCGGATGACCTCCTGCAGATCGTGCGCCGCGTCGAGGCGCTAGGGTCCTTCCTCGACACCGAGGACGGCAAGAACCTGCTCGCCGGCGCCAAGCGCGCGGCCAACATTCTGGCTGCCGAGGAGAAGAAGAAAACGCGCGTCGCCGCGACTGTTGAGCCGGCGCTGTTTCGCGAGGAGGCCGAGAAATCGCTGTTTGCGGCGGTGAATCAGGCGGAGAGAGAAGCCGGCGAAGCGATTCAAAACGAAGACTTTTCCGCCGCCATGCTGGCGCTTAGCGTGTTGCGTGAACCGGTTGATTCATTCTTTGAACGCGTTCTCGTGAATGATGAGGACCAGGCCGTGCGCGCCAACCGCCTGGCGCTGCTGGCTCGCATCCGCACGGCCACCGATCAGGTCGCGGATTTTTCCAGAATAGCTGGCTAAGGGACGGACAAGCCCGAACACGGGCGGCGTTCACACGCCGCCCGTTTTGTTTTCAGTCCTCCCGAGGCTGACTCCGTCAGTCCTCCAAAATGCTGACATGCACGCTGTCTGAATAGACGTCGACCTGGATCAGCGGCTCGCCATTGACGATGGCGTTCCGTGTCGAGGAGCTCATCGCGCCACCGCGCTTCAGCATGCGTTCCAGATACGCGCGATCATCGTTGCTGCGGAACCAGTCATCGCCCTGGTCGTCGGCATCGCGCCGGTGGAACTTGTGCCAGTTGGCACGGTCCTGCCGCACCATCTGTGCTGCGCTGCTCAGCTCATAGCCGTCGCTGGCATGGTGGTCGCGATCGGAAATGCGCGCGACGTAGGACCCTAGCTCGTCACCGGCCTGCGCGCCGCCGACACCTATAGGTGACGCCAGCAACAGGCCGGCAATAGTCAAAGATTTCGTCATGTTCATGATAACCCCTCGCTCTCCTAGAACCCGGCGCGCTCATGCCAAACCCGATTGGCGAAATTGGGGCCGCCGCCGCCAAGCCGATCCTGCGCCGGGGCGTCGATCGGCGTCAAGCGGCATGGATCGGCCGACTGTCTTGGCCGACTGTTTTGGCTGAATGGCCTACTCGGCTTTGCCGACGCCCTCGATCGGCTGCTGCGGTGTTGCTGCCGGCTGCGGCGCTGCCGGTTGCGACTCGGGCTTGCCGTTCGATGCCGTTGCAGTTCCGGCTGGTGCGGTCTCTGCCGTCGGCTCAGTCGCCGGCGCCGCGGCGCTCGCCCTGGCCGGAGCCGGCGCGGCGAAGGCGCCGCCGACGATGCCGCCGCGAATGATCATCGGGTCCTGGCCGTGCCTAGGCTTTTCGGGGATCGCCGCGACCTTTTCATAAGTCACATCGGGCTGGGCATCGCCGAGTGCGACGATCGATGGCGACGAGGCGATCCTGACCGGTTCGGATCCGCCAACCTTGATGACCGATGGCGTCGAGGTCGAGACGCCGAGAGAGACGATCGACGAGGCGTGCGCCCCACCGGTCATCGCCGCCAGGGTGAAACCAAGCGCTCCAAGCACACGCATCGACATCGAAACCGTCCCCTTGCCCGACAAGCCGCCAGCCCTAACCGCAAATAGCCTTAACCCCAGTGGATTGATGCCGGCTTGCAGGGAAACGTAGCATTTTAGGCATTGATAATTCGCCAACGCCGGCTTGCCCGAAAACCACTGCCGTATTAGAGCAATTCCAGGAAAAGTGAGTAGCGGTTTTCCGTCCGGAATTGCGCAAAAACAAATACTTAGAGCGTTTCAGCGAACCGCTGAACCGCTCTAATGCATGTCGCTCAAAAGTGGCCCCGGTTTTGAGAGAACGACATGCATCAAAACAAAGACCTAAAGCGCGTCGCATGAATCCGGTTCAGCGCGACGCGCTTTAGGTCCGGTGCCTGTGAGGTGAAGCGAGTGGCTGAGATACTATCCGTCGGCGAAGCGATGGAGCAGGCGTTGGCGCTGCTTGAGGGCGGCGACGTCGTCGCCATCCCGACGGAGACCGTCTATGGACTGGCCAGCGACGCGACCAATGGCGTCGGCGTCGCCCGCATTTTCGAAGCCAAGGGCCGGCCGCGCTTCAACCCGCTGATTGCCCATGTCGCCGATCTGGCGATGGCCGAGCGCATTGCGGCCTTCGATCCGCTGTCGAAACGGCTGGCCGAGGCGTTCTGGCCGGGGCCGCTGACGCTGGTGCTGCCGCTCCAACCCGGCAACGGCATCCATCCGCTGGTCACCGCCGGGCTGGACACGATCGCGCTGCGCATGCCCAGGGGGTTCGGCGGCGAGCTGATCGCCAGACTCGGCCGGCCGTTGGCCGCGCCCAGCGCGAACTCTTCGGGCAAGATCAGCGCCACGACGGCGCAAGCCGTCGCGGCCGATCTCGGCGCCAAAATCCAGCTGGTGGTCGATGGCGGCGCCACCCCGGTCGGGCTGGAATCGACCATCGTCAAGGTCGAAGGCAACAGCGTGCGGCTGCTGAGGCCAGGCGGCATCGCTGCCGCCGATATCGAGGCCGTCACCGGCATTAAGCTGCAGCGCGGCGCGACAGCCGGCATCGAGGCGCCCGGCATGCTGGCGTCGCATTATGCGCCGCGCGCATCGGTGCGGCTCGATGCACAGAGTGTGGCTGAAGGCGAGGCCTTGCTGGCCTTTGGTGGCGACCGCGCCGAAGGCTGGCAAGCGGCGGCCGCCTTGCGCAACCTGTCCGCGTCAGGCGATTTGCGCGAAGCCGCAAGCAATCTGTTCGCGTATTTGCAGGAACTCGACCGCAGCGGTGCGGCGACGATCGCCGTCGAGCCGATCCCGTTCGATGGGCTCGGCGAGGCGATCAACGATCGGCTGTTTCGTGCCGCTGCCCCCCGTGACAAGCTCGATTGAGCGCCATAGTTTGCGCCCATGAACGACGCACCCTTCGACCTCGATCCCGCTCTCATCGCCCGCTTCGCGGCAATCGTCGGCGACAAATATGCGCTGAGCGACCAGGCCGATATTGCGCCGTATCTGACCGAGCGGCGCGGCCTATGGCACGGCAGGACCGCCTTGGTGCTGCGCCCCGGCAGCGTCGACGAGATCAGCCGGATCATGCGCCTGGCGAGCGAGACGGGAACGCCGGTCGTGCCGCAAAGCGGCAACACCGGGCTGGTCGGCGCCCAGGTGCCTGACGCATCCGGCCGCGAGATCGTGCTTTCTTTGTCGCGGCTGAACCGCATTCGCGAGATCGACGTCTTCTCGAACACGGTGACCGTCGAAGCCGGCGTCATCCTGCAGACGCTGCAGGAAGCGGCCGATGCCGCCGACCGGCTGTTTCCGCTGTCGCTCGCCGCGCAAGGGTCCTGCCAGATCGGCGGCAATCTCTCGTCCAATGCCGGCGGCACCGGCGTGCTTGCCTATGGCAATGCGCGCGAACTCTGCCTCGGCGTCGAAGTGGTGCTGCCGACCGGCGAGGTCTTCGACGATCTGCGCAAATTGAAGAAGGACAACACCGGCTACGATCTGAAGAACCTGTTCGTCGGCGCCGAAGGCACGCTCGGCATCATCACCGCAGCGGTGCTGAAACTGTTTCCCAAGCCCAAGGGGCGCGAAGTGGCCTTTGCCGGCCTGTCGTCGCCGGAAGCAGCGCTTTCGCTGTTCAGCCTGGCGATGGACCGGGCAGGGGCGGCACTCACCGCCTTCGAGCTGATCGGCCGGCGTCCGTATGATTTCACGCTGCGCCATGCGCAGGGCGTCACGCGGCCGCTGGCGCAGGATTGGCCATGGTATGTGTTGATGCAGGTGTCGTCGGGCCGTTCAGCCGAGGACGCCAGGGGGCTGATCGAAGAAGTGCTGTCGGCAGGCCTCCAGCAAGGCATCGTCGGCGACGCGGTGATCGCGGCCAGCCTGGCGCAGGGCGACGCGTTCTGGAACTTCCGCGAGGTGCTGCCGGATTCGCAAAAGCCCGAAGGTGCTTCGATCAAGCATGATATTTCGGTGCCGGTGGCATCCATCCCGGCGTTTATCGAAAAGGCGGCCGGTGCAGTGGCTTCGGTCAGTCCGCAGGCGCGCGTGGTCTGCTTCGGTCATATGGGCGACGGCAATCTGCACTACAACATCTCCCGGCCGGAGGGCGGTGACGACGAAGCGTTTCTCGGCCTCTACCACGCCATGAACCATGCCGTGCACGATGTCGTGCGCTCCTTCCACGGTTCGATCTCGGCCGAGCATGGCATCGGCCAGTTGAAGCGCGACGAACTGATCGCCACCGCGCCGCCAATGGCGATCGAACTGATGCGCCGGGTGAAGGCCGTCTTCGATCCAGCCGGCATCATGAATCCCGGTAAGGTTATCTGATCCTTTCAACATTTTGTGGCTGGTTTCATTCCGATAACCATCGCCTGAGATCAGCAAAATTTAACTGACTTTCTTAAGCCGCGCGGCAGAAGCTCGCGCTAATGTTTCACACAACGAGGCCGGGAAAACTGGCCCGGTGGGATCCGTGAAAGCGGCTCTCAGGAGAAACACAGGAAGGCAGCAGATGAACAGTGTATTGAAGCCCGTCTGGGCCGGGCGCAACATGCGCCTCGACCCATTCCGCCTGCCGCAAGTGGTGAGCTATGCCACGCGCGACGACTATGGCGACGTTACCTTCACCATCGACCAGCGCGGCGCCGTCATCCGCCGCACGCTCGAGATGAGCGGCGTGCCGGCGATCATCGCGCTGCCCGCCAACGCGTTTCGCGGCGTCGCCGCCCGCGCGATGGAGGATGCGCAAGGCAATGTCACGGTAACCCTCGAACTCCTGCACAACGACCCGATGCTGTCGGTGCCGCTGCTGGTGGCCGACGATCTCGACGACGTCGCCGCCGACTGGCGCGCCTGGGCCGACGCCTACCGGCTGCAGATGCTGCTGATCGAATCCGACGGCATTGCCCGCACGCTTGAGGAATCGCTCGGCGCCGCCATCAAGGCGCTGCCGGCCAAGGATCGCCGCAAGGGCCGGGTCTCGACCACGCGCCGCCCGCGCTTCCTCGCCCGCCGCAGGGCCGGCAATCTCGGGCTGAGACTGGTGATCGACGGCCAGGAGATTATTTCGAGAGAGTAGAGCGCTCTTCTCCTTCCCCCCTTGTGGGGGAAGGTGGATTGCCGCGAAGCGGCAAGACGGATGAGGGGTGTTCCAGGGAACGCCAACGCCTCACTCCGCTGGAGCACCCCTCATCCGTCTCGGCGCTGCGCGTCGATCCACCTTCTCCCACAAGGGGAGAAGGAAGAGGGAGCCTACACCAGCGGCTTTAGCGCCACCCACAGCGCACCGCCGATCAGGCCGATGAAGATCAACCAGCCGACCTGGTTGTTGGATTTGAACAGCCGCAGGCATTGATCGGGATCGTCGATATCCAGAACCGCTATCTGCCGCGCCATATGGGCGCCGGCGGCGATCAGCCCGGCCAGCGCCACCACCGGCGCCTGCGCCGAGGCGAAGGCGATGGCGAAGCAGACCAGCGTGCCGCCATAAAGCCCGACCAGCCAGGTCTTGGTGTTGTCGCCGAACAGCCGCGCCGTCGAGCGCACGCCGACGATGGCGTCGTCTTCCTTGTCCTGATGTGCATAGATGGTGTCGTAGCCGATCACCCACAGGATCGAGCCGATATAGAGCATGATGGCCGGGCCATCGAGATCGCCGAACTCGACCGCCCAGCCCATCAGTGCACCCCAGGAGAAGGCGAGCCCGAGCACCAATTGCGGCCAGTTGGTGAAGCGCTTCATGAAGGGATAGACGGCCACGATCACCAGCGAGGCGATGCCGAGCGGAATGGCGAAGTCGTTGAACTGCAACAGCACGACGAGGCTCAGCAAGGCCTGGATGACCAGGAATATCCAGGCCTGGCGGCGCGTCACCTTGCCGGCCGGCAGCGGCCGCGAACGGGTGCGCTCGACCTTGTTGTCGATGTCCTGGTCGACAATGTCGTTATAGGTGCAGCCGGCGCCGCGCATGGCGACGGCGCCGACGAAGAACAGGAACAGGAACCATGGCGACGGGAGCAATGTGAGCAGCGGGTCGCTTGCGCGCGGATAGGCGCTGGCCGCAAGCGCTGCCGACCACCAGCAGGGCCACAGCAGCAATTGCCAGCCGATCGGCCGGTCCCAGCGCGCAAGCTGCGCGTAAGGCCACAGCCAGCGCGGCAATATCTTGTAGACCCAATGGCCGCTCGGCGCGTCGGCGACGCGGCCCTGTGCGGCTTCCGACTGGATGGTTTCCATCGTGCTGGAGTGGCAGCAGCGGCGTGCGCCGTCAAGCGGCCGCATTGTCGCTCAGGCGGTGAAAATATCGTGGCTGGCAAACCATTCCTTCGCCACCTCCGTGAAGGCCAGCGCCGCCTTCGACAGCCTTTGCCTTGTGTCATGGGTGAGGATGATGCACTGCATCGGCAGCGGATCGGACAGCGGCTTGCAGACCAGCGGCAGCCCGTCATAACTCCTGTCGCCATAAGGCCTGGTGTAGCTCACCGCGACGCCGAAGCCGTTGGCGACCATGCTGCGCTGCAGTTCGAACGAACTCGCCGTCGATTGCGAGACCGGCGACAGGCCGCGGCTGAGGAACAGGTCCAGCATATGCTGCCAGCTATGCGGCTGGTCGGTGGTGATCAAGGGATGGGTCGCCAGCTCCGCCAGGCTGACGCTGGCCTGGCTGGCCAGCGCGTGGCCTTGCGGCAGAAGCGCGTGTGGCCGCAGCTCATGCAGCAGGGTGCGGGCGAAGTGCGAAGGCAGGCCGAGATCGTAGGTCAGGCCGAGATCGATTGCCGCATCGCCGAGCCGCCGGCCGAGCGTCTCGAAGGTCTCGTCGCGGACCACCACGGTGACCGCCGGGCAGCGTTGCGAAAAAGCGCGGATCAGCGCCGGCGCGAAATAAGGCGCCAGATCCTCGAAACAGCCGAGCACAAGTTCGCCGCCGACATCGGCGTCGCGCGTCCCGAGCCCAACCAGTTCGTCCGCTTCGGCCAGCACCTGCTTTGCCTTCGCCACCGCGCTGCGGCCGAACGAGGTCAGCGCGATGCCGCTGCCGCGCTGGCGCACGAATATTTTCTGGCCGAGCGTCGCTTCGACATTGTCGATCGCCACCGAGATCGAGGGTTGCGAGACGTTCAGCATCCGGGCGGCCACGGTGACGCTGCCGTGACGGGCAACAGTGACGAGGTAGCGCAACTGGGTGAGGGTCAGGTTCATAGAGTAAAGCTATAAGGGAGATGAGAAGTTATTATTTTACGCGATGTGCGGCGGCCGCGATAGTCGGTCATCGAAACAGGAGAGACATGACATGGCCGCCAGACATATCGATGCCGCAGCGATTGCCGACTACCAGCGCGACGGCGCGGTCTGCATACGCGGCGCCTTCAAGGACTGGGTCGGCACCATCGGCGCCGGCATCGAGCGCAACATGCAAAACCGCAGCGCCACGGCCTCGGACATCGCCAACGGCAAGGGCAGCTTCTTCGACGATTACTGCAATTGGGAGCGCATTCCCGAATTCGTCGACGTGGTGCGCAATTCCCCGGCCGCGGAACTCGCGGCAGCGGCGATGCAGTCGCGCAGCGCCCAGTTCTTCCACGACCATGTGCTGGTCAAGGAACCGGGCACGCAAAAGCCGACGCCTTGGCACCAGGACATCCCGTATTACTTCGTCGATGGCACCCAGACCGTCAGCTTCTGGATTCCGATCGATCCGGTCAAGGAAGCGACGCTGCGGCTGATCGCCGGCTCGCACAAATGGGACAAGATGATCCTGCCGGTGCGCTGGCTCGATGACAGCAATTTCTATGCCGGCGAGGGCGATTATCTGCCCGTGCCGGATCCAGACAAGGACCCGTCGCTGAAGGTGCTCGAATGGGAGATGGAGCCGGGCGACGCCATCCTGTTCGACTTCCGCACCGCGCATGGTGCGCGCGGCAATCCGACCGCGGCGCGTCGCCGGGCGCTGTCGCTGCGCTGGGTCGGCGACGATGCGCGCTATGTCGAGCGCCCCGGCCGTACCTCGCCGCCCTATCCCGGCCATGACATGAAGCCCGGCCAGAAACTGCGCGAGGACTGGTTCCCGGTCGTCTTCCAGAGCTGATACCGGCCGGGGACGCCGTGCTCTCGGCGCGACGTTCCCGTGCGCAACCGGTATGGCGCAAGGTAAAACTCTTGACCCGCGCCGCCCGGGGCAATAGCGCAGTCCCTGTCGTGAAATGACAAGGGACATCGGCATGCGCGTTTTGTTAATCGGCTCCGGCGGCCGCGAACATGCCCTGGCCTGGAAGATCGCGGCCTCGCCGCTTTTGACCAGGCTCTATGCCGCGCCCGGCAATCCGGGCATCGCCCACGAGGCCGAACTGGTCAAGCTCGACATCGCCGACCGTGCCGCTGTTGCCAGCTTCTGCCAGGACAACGCGATCGATCTCGTCGTCGTCGGGCCGGAAGGGCCGCTGGTCGCCGGCATTGCCGACGATCTGCGTGAGCAGGGCATCCGCGTCTTCGGCCCGTCGAAGCGGGCAGCGCGGCTCGAAGGCTCGAAAGGTTTTACCAAGGACCTTTGCGCCAAATACGGCATCCCGACCGCCGCCTATGGCCGCTTCACCGATCTTGCCTCGGCGAAAGCCTATGTCGAAAAGGTCGGCGCGCCGATCGTCATCAAGGCCGACGGGCTTGCCGCCGGCAAGGGCGTCACCATCGCCATGACGCTGGACGAGGCGCGCGCCGCCCTCGATGCTTGTTTCGACGGCGCATTCGGTGACGCCGGCGCTGAGGTAGTAGTCGAGGAATTCATGACCGGCGAGGAGGCGAGTTTCTTCTGCCTGTGCGACGACACGACCGCACTTCCCTTTGGCACCGCGCAGGACCACAAGCGCGTCGGCGATGGCGATACCGGCCCCAACACCGGCGGCATGGGCGCCTATTCGCCGGCGCCGGTGATGAGCCCCGAAATGGTCGAGCGCACCATGCGCGAGATCGTCGAGCCGACCATGCGCGGCATGGCCGAGCTTGGCGCGCCGTTCGCCGGTATTCTGTTTGCCGGGCTGATGATCACCGACAAGGGGCCGAAGCTGATCGAATACAACACCCGCTTCGGCGATCCCGAGTGTCAGGTGCTGATGATGCGGCTGAAGGACGATCTGCTGGTGCTGCTCAACGCCGCCGTCGACGGCCAGTTGGCGCACAGTTCGATCCGCTGGCGCGACGATGCCGCGCTGACCGTGGTGATGGCGGCGCAGGGCTATCCCGGGACGCCGGAAAAAGGCTCGGTCATTCGGGGTCTCGACGAAGCCGCTGGCGAAGGCGTTGAGATTTTCCATGCCGGCACTGCCATCAATGGCGGCGCGCTGGTCGCCAATGGCGGCCGCGTGCTCAACGTCACGGCATCAGGCAAGACGGTGGGCGAAGCGCAAAGCCGCGCTTACGCCGCGCTCGACCGTATCGACTGGCCGCAAGGCTTCTGCCGCCGCGACATAGGCTGGCAGGCGGTGGCGCGGGAAAAGGCCAGCGCCGCCACATAAGCCTCAGCGCTCGCGAACCAGTTCCGTCGAAGCGGTGCTGACCGGGTCGGCGGCCTGCGAGAAGGCGGCCTCGAGCAGAGCCTCCGAACGATACGTGGTCCGCTTCCAGGCGACATACTCGGCAATGCCGAAGCGCGCGCGGCGCGGCACCGTCTTGACCACCGGCATGCGGAAGGCGGCGCGGAATGTCTGCCAGCGCGCGCCGAGCACCGCCACCATTTCCTCGACCGTCGGTGGCGTCGCCACATCGGCGTATGTGATGGTGACTTTGCCGGCGAGCCCGGCCGCGCGCGACACCGGCACCGGTATCGAGGCGAGGTAGTCGGGCGGCACGTCGATCAGGCCGCCGAAGGGCCATTGCTGGCGCAGTGCCGCCGCGTCCATCGGCGCGACGTTGACGTCGATGTCGTTGGGCGTGCCGGCGACGCGGTAGGGGCAGCGCAGGCGCCCGCAATTGGCCTGCGCCGAGAACTGCCACAGCGCATAGCCCTGCCAGTTGCCCATCGGAAAATGCACGTCGATATCGGGCTTGTAGCGCGCATACCAGAGCGGCAGCCGCGACAGCAGACGGTATTGGTAGCGGTTGTCGGCGATGTACTGGGCGGTCTTGCCGTTGGTGTAGAGGATCGGGAAACGGCCGAGCCGCCGGTGCACCTGGCGCACGAATTCCTCGGCATCCTCGAGCGACATCCATTGCGAGGGGTCGTTGCCTTCGAGATCGAGGGCGAGCAGATCGTCAGGGGCTGGCTCGGCGAAATCGATGAAACTGTTGGCCTGCTCGAGCGGATTGCCGGGGCGGGCAAGATGATACGCGCCCCATCTCAGGCCGAGCGCCTTGGCCACCACCTTGCGCGTCTGAAACAGCTCGCGCGTCACCGCAAAGCGTTTCCACAATGTCTTGCAGAGTTTGACCGTAGGCTCGTCGCCGTAGCAGAAATAGGGCGGCGGCAGCCCGTCGGAGGCCTTGTTGATGAAGCCGACAATGCGCTTGTCGGTGGCAAGCTGCGCCCAGTCGATGGAATTGTATTCATAGGCGTCGACCACCAGCGCGCGGTCGCCATCCCGCCAAGGCTCGGAAAAGTCCGAGGCTGTAGCCGCTGACGTCAGCGCCATCATCGCCGCGAGAGCGATCGCTGAGCGGCGAAGAAGATGCGCCGGCGTTTTCAAACAGGGGATCCCCGCTGACCAAACACCGATGGTGGACCGGTATGGTTAAGGAAGTGCTTTCGGGCAGGAGTCCTGTCGCTCTCGCGATTTCGTCATTCTATGGCGAAGCAAGGAGCGAAGCGACGCGGCGCGGACCATAGTATGCATTCCGCGACTTCGAAGCGCTGCCACGGCGCGGAATTCTGCACCGTTGCGCCCCTAGCGCGAGGTCGCGACATGGTACTCGGCGTCCGCTACGCTCCCGCTCCACCTGTGGACGACGAAGTTCGATGAAAATCCGCGTGACAAAGTTTGACGTTTACGTAAAAAGAAGGTCGGAGGCCGCCCAGAGGCGGATGGTTTTGCATCGGCCCGGGTCCTAGGATCGAGCGGCCGGAGCAGCGGAGGAGAAAGCGGCATGTACAAGGCCCCGGTCGGCGACATTTCGTTCACGCTCAAGCATGTCGCCGGGCTCAAGCCGGCGCTCGACCGCGGCACGTTCGGGGACCTCGGCGAAGACCTTGTCGACGCCATCCTGTCCGAGGCCGGCCGCTTCGCCAGCGAGGAAGTGGCGCCGCTCTACAAGATCGGCGACCAGCATGGCGCGGTGCTGAAGGATGCGACCGTGACCACGCCGCCCGGCTGGAAGGCGCTTTACCGCAGCTGGATCGACGGCGGCTGGAACGCGCTGTCGGGACCGGAAGAATTCGGTGGCCAGGGCCTGCCGACCATGGTCGGCGTTGCCGCGCTCGAAATGTGGAACTCCGCCGCCATGGCCTTTGGCATCGGCCCGACGCTGACCATGGGCGCGGTCGAGGCGCTCGACAAGCATGCTTCCGAAGCGCTGAAGGCAAAGTATCTGGCAAAGCTCGTCTCCGGCGAGTGGATGGGGACGATGAACCTGACCGAGTCGCAGGCCGGTTCCGATCTCGCCGCCTTGCGCAGTCGCGCCGAGCCTGCCGGCGACGGCACCTACCGCATCTTCGGCCAGAAAATCTTCATCACCTATGGCGAGCATGATTTCACCGACAACATCATCCATCTGGTGTTGGCGCGGCTGCCCGACGCACCGGCCGGCACGCGCGGCATCTCGCTGTTTTTGGTGCCGAAATTCCTGGTCAATGATGACGGCTCGCTCGGCGCCCGCAACGACGTCTTCTGTTCCGGCCTCGAGCACAAGCTCGGCATCCATGCCTCGCCGACTTGCACCATGATCTATGGCGACGGGTTCCAGGGTGCTGCGCCCGGCGCCATCGGTTGGCTGATCGGCGAGGAGAACAAGGGGCTCGCCTGCATGTTCACCATGATGAACAACGCGAGGCTTTGCGTCGGCATGCAGGGCGTGGCAGTGGCCGAAGCCGCGACGCAGAAGGCGATCGCCTATGCCAATGAGCGCCGCCAGGGCAAGGCATCGGACTTTTCAGGCGCCGGGATGGCGCCGATCGTCCATCACCCCGACGTGCAGCGCAATCTCTTGACCATGAAGGCTTTGACCCAGATCGCCCGCGCCATCTCGTATTCCTGCGCCTATGCCATCGACTTCGCGCGTGTGTCGACAGGCGAGGAGGCCGCGCATTGGCGCGATCGCGCCAATCTGCTGACGCCGCTGGCCAAGGCCTTTTCCACCGATATCGGCGTCGATGTCGCATCGCTCGGCGTCCAGGTCCACGGCGGCATGGGCTTCATCGAGGAGACGGGCGCGGCCGCGCTCTATCGCGACGCCCGCATTGCGCCGATCTATGAAGGCACCAACGGCATCCAGGCGATCGACCTTGTAGCCCGCAAATTGCCGCTTGGCGGCGGCGAGCATGTGCATGGCTATATCGCCGAACTGAAGGCCATCGCCGACGAGGTGCGGACCTCGAACCTGCAGGGCTTCGGCCGCACCGCCGAAGCGCTTGACCAGGCGTTCGACGATCTCACCGAGGCGACGCGCTTCCTGCAGAAGCTGCTGGCCGACGGCCGTCTGGACGAAGCGCAAGCCGGTGCGACCCCCTATCTCAGGCTGATCTCGCTTGCTGCCGGCGGCGCTTATCTGGCGCGTGGCGGACTTGCCCAGCAGAGCCGCATCGCCCTTTGCCGCTTTTTCGCCGAAAACCTGCTCGGCGAAGTCAGCGCCTTGAAGGAACGCGTCATCGATGGCGCCGAGAGCCTCGCTACCGCCGGCAAGGCGCTGATAACGGCCTGAATACCAGAGCGCTCACCAGGGAAGAATGACCGTGACAGACCATATTCTCGTCGAGCGCCAGGGCGCCATCCAGATCATCCGCATGAACCGTCCCGACAAGAAGAACGCACTGACGCGCGCCATGTACGCGACAATGTCCAAGGCGCTGGCCGATGGCGATGCCGACCCGGCGGTTCGCGTCCATGTCTTCCTCGGTGTGCCTGGCGCCTTCTCTTCCGGCAACGATCTCGCCGATTTCCTGGTCATCGCCACCGGCGGTGAGGGCGGCAACGAGGTCTGGGACTTCCTGATGGCGCTGGCCAAAACGGAGAAGCCGATGGTCTCCGGCGTCGACGGCATTGCGGTCGGCATCGGCACCACGCTCAATTTGCATTGCGACCTGACTTTCGCCACGCCGCGCACGGTGTTCCGCACACCCTTCGTCGACCTCGGCCTGGTGCCGGAGGCGGGCTCCAGCCTGCTGGCGCCGCTCATCCTCGGCAGGCAGGGCGCCTTTGCGCTGCTTGGACTCGGCGAAGGTTTTTCCGCCGAACGCGCCAAGGCCGCCGGCCTGATCTATGAGGTGGTCGAGGAGGACGGGCTAGAAGCCGCGGCACTCGCCGCGGCCGGCGCGATCGCCGCCAAGCCGCCGCAGGCGCTGAAGATCGCTCGTGACCTGATGCGCGCCCCGCGCGACGAGCTTGTCGCCCGCATCAAGGTGGAGAGCGAGCGTTTCTCCGAGCGGCTGAAGTCCGACGAAGCGCGCGCCGCGTTGACGGCCTTCATGACGCGCAAGAAGGCCTGAACTTATCCTCAGGGATAAAGCCGTGTCTTGTCCCAGCCGCCTTCGGCGTTGCGCGAAAAGACCAGCCGATCGTGCAGCCGGAATGGCCGGTCGTGCCAGAACTCGATCGCCTGCGGCACGATGCGGAAGCCCGACCAGTGCTTTGGCCGCGGGATTTCGCCGATAGGGTAGCGCGCCGTGTATTCGGCCACCGCCTTCTCCAGGGCAAAGCGGCTTTCCAGCGGCCGCGACTGTTTCGAAGCCCATGCGCCGATCCGGCTGCCGCGCGGCCGCGTCGCGTAATAGGCGTCGGCTTCAGCGTCGCTGACGATCTCCACCGGACCGCGTATGCGCACCTGGCGGCGCAGCGATTTCCAGTGGAAGCACATCGCCGCCTTCATGCTGCCAAGAATCTCGCGGCCCTTGGCGCTCTCGAAATTCGTGTAGAAGACAAAGCCGCTTTCATCGAAACCCTTGAGCAGCACCATCCGCACATCCGGCATGCCGTCGGCATCGACGGTTGCAAGTGCTACGCCGTTGGCGTCGTTGATTTCGCTTTTCTTGGCGTCCTCCAGCCACTCGGCAAAGAGCCGGAACGGCTCGGCGGCTTCGGTAAAGTCACTACTTGTTAACTCAGTGTCACTCATAGTTTTTCTCAAATTGTCTCGAGCTTCAGGAGGTTGCCGATTGTCGCGTATCGCGCAAGCTTTTGACAGCGGGCAATGGAGCGTTATCGCTTCGGCCAGTTCGAAAGCCGTGATCGTGATTATCGCACTGCCGCTTGCCGCCTGCGGCGCCGGCGGCTTCAGCCTGGAAAAGGCCGAGGTCGATCGTTCCATCGTCACCTCAAGCGCGCCGGCCAGGGTGACATCGACGGACGCCGACAGCGCTTCCGACCAGACCACGATCGGCAATGCGGTGTCTTCGGCCGACATCGAGGAGCTTCGCGGCCAGGCCGTGCCGTGGGCGAATGCCGACACCGGCTCGCGCGGCTCCATCACCGAACTCGCCGAAGTGCAGGACAACGGCCAAGACTGCCGCAGCTTTACCGCCTCGCGCGAAAGCTTCGACGGCGTCGCTTTGTTCAAGGGCCAATTGTGCATCGCCGCGGCCGGCGGCTGGCACATGCAGGACTTCAAACCGCTCTGATTTTCCAGGGTTTGCGGGCGCCGCAATTTCAGCCTCGATAAGCCTGCGCGCCACTGGAATTTCTTCCTATGGGAGCGCATATAAGGGCCAACGTGGATTTAACTCATTTTCCAGGGCAGGACGCATGCGCGACCCCTATGAGGTGCTGGGCGTTGCCAAGAACGCATCGGCCAAGGACATAAAATCGGCCTACCGCAAGCTCGCCAAAAAGTATCATCCGGACCAGAATCCGAATGATCCCAAGGCCAAGGACCGTTTTGCCGCCGCCAATCAGGCCTATGAGGTCGTCGGCGACGAGAAGAACCGTGCGGCCTTCGACCGCGGCGAGATCGACGCCGACGGCAAGCCGAAATTCCAGGGCTTCGAGGGCGCAGCCGGCGGCGGCGATCCGTTCGGTGGCTTCCGCCGCCAGCAGGGCGCCGGCGGCCCGCGCTTCGAATTCCGATCCGGGCGTCCGGGCGGCGATCCGTTCGACGGCAACAGCGATATCTTCAGCCAGATCTTCGGCGACGCCTTTTCAGGCGCGCGTGGCGCCGGAACAGGCGACCGCCGCCAGCAGGCGACCGCCGCCGATCTCAACGTCACGCTCGACGTCACCATCGAGGAGATAGCGACCGCAGAAAAGGTGACGGCGATGTTCCCCGACGGCCGCAAGATTGCGGTCAAGCTGCCGGTCTATGTCGAGGACGGACAGACCATCCGGCTGAAGGGCCAGGGCGAGCAGGGGCCGGGACAGCCGGGCGATGCGCTGGTCAAGATCCGTATCCGCAGGCACCCGCGCTACCGCATCGAGGGCCGTGACCTGCATGCCGATCTGGAGGTAGCGTTGGCCGACGCGGTGCTGGGCGCCAAGGTGCCGGTCGACACGCCGACCGGCAGGCTGGCGGTCAACATTCCGGCCTGGTCGAGCTCCGATAAGGTGCTGCGCCTGAAGGGCAGGGGCTTGCCGGAAAAGGCGGGTGGCCATGGCGATCTCTACGCCCATGTCCGCATCATGCTGCCGGAAGGCGGCGACAGCGAACTCGAAGCGCTGATGCGCAGCCGCAAAGGCTGACGCGGCTGGACTTGTCTGGCTAGCTGCCGGGCGCTGCTTCCTCCATCCGCCGGATGGTTTCGCCGAAGCGGCGCAACGCCTGCCGCACCGGGACATGCGGGCTCTCGATCTCAAGCAGGATCATCGTCTCGCTGCCGAGGAATGCGGCGCTGACCAGGCTGGTCACTTCGGCGGCGGAGAATGGCCCGAGGCCGCCGAACCGCCGCTCCGCCTCTTGCGCCAGTCCGTCCAGCAGTTCGAACCAGCCGCGCAGGTCGCGGCGCACCGCCTTGGCGATCTCGGGGCTCGACAGGCTTGCCGCGATCATCTCGTGCAGGATCCGGACATAGCCGGACGCCAGATCATCGTCGAGGAAATCGCAAGCGCGCTCCCAGCGTTGCCACAGCGGCATAGGTGCCGCAAAAGTCTCCGCCTGGCGCTTCAGCAGGCCCTCGTTCAGATGGTCGAGCAGGGCCAGGAACAGCCGTTCCTTGGAGCCGAAATGGTAATGGATCTGGCTGAGCGGAACGCCGGCGATCTCGGCAACGCGGCGCGTCGACAGATCGGCATAACCGCCTCGATGGAGGCATAACTCGGCAGCCGAAATCAGTTCGGCGCGCGTGTCGCGCTTTTGCTTGTTCTGCGGCGGGGTAACGGCTTCGGCAGCGTCCGTCATGCGGCGTGGCTGCCGCTGGTAGCGATGCAATCTGGGCGGATCATAGCTTCTCCTGTCCGGGGCTGGACGTCCCTCCACTCTATCTCGGTCGAGCGACCGATCAAGTTGACTCGCCAGAAAATTTATGGTTTTTGACGCTGAATTCGGTCGACCGACCGAATCCTGATGCTTGCATGGAGGGCACTCATGGCGGGCGTAATCACCCTTATCTACGGCGTTGCCGCATACCTGATTTTTCTCGGTTCGTTTCTCTATGCGGTCGGTTTCGTCGGCAACATGGTCGTGCCGAAATCGATCGATTCCGGAGTCGCTGGAAGTCCGGCCGAAGCCGTCATCGTCAATGCGCTGCTGCTCGGTCTTTTCGCCGCCCAGCACAGCATCATGGCGCGGCCGGTTTTCAAGCGCTGGTGGACACGGATTGTCCCGCACGCGGCCGAACGCAGCACCTATGTGCTTCTGGCCAGCCTCATCCTGCTGCTCCTCTACTGGCAATGGCGGCCGATTCCCGGTCTCGTCTGGACGGTCGAGAACCCGGTCTGGGTCGCCGTCATCCATGGCGTGTTCTGGCTCGGCTGGGCGGTATTGTTGACCAGCACCTTTCTGATCAACCATTTCGAACTGTTCGGCCTGCGCCAGGTTCTCGCCGCTTTGCGCAAGAGCGAACCGGCGCCGCCCGTGTTCAGGACGCCGCTGTTCTACAAATGGGTCCGGCACCCGCTCTATGTCGGCTTTCTCCTGGCCTTCTGGGCGACGCCGTCCATGACATGGGGCCATCTTCTGTTCGCGGCGGGCAGCACCGGCTACATCCTGCTCGGCATCTTCCTCGAGGAACGCGATCTCGTCGCGATGTTCGGTGACCAGTACCGCCTCTACCGCAAGCAGGTGGGAATGCTCATTCCCTGGCGCAAAATGGCTGGATAGGGCCGATGCGTTGCCGACCAGCCGATTCGGCTGGTCGGCCGGGCCTGGGCCATCAAGGCGCGCTGGCCGCAGTGAGGCGTTCAAATCTCACAACAACGTTATTATCCCCCATTCGTTGTCACGCCGAGTGTCTGAATTGAACGCGCGCCCCGTCTGCGCTTGATGCGCCTTTCTGCCTGTGCGATAGGCACTCCAAAGCAGAAAATCTTTCGGAGAGCGCTGACATGGCGGGTGGACAGGGCCTTATGGCCGGCAAGCGCGGCCTTATACTGGGCGTCGCCAACAACAGATCGATTGCCTACGGCATCGCCAAGGCCTGCGTCGACCATGGCGCCGAGATCGCGCTGACCTATCAGGGCGAGGCGTTCAAGAAGCGCGTCGAGCCGCTGGCTGCGGAATTGGGCGCCTTTGTCGCCGGTCATTGCGATGTCACCGATCCGGCGAGCCTCGACGAGGTGTTTGCCAATGTCGCCAAGCATTGGGGCGGCAAGCTCGATTTCCTCGTCCATGCCATCGCTTTTTCCGACAAGGACGAGCTGACCGGACGCTATGTCGAGACGACGCGCGACAATTTCCTGCGCACCATGGACATTTCGGTCTATTCCTTCACCACCATCGCCAAGCGCGCCGAAGCGTTGATGACCGATGGCGGCTCGCTGCTGACGCTGACCTATTACGGCGCCGAAAAGGTCATGCCGCATTACAACGTCATGGGTGTCGCCAAGGCCGCGCTCGAAGCCAGCGTGCGCTATCTCGCCGTCGACCTCGGCGGCAAGAAGATCCGCGTCAACGCCATCTCGGCCGGGCCGATCAAGACCTTGGCTGCTTCGGGCATCGGCGACTTCCGCTACATCCTCAAGTGGAACGAATACAATTCGCCGCTGAAGCAGACCGTCACCCAGGAAGAAGTCGGCGATTCCGCCGTGTATTTCCTGTCGGACCTGTCGCGTGGCGTCACCGGCGAGGTGCACCATGTCGATTCCGGCTATCACGTCGTCGGCATGAAGGCGGTCGACGCGCCGGATATTTCGACCGTCAAGGAATAGTTCTGCCGCGGTTTCCGCCTGCCTGTCCTGATTTCCGGAAGACCTGATGGTTCCGCTCGTCTACATCGTGCGCCATGGCCAGACGCAGTGGAATGCCGAGTCGCGGCTGCAGGGCCAGGCCGACACCGATCTCAACGCGCTCGGCCGCGAGCAGGCGACCCGCAATGGACGGCGGCTGGCCGAACTGATCCAGAATCCTGAGGATTTCGACTTTGTCGCCAGCCCGATGAAGCGGACGCGCGAGACGATGCAGCGGCTACGCTTGGCGATGCAACTCGATCCCGATGCCTACCGCACCGACCCGCGTCTGGTCGAGGTGCACTTTGGCGACTGGCAGGGCTTTACCTATGCCGAACTCGATGCGCGAATGCCGGGCTCGGCGAAGGCGCGACGGCGCAACAAATGGAATTTCCAGCCGCCGGGCGAGGGCGCCGAAAGCTACCAGATGCTGCTCGAACGGGTGAAGCCGTGGTTCGACGCGCTCGACCGCCAGACGGTCTGCGTCACGCATGGTGGCGTCGTGCGGACCCTGTTTCGGATGGTCAAGGGTGTTTCCGAACACGAAGCGGCAAACCTGGAAGTGCGGCAGGACCGGGTGCTCAGGCTGCAGGACGGGCGTCTGGATTGGCTTTAGGTTCGAGCAGATAAAAACAGGACGACCGTCCTGTTTATCCGGGCAGGGCTCCGCCGAGCGGCAAGGGCCTGTGCGATGTCGGTGTTACTCGGTGTCGGGCAGTTCCATGTCGGTGACGACGTTCTCGCCATTCGTCACGTCATAGGCAATGACGATATCCATGCCCGGTTTCAGCGAATCGAGATCGGTCTCGGCGTTGAGCTTGAAGGACTTGCCGTCCTCCAGCGTCAGCGTCAGCGCGTCCTTGTCGACCTTCTTGATCAGGCCTTCGGTCTGGCCGGCATAGGCGGCGGTGGAAATCAGCAACATGGCGGCAGCAGCGCCAATCAGGGTACGCATCGTCGTCCTCTTTGTCATTGCGCCTGCACGGATGGCGGCGAGCTTTCAACGGGCGGATGGAAGAGAGCAGAAACCAACCGAATGTGTCAAAACTAAAACCGCCGGATCACAGTTTGACCGCTGTGGAAAACGCCAATAGAACGCACCTTTGATCCGGTCCGCTGCCGGGCAGGGCTAAAATTCATGTCTCACAACACGTTCGGCCATCTCTTCCGCGTCACCACCTGGGGCGAAAGCCATGGCCCGTCGCTCGGCTGTGTCGTCGATGGCTGCCCGCCCGGCATCCGCTTCACACGGGCCGAAATCCAGGCCGAACTCGACAAGCGCCGCCCCGGCCAGTCACGTTTTGTGACGCAGCGCCGCGAACCGGACGAGGTGAAGGTGCTGTCCGGCTTCATCCTCGACGAGGACGGCGAGTCGATGATCACCACCGGCACGCCCGTCTCGATGCTGATCGAGAATATCGACCAGCGCTCCAAGGACTATGGCGAGATCGCCCGCCAGTACCGCCCCGGCCATGCGGACTACACCTATGACGTCAAATACGGCCTGCGCGACCATCGCGGCGGCGGCCGTTCTTCGGCCCGTGAGACCGCCGCTCGCGTGGCGGCCGGCGCCTTGGCGCGCAAGGTGGTGCCCGGCATGGTGGTGCGCGGCGCGCTGGTCTCGATGGGCGAGAAATCCATCGACCGCGCCAACTGGAACTGGAATTTTATCGGTGACGCCGAAAACCCGTTCTTCACCCCCGATCCGGCGTCCGTTCCCGTCTTCATGCAATACCTCGACGGCATCCGCAAATCCGGCTCCTCGGTCGGCGCGGTGATCGAGATCGTCGCCGACGGCGTGCCCGCCGGACTTGGCGCGCCGATCTACGCCAAGCTCGACCAGGACATCGCGTCCGGCCTGATGTCGATCAACGCCGTCAAGGGCGTCGAGATCGGCAACGGTTTCGAAGCCGCCCGCATCACCGGCGAACAGAATGCCGACGAGATGCGCATCGGCAATGACGGCAAGCCGGTCTTCCTGTCCAACAATGCCGGCGGCATTCTGGGCGGCATCTCGACCGGCCAGGCGATCGTCGCCCGCTTCGCCGTCAAGCCGACCTCGTCGATCCTGACGCCGCGAAAATCCATCGACAAGGACGGCAACGACGTCGACGTCATGACCAAGGGCCGCCACGACCCCTGCGTCGGCATCCGCGCCGTGCCGATCGGCGAAGCCATGGTTGCCTGCGTCATCGCCGACCATTATCTGCGGCACCGGGGACAGACAGGCCGGGGATTAGGCAGTAGGGATTAGGCAATAGGCCAGCCCATCCTTCCTTCCCTAACTCCTACTGCCCAACCCCTATTCCCTGCGAGCGAAGCGAGCCAATGCCATACGATCAGAAGAAAATCGTCGAAGCCATCCGCGCCTTCGAGCGCGGCGAGATCGTCGTCGTCATGGACGATGACGGGCGTGAGAACGAGGGCGACCTGATCGTTGCCGCCGTGCATTGCAGCCCGGAGAAAATGGCCTTCATCATCCGTCACACCTCCGGCATCGTCTGCACGCCGATGCCGCGCGAGGAGGCCAAGCGGCTCAATCTGCAGCCGATGGTCGCCGACAATGATTCCGCCCACACCACGGCCTTTACCGTCAGCGTCGATTTCAAGCATGGCACCACCACCGGCATTTCGGCCGAGGACCGCACGCTGACCGTGCGCAACCTGGCCAACGGCAATGTCGGCGGTTCGGATTTCGTCCGGCCCGGCCACATCTTCCCGCTGATCGCTAGGGAAGGCGGCGTGCTGATGCGCTCGGGCCATACCGAAGCCGCGGTTGACTTGTGCAAACTTGCCGGCCTGCCGCCGGTTGGCGTGATCTCGGAGTTGGTCAATGACGACGGCACCGTCAAGCGCGGCCCGCAGGTGGCGAACTTTGCCGAGGAACACGGCCTCAAGCAGGTCTCGGTCGCCGACCTCATCGCCTACCGGCAGCGCAAGGAAACGCTGGTCGAACGCGTCGCCTGCTCCGAAATCGACACACTCGGCGGCAAGGCGCAGGTCTTCACCTACACGCTGCCTTGGGATTCCATGCACCATGTCGCGGTCGTTTTCGGCGACATCCGTGACGGCGAGGACGTCCCGGTGCGGCTGCATTCCGAGGATGTGGTGACCGACGTGTTCGGCACCAGCCACCGGCTCGACGCCATTATGAAGGCGATGGGCGAACGCAAGCGCGGCGTCATCGTTTACCTCCGAGAGGGTTCGGTCGGCGTCGCCCATCAGGAGCGCAACCGGCCGATGAGTGCCGACCGTGAGGACCACGAAGAGGCCCGCCGCCGTGAGAACGAGTGGCGAGAAATCGGCCTCGGCGCGCAGATTCTCAAGGATCTCGGCATTTCCTCGATCAACCTGATCGCCTCGCGCGAGCGCCACTATGTCGGGCTTGAAGGCTTTGGGATTCACATCGCGAAAACTGAGATTATCTAGTTTCTCAGGTGGATGGCGCGTCGGAAGGATTGCGCGGGCAGGTCACATGCGTTTGTGATTGGCCGAAGCCTTTCCGCGGTCGTCATCCTATGGCGAAGCAAGGAGCGAAGCGACGCGGCGCAGACACAGGACCCATGCCGCGACTTCGACGCGTTGCAACGGTGCAGAATTCTGCTCCGCTGCACCCTTCGGTCAAGGTAACGGAATGGGTCCTCGGGTCTGCGCTTCGCTTCGCGTCGCTCCGTGATGACGACGCCAGAGGCCTCACCTAATTCCGAACGTTTGCGGTGGTCTCCAAAGCGAACGTCAGGCCGCGTCCTTACGCGGGAACGGCGGCCGCGTCGCATCCGTCCAGCTCGCATGTGTGGGTGGCCAGGCTGCGCTGGCCCAGCAACACCGTGACCAATGCGATGACGCCGGCCGCCACCGAGACCCAGAACCCGTTCCTGGCGCCGAACTCATCCACCACCGCGCCGGCGGCAAACGAACCCAGCGCCATGCCGATGCCGATGCCGGTCATCACCCAGGTGATGCCTTCGGTCAGCATCGCTTCCGGCACGTGGCGTTCGATCAGGCCGAAGGCGGTGATGAAGGTTGGCGAGATCGCCACGCCGCTGATGAAAACGGTCAGCGCCAGCAGCGGCACCGTGTCGGCGGTGAGCGGCAGCAATGTGCCGAGCGCAACGAGGGCGACCGCGAGGGCCAACTGGCGCTGCAGCGGCGCTTTCAGGTTGAGCGCACCGACGACGAGGCCGAGCACGAACGATCCCAGCGCATAGACGCCGATGACGAGGCTGGCGGCGCCCGGCTGGCCGAGTTCCTTGGTGATCGCCACCGTGCTCACTTCCGTCGTCGCGAAGGTGGCGCCGACGAAGATCAGGGCGAAGGTGATGATCTGCACCGGCCTGAGCCGGATTGCCGAGCCGCTCGAGACATGATTCACCGGCCGCACTTGTGGTTCGGTCGAACGCTGCAGGATGAAGGCTGCCGAGCCAAGGGCGAGGAATAGCGTGCTGACCAGGACACCGGCTTCCGGGAACAGAGCGGCACTCAAGCCCACCGACAGCGATGCGCCTGCAATGTAGACGAGTTCGTCCGCCGCCGATTCGAAGGCGAATGCGGTGTTCATCTGCGGCCGGCCGCGAAAAATCTCGGTCCAGCGCGCGCGCACCATCGCCGGCATGCTGGGCATGGCGGCGGCCGCCAGTGCCGACACAAACAGCGTCCACACCGGCCAGTCCTGATTGGCTGCGGCAATCAGCACCGCGAAGGCGAGCACGGTGAGGATGGTGGTCGGAATCACGATCCGCGTCTGGCCGAGGCGATCGACCAGCCGTGATATCTGCGGCGCCACGAAAGCGTTGCTCAGCGCGAACGTCGCCGAGACAGCTCCCGCCAGCCAGTATTCGCCACGCGTCTGCGAGAGCATGGCCACGATGCCGATCGGCGCCATGGCGATCGGCAGCCGCGCGAGGAAGCCCGCGGCGGCAAACCCCTTGGCTCCAGGGGCACGAAAGATTTCCGAGTATGGGTTTTGCATGGCTGGTTCCTCGACAAAGGCCAATTCGACAATTACATACGATGCGTATGAATATAGGTAGTCCATACGCCGCGTATGTCAATTGGCATACGAAGCGTATGTGAATGAGGCCAGAACCATGCACAGACCCCGCAAGGAGATGATTGCCGAAACGCGCGCCAAGCTGATCACGGCGGCCCGCAGTGCCTTCGGGACGATCGGCTATGCCGAGGCGTCCATGGATGATTTCACCGCATCAGCCGGGCTGACGCGCGGAGCGCTTTACCATCATTTCGGTGACAAGAAGGGCCTGCTGCAGGCCGTCATCGCCGAAATCGACGGCGAGATGGCGGTTCGCATCAATGAGATCGCGTCGAAAGCGCCGAACCGTTGGCAGCGTTTCGTCGACGAATGCACGGCCTATATCAAGATGGCGCTGGAGCCGGAAATCCAGCGCATCATGTTTCGCGACGGTCCGGCTGTGCTCGGCGATCCGGCGCAATGGCCGAACGCCAATGCCTGCGTCGGCTCGATGACTGATCATCTGACCGCTTTGCAACAGGAGGGGGTGGTCGTCCCCGGCGTCGACCCCGAAACCGCCGCACGGCTGATCAACGGCGCCAGCAGCCAGGCGGCGCAGCGCATCGCCAATTCGAACGATCCCGAAGCCACGTCGAAGACCGTGGTGGCGGCCTTCCAGCAACTGCTCGAAGGCTTGCTCAAAAAGCAGGGTTCGCATCCGGCCTGAAATCTCACGAGCCGATCCCCGGCGTTTGCCGAGTTTGACAATTTTCGGCCCAGGTTCATCCTCGCCGTCCATCTCTGAGGGGAGATTCGGGCGCATGTGGGATTTCGAAATCGGCAGGTCGGTGTCCATCATGATCAGGACATGGCCTTTCATTGCCCTTCGCATGATCGTCTATTTCGGCATCACGCTCGCCTATATCGTGGCGACCGGCAGCGGCGCCTCCGTCGGCTATGGCGTCGGCCACATCTCCACCGATCCCGACGGGCCGCTGTCCTTTGCGCTCTGGGGCGGCATCGTCGGCATCGGCGTCCTTTCGATCGCGCTGTACTGGATCCGCGAATACATCCTCTATGTCGTCAAGGCCGGCCATATCGCCGTCATGGTCCATCTGATCGATGGCCGCGAGATTCCCAATGGCCAGGACCAGATCGCCTACGCCAAGGGTGTGGTGAAGGAACGTTTCGCCGAGGCCAACATCCTTTTCGTGGTCGACCAGCTGGTCAAGGGCGCCATCCGCGCCATCACCGGCCTGATCGGCGGCATCGCCGCCTTCCTGCCCATTCCGGGCCTCGGCGGCCTGGTCGCTTTCATCAATACGGTCATCCGCCTGTCGCTGACCTATGTTGACGAGATCATCCTCGGCTACAACATCCGTATCAACTCGTCGTCGCCCTTCGAAACCGCCCGGCAAGGCGTCGTGCTCTATGCCCAGAACGGCAAGACCATGGTCAAGAACGCCGTCTGGCTGGCGGTCATCATGTGGGGTGTGTCCTTCGTCATCTTCCTTTTGATGCTGGCGCCGGCCGCCGCCATCATGTGGTTCATTCCGGGGCAGCTCGGCGGCTGGGCCTTCGTGCTCGCCATCCTCCTTGCCTGGGCCTTCAAGGCGGCCTTCATCGAACCCTTCGCCATAGCCTGCCTGATGCAGGTCTATTTCAAGACCATCGAAGGCCAGGTGCCGAACGCCGAATGGGACCAGCGGCTGGCCGAGGCGTCGTCCAAGTTCAGGGAACTCAGGGACAAGGCGGTGGCTTCCTTCGGCGGCTCGCGCTGGACGCAGCCCGCGCCCGGGGTGTAATCCCTGTTGAACGTCGGGGCGGTGAGGCGTCAAACCATGGTCAAAGCGGCCGGGCGCGCCTATATCGGGTCATGGTCACCAGGCTCTACACCCATCCGATCTTCCTCGAACATCTGACGCCCCCCGGTCATCCGGAGCGGCCGGACCGCTTGCGCGCTATCGAGCGCGTGCTCGACGACGAGGCCTTCACCGCACTCGATCGGGTAACGGCGCCGCAAGGCGACGAGGCCACAATCCTCTACGCCCACCCCGAGGATTTCGTCGCCCGCGTCCGCGCCGCGATCCCTGAAAGCGGCATTGCCTCGATCGACGCCGACACCAGCGCCAGCCCGAAAAGCTGGCAGGCGGTGGTCACTGCCATCGGTGCGGCCAACGCCGCCGTCGACGATGTTTTCGAGGGCAGCGTTGCCAATGCCTTCGTCGCCGCGCGTCCGCCCGGCCATCATGCCGAAAAGACCACGGCCATGGGCTTTTGCCTGTTCAACACCGCGGCGATCGCGGCCCGCTACGCGCAGAAGAAACACGGCGCCGAGCGTGTCGCCATCGTCGACTGGGACGTGCATCACGGCAATGGCACGCAGGACATTTTCTGGGACGATCCCTCGGTGCTCTATTGTTCGACGCACCAGATGCCGCTCTATCCCGGCACCGGGGCTAAAAACGAAACCGGCGCCGGCAACATCGTCAACGCGCCGCTGGCGCCGCAGACCGGCTCGGACATGTTTCGCGATGCCTTGCTGTCGCGCGTCCTTCCGGCACTCGACAATTTCGCGCCCGATCTGATCATCATTTCCGCAGGCTTCGACGCTCACCATCGCGACCCGCTGGCCGAGATCAACCTCAGCGAGGACGATTTCGACTGGGCGACAGGCCAGTTGCTGGAACGCGCCGGGCGCCACAGCGGCAACCGGCTCGTCAGCCTGCTTGAGGGCGGCTACGATCTGCAGGGACTGGCATTTTCGGTCGCCGCCCATGTCGGGCGGCTGATGAAGGGATAAAGTATGGCTGGCGAAGCAAATGAAGACGTGAAGGCGATGAGCTTCGAGCAGGCACTCGACGCGCTGGAAAAGATCGTCGATGATCTGGAACGCGGCGACGTGCCGCTCGACCAGTCGATCAAGATCTATGAGCGCGGCGAGGCGCTGAAGGCCCATTGCGACCGGCTGCTGAAGGCGGCCGAAGACAAGGTCGAGAAGATCAGGCTGTCGCGTGATGGCAAACCGGTGGGAACGGAGCCGCTCGACGCGGAGTAGTGGAATGGGGCGGGCATAAAGCAGATAGGAGTTCAAGCATGTGCAGAAACATCAAGACCCTGTTCAATTTCGAGCCGCCGGCGACCCATGACGAGATCCGCGACGCCGCCCTTCAATTCGTGCGCAAACTGAGCGGAACGACGCGCCCCTCGCAGCGCAACCAGGCAGCCTTCGACCGTGCCGTCGAGGCGATCGCCGAATCGGCGCATGAATTGCTGCATTCGCTGGAAACCACGCATCATCCGCGCAATCGTGAAGAGGTGGCGGCCAAGGCAAAAGCCAAATCGGCGCTCCGCTTCGCCTGAGGACATCCAGATGAGTTTCTTCCCCGGCAAGGACCCTGAGCCTGGCGATGCCTTCGCCAGCGACCAGATCGAGCTCATGGTCATTCCAAACGCCAAGGACATTGGCGGCTTCCAGGTTCGTCGCGCTCTGCCGACGGCAAAGCGGCGGCTGGTCGGTCCCTTCATCTTCTTCGACCGCATGGGGCCGGCGATCTTGCGCGCCGGCCAGGCGATGGATGTGCGCCCGCACCCGCATATCGGGCTTTCCACCGTCACCTATCTGTTCGACGGCAATATCAGGCACCGCGATTCGCTCGGCACCGAGATGGTCATCCAGCCCGGCGACGTGAATTTGATGACCGCCGGCCGCGGCATTGTCCATTCCGAGCGCACGCCCGAAGAACTGCGCGGCGCGCCGATGTCGGTCTCCGGCCTGCAGACATGGCTGGCTTTGCCCGACGGCAAGGAGGAAGTGGCGCCGGTGTTCGAGAACACGGCCGCGCTCCTTCTGCCCGAGATCGACGCCGAAGGTGTTTCCGGCCGCGTGGTGATCGGCGATTTCCAGGGACTGCGCTCGCCGGTAAGAGCCGACACCGAGACGCTCTACGCCGATCTGAGGCTGGCGCCCGGCGCCAGCGTCAAAATTCCCGCCGACGCCGAGGAACGCGCCATCTACACGCTGGACGGCGATGTCTCGGTTTCGGGCGACCGTTTTCCGGCCGAACGGCTTTTGGTGTTCCGGCCTGGTGACGAGATCGTCGTGTCGTCCGAGCGCGGCGCCCATTTCATGCTCTTCGGGGGCGCTTCGCTCGGCTCTCCGCGCCACATCTGGTGGAACTTCGTCTCGTCGTCGAAGGAACGCATCGAACAGGCCAAGCAGGAATGGAAGACGGGCCGCTTCGATATCGTTCCTGGAGATGAGGAAGAGTTCATTCCGTTACCGGACAATTAACGTCAGCATCACCCGCGTCACTGACACGCATTTACATTCCGGCGACGCAGGCATATTTCGCCATGATCGACGCGCATTATAGCTGAGCAGGCCCTTTAACAGTGAACGCAACGCTGCATACGCCGCTTCTCGACAAGGTCCGCATTCCAGCCGACCTGAAGAAGCTTGACGAAAGCGAGCTGCCGCAGCTGGCCTCGGAGCTGCGCGCCGAGCTGATCGATGCCGTCTCGCATACGGGCGGGCATCTCGGCGCCGGCCTCGGTGTCGTCGAACTGACGGTGGCGCTGCACTATGTCTTCAACACGCCGGAAGACCGCGTGATCTGGGATGTCGGCCACCAGGCCTATCCACACAAGATCCTGACCGGCCGCCGCGACCGCATCCGAACGCTCAGGCAAGAAGGCGGCCTGTCCGGCTTCACCCGTCGCGCCGAGAGCGAATACGACCCGTTCGGCGCCGCGCACTCTTCGACCTCCATTTCCGCCGGCCTCGGCATGGCCATGGCGCGCGACCTCTCGGGCGGCCACAACAATGTCATTGCCGTCATCGGCGACGGCGCCATGTCCGCCGGCATGGCCTATGAAGCCATGAACAATGCCGGCGCGCTTGATGCCCGGCTGATCGTCATCCTCAACGACAACGACATGTCTATCGCGCCGCCGACCGGCGCCATGAGCGCCTATCTGGCGCGGCTCGCGTCGGGCAAGACCTATCTTGGCCTGCGCGATTTCGGCAAGAAGCTGACCTCCTATCTCGGCAAGCGCGCCGACCGCGCCATCAAGCGGGCGGTCGAGCATGCGCGCGGCTACGTCACCGGCGGCACGCTGTTCGAGGAGCTTGGCTTCTACCATATCGGCCCGATCGACGGCCACAATCTCGAGCATCTGATCCCGGTGCTGAAGAACGTCCGCGACCATGCCGACGGCCCGGTGCTGATCCATGTCGTGACCCAGAAGGGCAAGGGCTACGCGCCGGCCGAGGCCGCGGCCGACAAATATCACGGCGTCAACAAGTTCGACGTCATCACCGGCGCGCAGACCAAGGCCCCGGCCAATGCGCCGGCCTACACCAAGGTGTTCGCCGAGAGCCTGGTCCAGGAGGCCCGCCTGGACGACCGCATCGTCGCCGTCACCGCCGCCATGCCGAACGGCACCGGCCTCGATTTGTTCGGCGAAGCGTTTCCGACCCGGACCTTCGATGTCGGCATTGCCGAGCAACATGCCGTGACCTTCGCCGCCGGCCTCGCCAGCGAGGGCTACAAGCCCTTCGCCGCCATCTATTCGACCTTCCTGCAGCGCGCCTACGATCAGGTCGTCCATGATGTGGCGATCCAGAAACTGCCGGTGCGTTTCCCGATCGACCGCGCCGGTTTCGTCGGCGCCGACGGCGCCACTCATTGCGGCGCCTTCGACACCACCTTCCTGGCGACGCTGCCGGGCTTCGTGGTGATGGCGGCCGCCGACGAGGCGGAGCTTCGCCACATGGTGCGCACCGCCGGCTATTATGACGAAGGCCCGATCGCCTTCCGCTATCCGCGCGGCAATGGCGTCGGCGTCGACATGCCGGAGCGCGGCTCGGTGCTCGAAATTGGCAAGGGCCGCATCGTCAGGGAAGGCACCAAGGTGGCGCTTCTGTCCTTTGGCACCCGGCTGCAGGATTGCCTGCTGGCGGCCGAGGAACTCGGCGCGGCCGGATTGTCGACAACGGTTGCGGACGCCCGTTTCGCCAAGCCGCTCGACGAGGATTTGATCCGCCGTCTTGCCCGCTCGCACGAAGTGCTGGTGACGGTGGAAGAGGGCGCTGTCGGCGGTTTCGCCAGCCACGTGCTGCAGTTCCTCGCCCATGAAGGCTTGCTGGAAAGCGGTCTGAAAGTTCGGCCGCTGGTGCTGCCAGACGAGTTCACCGACCACGCCAAGCCGGAAAAAATGTATGCCGATGCCGGGCTCGACGCGGCCGGCATCGTGCGCACCGTGTTCGTCGCGCTCGGCCATTCCGCGCGCGCGCAGCGCGCCTGAATCAAACCTCACGCAGCTGAAGCAGTTGCCTGTGCAAGCTTAACACTTTGTTAACGCTTCTCTTTGGCGTTTCGCTTACCGTCTCTTTTGGCCGTTTTTCAACGCCGCCCTGCTAGAACTGCCTCTAGGCAGGGAGTTAAAAACAATGCGAACGCTTCTGTGCGGCGCGGCCCTTTTGGCCGTCATCGCCGCGCCGGCCATGGCCGAGACGCGCTATGACCGCAAGCTCGAACAGGCGGTGGCAGGCATCGTCGCCCGCAAGATGGGCGATATCAGGGGCGCTTTTTCCTACAAGCAGGTGCCGCAGCTTGTCGTCGTGCCGGACGCACCAGTCGTTGCTGTCGAGCGCCCGCGCAAGCAGGCTTCAGATGACGGAAGCGACGGCCTGATGCCGGCCGTTGAACGGCAGGTCTCACGGACGATCTTCTAAAACCACATATCGCGCACGCAGCGCCCATCGCGCGGCAGGTCGTCATAAGTGTCCAGCCCGTCGAAATGGTCGATCGGCAGGTCGGCGACCGCCTCAGGCGGTGCCAGCCTGACATTGACGGCGATACGCGTGCGGCTGCTGTCGCTGCGGCGCAAACCGCGCCAGGCAAGCACACAGGCACATGTCGGGCAAAACAGGATTTCCAGCGACGGCGTCTCCTTGCCGGCGCGGGTGTAGGACTGCACAGGCCCCGCAAGCCGGATACGCTCGTCGACAAAGTCATAGGCCCAGAGCGTGCCATAGCGGCGGCAAAGCGTGCAATTGCAGGCCGTGATCGGGCCGGGATCGCCTTCCAGCGTCCAGTGGGCGGCGCCGCAATGGCAGGTTCCCGTCAGCATTCGTCTTCCTCCGCATTGCCTGAGCCTCTACATCTTGCCGGACTGGCTGCGCTATTCAACCGGGCGGACTGGCTTGCGGCCCGGGTCTCGACGTCCTCCCATGCCAATGTCCTTGCCTTCGCGGCCGGCTTTCGCCATGAAGGCCGATGAACTCCCCTCTGCCAGCCAGCACACGCCAGCGGCTCGACGAATTGCTCGTCCAGCGCGGCCTGTTTGCGAGCCGCTCGCGCGCCCGCGACGCGGTCGAGCGCGGCACCGTGATGGTCGACGGCGTGGTCGCCCGCAAGCCCGGCCAGACGGTTCTGCCGCGCTGTCTCATCGTCATCGACGACCCGGCGCAGGGTTATGTCTCACGCGCGGCGCTGAAGCTGATCGCCGGGCTCGACCATTTCAGTCTCGATCCCGCGGGCAGTGAAGCTCTCGATATCGGCGCCTCGACAGGCGGCTTCACCCAGGTGCTGCTCGAACGCGGCGCGGCCCATGTCACGGCCATCGATGTCGGCCACGGCCAGATGCATCCCGACATTGCGGGCGACCCGCGCGTGACGGTTATCGAGGGCCTCAACGCTCGCGAGCTCGCGGCTGCCGATCTCGGCGGCCGTATCCCCGATTTCATCGTCTCCGATGTAAGCTTCATCTCGTTGAAACTGGCGATGCCACCGGCGTTGGCATTGGCACGGGACGGCGCTCGTGCGGTGTTTCTGGTCAAGCCGCAATTCGAGGCCGGCCGCGAGGCGATCGGCAAGGGCGGTCTTTTGAAAGACCCTTATGACGCCGCCCGTGTGGCCGGCTTGCTGCAGGAATGGCTCGAAGGCGTCCCTGGCTGGCGTACATTGGGCTTGCACATGTCGCCGATCGAAGGCGGGGACGGCAACCGCGAATTCCTGCTTGCCGGGATCAAGGATGCCGGGACCAAGGATGCCGGGACCAAGGACCGATGAGCACGGGCTTCACCATCAAGAGACTGGGTTCGCAGGGCGACGGCGTCGCCGAGACGGAAACCGGCGAGCTGTTCATTCCCTTCACCCTGCCCGGCGAGACCGTCACCGCCGCGCGCGAGAGGGATCGCGCCATGCTGATGGCGGTATTGGAGACGTCGCCGCTGCGTATCGATCCGGCCTGCCGGCATTTCACCGAATGTGGCGGCTGCGCCGTCCAGCATCTGCAAGCCGACGCTTACCAGCAATGGAAACGCGACAAGGTCGTGCATGCCTTGAAAGGCATTGCCGGCGACATCGGCGCCCTGGTGCCGTGTGCGCCACACACACGCCGCCGCGTCGTGCTTGCCGCCAGGCGCGCCGACACAGGCATGCTGCTTGGCTTCCATCGCCATCTGTCGCCGGAAATCATCCCCATCGAGGAATGTCCGATCTCGCTGCCGGAGATCGTTGCCGCGCTCGATCGCTTGAGGTCGGTCGCCGACCTGGTTTGCGCCACCACCAAATCGTTCCGGATGGCGGTCACTGTGACGGGCTCGGGGCTTGACGTCGCTGTCTATGAGTCGGGCAAGCTGGGCGAGAACCAGCGCCGGGTCGCCTCCAACTTCATCATGGCCAATGGCTTTGCCCGGCTTTCGATCGACGACGAGATTGTCATCGAGCCGAAAAAGCCGGTGGTCATGTTCGGCACCGTCGCTGTCGCCATACCGCCTGGCGCCTTCCTGCAGGCAACGCAAGCCGCCGAACAGACGATGGCCGATCTCGTTGGCGGACATCTGAAGCGTGCCAGGAAAGTCGCGGATCTTTTCGCCGGCTGCGGCAGCTTTGCGCTTCGGCTGGCGGCCAAATCCGAAGTCCACGCGGTCGAAGGCGACGCGGCAGCCCTTTCGGCGCTCGACCGCGGATCGCGCTTCGCCACCGGCCTGAAGCGGGTAACCGGCGAACGCCGCGACCTGTTCCGGCGGCCGCTGACGTTCAAGGAGCTGAATGCTTTCGATGGCGTCGTCTTCGACCCGCCGCGCGCCGGCGCCGAGGACCAGTCGAAGCAGATCGCCCGCTCGGATGTGCCGTTCGTCGCCGCCGTCTCCTGCAATCCGGTGACGCTGGCACGAGACCTGCGCATCCTGATTGACGGCGGCTACATCTTGAAGAGCGTCACGCCCATCGACCAGTTCCTGTGGTCGCCGCATGTCGAGGCCGTGGCGCTGCTGGAGAAGCCGAAACGGCGACGTTAATCCGCCGATTTTCACAAGGCCGTGCTTGAGTTTGCCGCCCCCCGCAAGACGTAGCCGGCTGGCAAACTAGCCTTCGCGAACGCTTTCGTACCCGGCCGCTTGTGCGGCCTTGATGAACTTACGGTCGAAGGACACAAATGCTGAGCAGTGCGAGGACTTGCCCAGATGGAGCGCATCGGCGAAATCCATTCCCGTCTCGGCTAGATCGACCGCGGAAGAGACCATCGCAGCATCCTCTATCTCGACAGTGGGAAGCCCGCCGAACACCCGCAGTGCATTGACGATCGAGGCCTGATCATAACCATAGCCGCTGCGCAGCACCCACTCAGCCTCCAGGATCACCGTGACGGCGACGAAAACGGGCTGACCGTCGATCAGCCGCCGGGCTCGCGGGGACTGCTCGGGATCGTCGTTCGTCAGATACCTGACGACAACGTTGGTATCAATCGCGAGCATGGCGCCGCCGTGCTTCAGCAAGGACGGCCGCGTCCATCTCCTCCAAGGTCTTCGGTCTGCCACTGTGCGGCAGGACACCAAAGACATCTTCTGGTCGTGTCGGGGCAAAGGCAGGCGCCGGTCTCAAAAGTACACCGTCCGGTGTGTCTTCGACCTGCAGGCGCGTGCCCGCGCCCCAGTCCCTCCGTTTGCGGATAGCGCTGGGCAGGATGACTTGTCCCTTGGTCGAGACGGTCGTTATAAGCTTTTCTATTGCACCCATTGCGGTATTACCCTTGTGTAAGACAAAGGTAAGATATCCCTGTGAGGGGAACTATTCAAGCCCGCCGACGTCTCCTCGCTCAAACCCTGGTGCCGCCGACCGTCATCTGGTTCATCCTGAGATGCGGCTGGCCGACGCCGACCGGCACGCCTTGTCCGGCCTTGCCGCACATGCCGATGCCGGTGTCGAGTTTCATGTCGTTGCCGATCATCGACACACGGTGCATGGCGTCCGGTCCGTTGCCGATCAGCATGGCGCCCTTGATCGGCTGCGTCACCTTGCCGTTTTCGATCATGTAGGCCTCGGTGCAGCCGAACACGAACTTGCCTGAGGTGATGTCGACCTGGCCGCCGCCGAAGGATACGGCATAGATGCCGTTCTTGACCGAGGCGATGATCTCGTCCGGCTCCATGTCGCCCGCCGTCATATAGGTGTTGGTCATGCGCGGCATCGGCTGGTGCGCATAGCCTTCGCGCCGGCCGTTTCCCGTGGCTTTCATGCCCATCAGCCGGGCGTTCTGGCGGTCCTGCATGTAGCCGACAAGCTTGCCGTCCTCGATCAGCACATTGCGGGCCGAAGGCGTGCCTTCATCGTCGACGGTCAGCGAACCCCGCCGCTCCGGCATGGTGCCGTCATCGACCACGGTAACGCCCTTGGCGGCGACCTGCTGGCCGAGCAGGCCGGCAAAGGCGGAGGTCTTCTTGCGGTTGAAGTCGCCCTCCAGCCCATGGCCGACGGCTTCGTGCAGCATCACGCCTGGCCAGCCGCTGGACAAAACGATGTCGAACGTTCCGGCCGGCGCGGGAATGGCTTCGAGATTGACCAGCGCCTGCCTGAGCGCCTCCCTGGCCGCATGCTTCCAGGCGTCCTCGACCAGGAACTCGCCGAACGCCTTGCGCCCGCCCATACCATAGGAGCCGCTTTCCTGGCGGTCGCCGTCGCCGACGACGACGGAAACGTTGATGCGGACCAGCGGGCGGATGTCGCGCACGATCTGGCCGTCGGCGCGCACGATCTCGACATGCTGCCAGGACGCCGCGAGCGAGGCCGTCACCTGGCGCACGCGCGGGTCCTCGGCGCGCAGCCATGCGTCGATTTCCTGCAACAGCTTGGCCTTGACCTCGAAGGAGGGCGAGGGGATCGGGTTCTCCTCGCCATAGAGATGGCGGTTGGTGCGCGCGGGTGCCGCGGCAAGCGTGCCGGAATAGCCGCCCCTGACTGTCGAGACGGCGTCGGCGGCGCGCAGCAGCGACGCCTCCGAAAGATCGCTGGAATGAGCGTAGCCGCTGGCCTCGCCGGCCACGGCGCGCAGGCCAAAACCCTGGTCGGTGTTGAAATTGGCGGTCTTCAGCCTGCCATTGTCGAACATCAGCGCTTCGCTCTCGCTGTATTCGAGGAACAGTTCGCCGTCGTCGGCGCCGTTCAGTGTGTCGGCGACGATCCGCTTGATGCGATCATCTGAAATGTCGAATTGGCCGGTCAGGCTGTTCATGGCAGGTCCGCTCACAGGAGGAATGGTGTTGCCACGATGTAGGCGCGAAGACGCGCCTGCACAATCCGCAATGACGATCCGCAGCAGGTAGGAGCGGGTAGCCCCGCCCCTGAACATGACATCCATCTTGAAGTTCGACCCGTCACCCGAAAAGGCCTTCACCCAGCGATATTTCTTGTTCCATTCATTGGCCTGGTCGGCCGTGAAGGGGTCGGTATAGCCCGAGGAGAACTGGATCGACTTGCACTTCTCATGGTTTTCGCAGCCATAGAAGTAGATGACATATTTCATGCCCTGAAGCCGGCCCGAGACCATCGGATCGCCCCGTCGTCCTTGTCCATCTTGGCCGAGCCATAGCCTTTCGCAAGCTCGAAAATGACGGCCGGATCGGGCGCCGTGATGATTTCGGAATCCTCGGCAAAGGCGACGGAAACGGCGCCGGTCAGGATTAGACCGGTCGACAAAAGCAAAGAACAAGCACGCATGATGACCCCCACAGCCAAAGATCAAACCCGTGGGAATTGTGAGGAAAGACGGTTTCGCAAGCATCAAGCTCAGGGCAGGGCGGCAAAACCGTCGGCGAAGCCCTTGAGGTCGACGGGGATGCCGATGCCTTCTTCCGGCGTCTGGAAGACGATGAAGGTGGCCGACGTCCCGGTCTTCAGCGTATCGAGCAGCGGCTTTTCGAGAATGACCTCGGCATAGCAGCCGTCTTGGAAGCAGCGCACGAAATAGGCGCGGCCAATATCCTTGCCGTCGACATTGAGGCCCAGGCCATTGGGCAGCAGAACGCCGAGCGGGGCCAGCACGCGCAGGATCTCGGCCTTGTTGTCGGCGGTGCGCAGGACGACGACGGACAGTCCCATTTCCGGGCGATCCTCGGCAACGACGTTCTGCATCATCACGCATTGTTCCGAGGTGGCGCCGGCCGGCGTGTCGCAGATGATCGACCACGCGCCATGCGTTGACTTGACCGTGCCGCTGGGCTGCGCTGCATTGGCGACGCCGGTTGCGGACGAGCCGATACCGATCAGGGCGGCGAGAAAAACGACCTTCGCCCCGCTTCTCGAAAGCCAAGCGCTTTTCGAATGCCAGGCGCTCTTCGAATGCCAAGCGTTTCTCGAAAGCCAAGAGGTCATGACGGCTCCATTGCGAATCACGGCACTTTAAGCCGCGCCAAGGCCAAGTAAAGGATAGGGCGACCGCCGGTCAGCCCCGGCAGGCGCAATAATGCGCTTTTCCCTAGCAAATTCGCCCGAATTGCGACCGTCGGGCGCATTCCGGACACAAGCCCGCATAGCCTGTCTGTCGACGACCCGCGCGGGCCACGAGGCCGTCGAAACAGCGCGGCAGCACTTGCGCGCAAAAATGCCGCACGGTTTCGCCCGCTCCTTTCTTGCGGAGGGAAATAGAGTATGGTTTGAACCACCCTTGGGACTGTCCGGGATTCCCATCCCGGCATTGTTCGATATTCTTGCGTCGCGATCGCGACGAACCGGGAGATGAAGAGGGCGATGAGAAAATTCCCAGCAAGCGCCAAATTGATGGCAACGGCAGGCGCCGCCGCCGCATTTTTCGCCGGTGCCTCCGCCCATGCGGCCCAGCCGCAGCCGTGGGAGATGACTTTTCAGCCGCCGGCGACAGACATGATGCGGCAGATCGAGTGGTTCGGGAACTACACGATGTGGTTCGTCGTCCCGATCACTGCTTTGGTTCTGGCGCTTCTCGCCTGGTGCATCTTCAGGTTCCGCGCCAGCAAAAACCCGGTTCCGTCAAAGACCAGTCACAACACGCTGATCGAGATCATCTGGACAGTCGGGCCGGTCGTCGTCCTGCTGTTCATCGCCATTCCCTCGTTCCAACTGCTGACGGCGCAGTACACGCCGCCCGAAGAGGCCAAGCTGACCGTCAAGGTAACGGGCAATCAGTGGAACTGGGACTATGAGTACCAGACCGAGAACACGCTCTCCTTCAACTCGGCCATCCTGCAGGACGCCGACCGCGCCGCGATCGGCAAGGAAGACCGCAAGGTCTATCCGCGCCTGCTGGCGGTCGACAACGAGCTGGTCGTGCCGGTCAACACCATGACGCGTGTCCTGGTTACCGCAGCCGACGTGATCCATTCCTTTGCCGTTCCGGCCTTCGGCATCAAGATGGACGCGGTTCCCGGCCGCACCAACGAGACGTGGTTCAAGGCGGAAAAGGAAGGCATCTATTACGGCCAGTGCTCGCAGCTCTGCGGCAAGGACCATGCCTTCATGCCGATCGCCGTCCGCGTCGTATCCGATGCGCAGTACAAGACCTGGCTGGCAGCAGCCAAGACCGACCTCCCCGGCGCCAACAAGGCGCTGATGGCCGAGGTCGACGGTACCAACAAGGTAGCGGCCGCCGGCAATTGATGCCGCGGGTTAGCAAGAATTAGGGAACGGAGCCGACCATGGCAGAAGCTGCAGCTCACGACGACCACGACCACAAGCCCTATCATGGCTGGGTCCGGTGGGTGTACTCCACCAACCACAAGGACATCGGCACGCTCTACCTGATCTTTGCGATCTTCGCGGGCATCGTCGGCGGCGCGCTTTCGGTCGTCATCCGCATGGAGCTGCAGGAGCCGGGCATCCAGATCTTCACCGGTCTGGCGCAGATGGTCTACGGCATGAACGGCGATGCCGCCATCGACGGCGGCAAGAGCATGTACAACGCCTTTGGCACCGCGCACGCGCTGATCATGATCTTCTTCATGGTCATGCCGGCGCTGATCGGCGGCTTCGCCAACTGGATGGTGCCGATCATGATCGGCGCCCCCGACATGGCCTTCCCGCGCATGAACAACATCTCGTTCTGGCTGCTGCCGCCGGCCTTCCTGCTGCTCATCGCTTCGGCTTTCATGCCGAGCGCGCCCGGCGCCTATGGCGTTGGCGGCGGCTGGACGCTCTATCCGCCGCTGTCGACCTCCGGCCAGCCCGGGCCGGCCATGGATCTGGCGATCCTGTCGATCCACATTGCCGGCGCGTCCTCGATCCTCGGCGCCATCAACTTCATCACCACCATTTTCAACATGCGCGCGCCGGGCATGACGCTGCACAAAATGCCGCTATTTGCCTGGTCGGTTCTGATCACCGCCTTCCTGCTGCTCTTGTCGCTTCCGGTTCTGGCCGGTGGCATCACCATGCTGCTTACCGACCGCAATTTCGGCACCACCTTCTTCGCCCCGGATGGCGGCGGGGATCCGATCCTGTTCCAGCATCTGTTCTGGTTCTTTGGTCACCCCGAAGTTTACATCCTGATCCTGCCGGGCTTCGGCATCATCAGCCACATCGTCTCGACCTTCTCGAAGAAGCCGGTGTTCGGCTATCTCGGCATGGCCTACGCCATGGTCGCGATCGGCGCCGTCGGCTTCATCGTCTGGGCGCACCACATGTACACGACCGGCCTGTCGCTCGACACGCAGCGCTATTTCGTCTTTGCCACCATGGTCATCGCCGTGCCGACAGGCGTGAAGATCTTCTCCTGGATCGCGACGATGTGGGGCGGCTCGATCTCGTTCAAGACGCCGATGCTGTGGGCGCTGGGCTTCATCTTCCTGTTCACGGTCGGCGGTGTCACCGGCGTCCAGCTCGCCAATGCGGGCCTCGACCGCTCGCTGCATGACACCTATTTCGTCATTGCCCACTTCCACTATGTGCTGTCGCTTGGCGCGGTCTTCGCCATCTTCGCCGGCTGGTACTACTGGTTCCCCAAGATGACCGGCTATATGTACTCGCCGGTGATCGCCAACACCCACTTCTGGGTCACCTTCGTCGGCGTCAATTTGATCTTCTTCCCGCAGCATTTCCTCGGCCTCGCCGGTATGCCGCGCCGCACCATCGACTATCCCGACGCGTTCGCCGGCTGGAACATGGTGTCGTCCTACGGCTCCTATATATCGGCCGTCGGCGTGGTGATCTTCCTCTATGGCGTGTTCGAGGCCTTCCAGAAGAAGCGCGTCGCCGGCGCCAATCCGTGGGGCGAGGGTGCAACGACGCTCGAATGGCAGCTGCCTTCGCCGCCGCCCTTCCACCAGTGGGAACAACTGCCGAAGATCAAGTAAGGCAGCCCGAATACGAAACCGCCGGCCCGCCGGCGGTTTTCGGCCAACGGAATGATTGGACTTATGTACGCATGGCCCTTGTCGACGACCCAATGATTGACGAAGCGGGCTTTCGCATGTCGGAAGCCACGTCGGGCGATTTCTTCGCCCTGCTGAAGCCGCGCGTCATGTCGCTGGTGGTGTTCACGGCCTTTGTCGGCATGGTCGCTGCACCCGTGACCATCAACCCGCTGCTGGCGGTGATCGCCATCCTGGCCATTGCCATCGGCGCCGGCGCCTCTGGTGCGCTCAACATGTGGTACGACGCCGACATCGACGCAGTAATGAGCCGGACCGCCGGCCGCCCGGTACCCTCCGGCCGCATCCTGCCCGGCGAAGCCCTGAGCTTCGGCCTTGTGCTTTCGGTGCTGTCGGTGATGACGCTGGGCGTGCTGGTCAACTGGCTGTCGGCGGCGCTGCTTGCCTTCACCATCTTCTTCTACGCCGTCGTCTACACGATGTGGCTGAAGCGCTCGACGCCGCAGAACATCGTCATCGGCGGCGCCGCCGGCGCCATCCCGCCGGTCATCGGCTGGGCCGCGGTGACCGGAACGGTGAGCCTGGAAAGCCTCGTCCTGTTCCTGATCATCTTCCTGTGGACGCCGCCGCACTTCTGGGCGCTGGCGCTGTTCAAGTCCGACGACTACGCCAAGGCCGGCATCCCGATGATGCCGAACGTTGCCGGCCAGGCCTCGACCCGCCGCCAGATCTTTGCCTACGCCCTGATCCTGGCGCCGATCGGCGTGCTGCCCTGGGTGCTCGGTTTCACTACCGCCTTCTATGGCGTCGCATCAGTGGCTCTCGGCGCCGGCTTCGTCTGGTATGCCTGGAAAGTGCTGTGCATGACCGATAGCGACCGCGTCATGAAGCCGGCCAAGGCTCTGTTCGCCTATTCGCTGCTCTACCTCTTCGCCATCTTCGCCATCTATCTTGCCGACTGTGTCGTCGGTCGCGCTTTGGCCATCGGTGGAGCATGACCATGATCGACAAGAAGCTTGAACTGGTCACGCTGACCGAAAGCCAGAAGAAGGCGCGGCGCAACCGTTCGGCGGCGATCGGCGTCGCGCTGGCGATTCTGGTCGTCATCTTCTACGTCGCGACCATCGTGAAATTCGGCCATACCGGATGAGGCCGATGATGACCCGCCAGACCGTGACCGATCCCAGGAAGAAGAACACCAACCGCGTCGTCGCCGCCGTCTGCGTCGCCTTTTTCGGCGGCATGATCGGGATGGCCTACGCCGCGGTGCCGCTCTACAAGATGTTCTGCCAGGCCACCGGCTATGGCGGCACGACGCAGCGCGCCGAAAAGCAATATGCCGGCCGCATCCTCGACCGCGACATCACCGTGCGCTTCGACGCCAACACCAACGGCATTCCCTGGCAGTTCCAGCCGGTCGCCCGCTCGGTCACCATCAAGATCGGCGAGACCACGCAGGCGCATTACAGCGCCACCAACAAGTTCGACCGCGCCGTTACCGGCCGCGCCACCTTCAACGTGCAGCCGGAACTGGCGGGCCCCTACTTCAACAAGGTCGAGTGTTTCTGCTTCACCGACACGACGCTGAAGCCCGGCGAGACGCTGGACATGCCGGTCGTGTTCTATGTGGATCCCGATATCGTCAACGTGCCGGAACTGAAGGACTTGAAGACGATCACCCTGTCCTACACCATGTTCCCGGTCCAAAAGAACAAGCCGGTGGCGTCATCGACGCCGAACAGCAGCAGCAAAGTTTCAGATACCGAAGCAAATCTCGGGGGTTGATATGGCAGACGCGCACGCAAAACCACAACACGACTACCATCTCGTCAACCCGAGCCCGTGGCCCTTCCTGGGGTCGATCGGCGCGCTGGTGACTGCAGTCGGCGGCGTCGCCCTGATGCAGTATCTCAAGAACGGCGATTTTCCAATTTTCGGCCACAACATCGCCAATCCGTGGCTGTTCTTCATCGGCCTGGTCATCGTCCTCTACACGATGTTTGCCTGGTGGTCGGACACCATCAAGGAAGCGCATGAGGGCCACCATACGCGCGTCGTGTCGCTGCATCTGCGCTACGGCATGATCATGTTCATCGCTTCGGAAGTGATGTTCTTCGTTGCCTGGTTCTGGGCCTATTTCGATGCCAGCCTGTTTCCGAGCGAAGTGCAGAATTACGCCCGCACCGCTTTCACTGGCGGCGTCTGGCCGCCGAAGGGTCTCGAAGTCCTCGATCCGTTCCATCTGCCGCTCTACAACACCATCATCCTGCTTCTGTCGGGCACCACGGTGACATGGGCGCACCATTCGCTCATCCATGGCGACCGCAAGGGCCTGATCAACGGCCTGGTGCTGACCGTCGGCCTCGGCATGCTGTTCACCATGGTGCAGGCCTACGAGTACATGCACGCTCCGTTCGGCTTCAAGGATTCCATCTACGGCGCCACCTTCTTCATGGCGACCGGCTTCCATGGCTTCCACGTCATCATCGGCACCATCTTCCTGCTGGTCTGCCTGATCCGCGCCTGGAAAGGCGACTTCACGCCCAAGCAGCATTTCGGCTTCGAGGCGGCTGCCTGGTACTGGCACTTCGTCGACGTGGTCTGGCTGTTCCTGTTCGCATCGATCTACGTCTGGGGATCGGTCGGCGCGGTGATCGAAGGCCACTGACGGCTTTCACCGAACCGACAAATCAGAAGGGCGGTCGCGGCAACGCGGTCGCCTTTCTTCTTTTCGGCGCCCATCAATGGCCAACGGATTCGGCTGGTCGGGCTGGCTGCTTCAATTGGTCGACTGGGCCGATGGCTGCATTGGGGTTACCGACTGCGACATGGACGAAATCTGGACTATGGTGCCGGATGGAACGCTGATCGAAATCGAGCCATAAAGCATGACTATCCATGAGTGAAGACAGGGCGATCTGGCCACCCATCGAGCCGATCTCGGCCGGCCTGCACGGACGCTGCCCGCGCTGCGGCGAAGGACGGCTGTTTTCCGGCTTCCTCGCCGTCGGCAAGCGCTGCAACAATTGCGGCCTCGACTATTCCTACGCCGATGCCGGCGACGGCCCGGCGGTGTTCGTCATCCTGATCATCGGCTTCATCGTCGTTGGGCTGGCGCTGTGGGTGGAGGTGAAGCTGAGCCCGCCGCTGTGGCTGCATTTCATCATCTGGATACCGCTGGCCGTGGCGCTGTGCCTGACGGCGCTGAGGCTGATCAAGGGGGTGCTGCTGACGCTTCAATACGCCAACAAGGCGGCCGAAGGCCGCCTGGACCAGGGGCAATGAACGAGGCACTGACCAAGCCCGCCGGCCGCTCGCGGCCGAAGACGGCATTGCTGCTCGGCCTCGGCCTGGTGGTGTTCGTCATCCTGCTCGGGCTTGGCACATGGCAGGTGCAGCGCCTGTACTGGAAGGAAGCCCTTCTGCAGACCATCGACCAGCGCACCCATTCAGCGCCGCAGCCGCTGGCGGACGTCGAGAAGGAATTCGCCGCAACCGGTGATGTCGACTACACGCCGGTCACCGTCAGCGGGACGTTCCTGCACTCCGGCGAGCGGCATTTCTACGCCACCTGGGACGGCGACGCCGGCTTCAACGTCTACACCCCGCTGGCCCTCGACGATGGCCGCTATATCCTGATCAACCGCGGCTTCGTTCCCTATGATCTCAAGGATGCCGCCAAGCGGCCGCAAGGGCAGGTGACCGGCAAGGTCACGGTCACCGGCCTGGCGCGCAACCCGCTGCCGGGCAAGCCGTCGATGATGCTGCCCGACAATGACGTGGCCAAGAACATCTTCTACTGGAAGGAACGTGATGTCATGGCGGCGAGTGCCGGCCTGCCGGCCGGCGCCGTGCTGGTGCCGATCTTCATCGACGCCGACAAGACGCCGAACCCGGGCGGGCTGCCGGTCGGCGGCGTCACCATCATCGACCTGCCGAACTCTCATCTGCAATATGCCTTCACCTGGTATGGCCTGGCGGCGGCTCTTGCCGCGGTTCTGATCATCAGGCTGCGCCGCCCGGCAAAGACTGAATGATCCAGAGCATCATCCCGAAAAGTGGGAACCGGTTTTCGGACAAGATCATGCTCCAACAAAGAGTTAGATCAGGTTGACCATTCAACCTGATCTCAACTGCCCTTGACAGGGCAGGGGTGCACACCTCATTTCGCGTCACGATACGATCAACCGATCTGGAATCATGCTGCAGACCGCCACAAAACCACCGCTGACGATCCGGCTCTGCCAGCCGCGCGGCTTTTGCGCCGGTGTCGACCGCGCGATCCAGATCGTCGTGCTGGCGTTGAAGAAATACGGCGCGCCGGTCTATGTCCGCCACGAGATCGTGCACAACCGCTATGTCGTCGAGGGCCTGCAAAGCCTTGGCGCGGTTTTCATCGAGGAACTCTCGGAAATCCCGGCCGAGCACCGCAAGTCGCCGGTTGTCTTCTCGGCCCACGGCGTGCCGAAATCGGTGCCGGCCGACGCCAAGGCACGCGAGCTCTTCTATCTCGACGCCACCTGCCCGCTGGTGTCCAAGGTGCACAAGCAGGCGATGCGCCATCAGCGGCTCGGCCGCCATGTGCTTCTGATCGGCCATGCCGGCCATCCCGAAGTGATCGGCACCATGGGCCAACTGGCTGAAGGCGCCGTCACGCTGATCGAGACCGAAGCCGACGCTGGGACCTTTGCCCCCGCCGACCCGGAAGCGCTCGGCTTCGTAAGCCAGACAACGTTGTCGGTCGAAGACACTGCCGGCATATTGCGGGTGCTGCAGGAGCGCTTCCCGCAACTGCATGCACCGGCCGCCGAATCGATCTGCTACGCCACCACCAACCGCCAGGAAGCGGTCAAGGAAACCGCCGCCGGCGCCGATCTCTATCTGATCGTCGGTGCGCCCAATTCCTCCAATTCGCGCCGTCTTGTCGAAGTGGCGGAGCGCGCCGGCGCCACCATGTCGCTTCTCGTACAGCGCGCCGCCGAAATTCCGTGGAATGACATCACAAATATCTCGACGCTCGGCCTGTCTGCCGGCGCGTCGGCGCCGGAGATCATCGTCGACGAGATCATCGACGCCTTCCGCCAGCGCTTCGAGGTGAACATCGACCTGGCGATCACGGCCACCGAAACGGAGGATTTTCCAGTCATGCGGGTTCTGCGCGATGTAGAACTGACGCGGGCCGACATGGCCTTCGTCAACGGAGCCGCGTGAACAGGCCATGGCGGTCTACACCGACGTCAATGAGGGCGAACTCGGCGCGTTCCTGAGGGCATATCCAGTCGGCGAACTCTTGTCCTACAAGGGTATCGCCGAAGGCACGGAGAATTCGAATTTCCTGCTGCACACCTCAAGCGGCTCTTACATACTGACGCTCTACGAGAAGCGCGTCGACAAGGCCGACCTGCCGTTCTTCCTCGGCCTGATGGGCCATCTCGCCCGCAAAGGCATTTCCTGTCCGCTGCCGGTGACCGCGCATGACGGCACCGTCATCGGCACGCTGGCCGGCCGGCCCGCGGTCATCATCACCTTCCTCGAAGGCCTGTCGCTGCGGCGGCCGACAGCGGCGCATTGCGCGGAGGTCGGCAAGTCCCTCGCCGCACTGCATTTGGCCGGGCAGGATTTTGCGATGACGCGTGACAACGCACTGGCCATCGAGGGCTGGCGCAAACTCTGGAATGCCTCGCGCGACCGAGCCGACGAGGTCGAGCCGGGACTGGCGGCCGAGGTCGACGCGGATTTCGCGGATTTCGAACGCCATTGGCCGCAGGGCCTGCCGGCAGGCATCATCCATGCCGATCTGTTTCCCGACAATGTCTTCTTCCTCGGCGAGAAACTGTCCGGCCTCATCGACTTCTATTTCGCCTGCCACGACCTCTACGCCTATGACGTCGCCACCTGTCTCAACGCCTGGTGTTTCGAGAAGGATTTCTCCTTCAACCTGACCAAAGGCACGGCGCTGCTGGCCGGCTATCAGAGCGTGCGGCCTTTGAGCGATGGCGAGAAAGCAGCGCTGCCGATGCTTTCGCGCGGCTCGGCGCTGCGCTTTATGCTGACTCGGCTCTATGACTGGCTGACCGTTCCCGAGGGCGGGCTGGTCATGAAGCGCGATCCGACCGAATATATCCGCCGCATGCGCTTCCACCGCGCGATCAAGTCGCCTTCGGAATACGGACTGACATGACCAAGCAGGTTGAAATCTTCACCGACGGTGCCTGCTCGGGCAATCCCGGTCCCGGCGGCTGGGGCGCCATCCTGCGCTTCAACGGCAAGACCAGGGAATTGTCGGGCGGCGAGGCCGAGACGACCAATAACCGCATGGAGCTGCTGGCCGCCATCTCGGCGCTGAATGCGCTGAAGGAGCCGTGCGCCGTCGAGCTTCACACCGACAGCAAATATGTCATGGACGGTATCTCCAAATGGATCCACGGCTGGAAGAAAAACGGCTGGAAGACCGCTGACAAGAAGCCGGTCAAGAACGGTGAACTGTGGCAGGCGCTGGATGAGGCCAATCGGCGCCACAAGGTGACCTGGAACTGGGTCAAGGGCCATGCCGGCCACACCGAGAACGAACGCGCCGACGAACTCGCAAGGGAAGGCATGGCGCCGTTCAAGAGGGGCTCAGCCAAACCTGCGGCGCCGAAAGCGGCGCTGAAGCCGGCGGCATCCGAGAAGCAGCCTGCGGCGCCACGGGCACGGCGCTCGACCCAGAGCTATTGAGCTCAAGCTACCGGCAGGAGACCTCACTCATGCCGATCGTATACTACATCGCCCATCCCCAGGTTCAGATCGATGCCAACGTTCCCGTGCCGCACTGGGGGCTGTCCGAGATCGGACGGGCTCGAGCATCAGCCATGCTCGAGCAGCCATGGGTCGGGTCGATCCGGCGGGTCGTCTCGTCGGCCGAACGCAAGGCGATCGAAACCGCCGAGATCCTTGGCAAACACCTCGGCCTCGCGGTCGAGGTGCGGGAGCGCATGCACGAGAACGATCGGTCGGCAACCGGCTTCCTGCCGCCGCCGGAGTTCGAGGCGGTCGCCGACCAGTTCTTCGCCAACCCGCACAAAAGCATCCGCGGCTGGGAGCGGGCCATCGATGCCCAACAACGCATTGTCAGCGAGGTCGAAACGGTGCTGGGTGCTGCGGATGGCGGCGACATTGCCTTCGTCGGCCATGGCGGCGTAGGAACGCTCTTGCTGCTCTCGCTCAGCGGCCGCGCAATCAGCCGCGAGGCGGATCAGCCGGCCGGCGGTGGTAATTACTTCGCCTATGATGTCGGCACGCGCCGCGTCGTCCACGGCTGGCGGCCGATAGCTAGTCTGGCGCCGCGCTAAAGCGGATGTCAGGAGATCATCGATACCGTTGCCGCGATGAAGCCGCGCGAATAGAACCTGTCCTCAGCGGATCAGCAGGGCCGTGCCGTAGAGGCCGAGCGCGAACACCGTGTGCGAGATCACGTTGAAGGCGCGGATCTGCATCGCGTTGGGGCGCTTTGAGGCAGCCCAGCCGGCGCCCATGCCCGGCGCTAGCAGGAACCAGCCGGCGCTGATGGTGACCATGCCGAGGATGAAGGCCGGCAGAAAGGTCGGTGCGTCCAGCCATGCCGTGCCCACCAGCGCCACCAGGATGAAGCCGTAGACGATGCCGGTGACATAGTGGAAAGCCCAGCCCAGCGCCTGCTCATGCGCATAGGGTGCTGCTTGGGCGATATCGTCGTGGAAAACCTTGCCTTCCCTAAGGTGCCAGACCCAGCGGCCGGGCGGCCCCCAGTTCGGTCGCGGCTGACTGAGCGCCAGATGCAGGAACAGCGCCCAAAGATCCATCAGCACGGTGGCGCCGATGCCGATCGCAATGCTGCGCCAGATGATGTCAAACATCGTCGATGTCCCCCAAAGCAGGCAATCCGGCCGGAAGCGCGTGGTCGTCAGGCCATGGCGCTCATGAGCCGAGGCGGCCGCGGTTTAGAGCTGGCTCAGAATGTGAGCGGCACCCGACGTGTCGACTCCTGGCTTGGTCTCGACATTGAGCGCCGTGACCTTGCCGTTGTCGACGATCATCGAGAAGCGCTTCGAGCGCAATCCCATGCCGCCGCTGGAATAGTCGGAGTCGAGGCCGATCGACTTGGCGAAGTCGCCATTGCCGTCGGCGAGATAGAGGATCTTGCCTTGACCGCCGGTGAAATTCGCCCAGGCGCCCATGACATGGACATCGTTGACGGACACGACGGCGATGGTGTCGACGCCGCGGGCCAGGATGGCATCGTGGTTCTCGAGATAGCCCGGCAGATGATTGTTGCTGCAGGTCGGCGTGAAGGCGCCTGGAACGCCGAACAGCACGACCTTCTTGCCCGCGAAAATCTCGGCCGAGGTGATCACCTTGGCGCCGTCGGCGGTCATTTCCTTGAAGGTCGCATCGGGCAGTTTGTCGCCAACGGCAATCGTCATGATGGTCCTCGTGTGAAAAGCAGGGAAGGTTTCTTGCGATAGCGAAATCGGGCATCTCCCGCAACCGCCGACAAGGCCTGGATCAAGGGAAAGCCCTGATCGGGTTCGGTATCAGGGGAACGGCAGAACGCCCTCGACTGCGCCTTCGGCACTTGTCAGGGTGTAATACAACCCGCCATCGGTCGGTGTCGTCGACGGCCGGTCGAGGATCGGAATGGTAAATACCAGCCGGCCGTCCTTTTCGCTGCGTGCAGGCGCCCCGAACATATAATCGCGTCCCCCGGCGACGAATAAATCCGCCGCCTCCGGATCTCCGGGAAAAGTCGCCTCGACCATCAGCGTCTCATGGTCGCCCGGCAGCACCTTGATCCCGAAATCGGGCTTGGCAGGCGCGGGCAAGGTGGCGAGTGCAGCCTTCACCAGCGCCGCATCCTCGGCATTGTCGGGATCGGCGGCGGGATCGACGCTCAGCCGCGTCTGCACCGGAATACAGATCGTCTCGCAGATGCCAAGAAAGATGTCGGCATCGATGACGGCCGCATCCCCAGGCGACGACAAAGTGAATGTCACCGGCAGCGAGACCGGATGGTTGTAGCCGGCCCATTTGCCGTAGCCGTCGTCATGGCGCTGCGGCGGCGGGAAGGAAAACGCCGCATCGGTGATGTTGGTGCTGGCCGAAACGTCGATCTGCGGCGGCACGCCGGCGTCGCCCGGATCGCGCCAATAAGTTTTCCAGCCGGGCTTGAGCGCGATGTCGAGCACGCCCTGTATGCGACCGGCCTCGTCGGCCTTGCCTGTTGTCACCAGCCGCACCTTGCCGCCTTCGCTGTTGTACCATTCCGACGAGGAGGCGGCGGCGGGCAGGACTGCTCCGCATCCGATAGCAATACCGAGCAGCAGGATTTTCAAGCTTTGCATGGCGTTGATTTGATCGTCAGTTCATGGCCGCGCAATGTTTTCATGGCGCTCTGCGTATCATATTTGCGTGACCTTCGGGCAAGGAACAGTTGGCTTCAAGCAATCGGCCGAGTGAAGTTCGCAGTCAAGATTCCGTTGTTCCAACCGTTGGGCTTTGGCCGAATCGCACGCGGCGCATCTTTTCGGCGTCCCGGAAACGCGTTACGCTCCCGTCCATGGACTTGTTGCGCCACAAAAAGACAGCCGGTGGACGCGGCTTTCTTGACGACCAGTTTCTGATTGCCATGCCCGGCATGAAGGACGATCGCTTCACGCGCTCGGTCATCTACATCTGTGCGCACAGCGATGAAGGCGCCATGGGCCTGATCATCAACCAGACGCAACAGATGCTGTTTCCCGATCTTCTGGTGCAGCTCGGCATCATGAACGAGCAGGAGGCGATCAGGCTGCCGGCGCAGGCCCGCGACTTCGTCGTGCGCAATGGCGGCCCGGTGGACCGCAGCCGCGGCTTCGTCCTGCACTCGGGCGACTACCGGGTGGAATCCTCGCTCACCGTCTCCGACGATATCTGCCTGACCGCGACGGTCGACATATTGCGCGCCATCTCGTCCGGCCGCGGCCCGCGGCGCGCGTTGATGGCGCTCGGCTATTCCGGCTGGGGCGCCGGCCAGCTGGAAACCGAGATCGCCGAGAATGGCTGGCTGACCTGTCCGGCCACGCCGGAGCTGCTGTTCGACGCCGACATCGAGCGGAAGTACGACCGCATCCTGGCATCGATCGGGATTGATCTGGCGCATTTGAGCCTGGCCGCGGGGCACGCCTGAGGCCTCGCCTTCGCCGACGTTCCGCCGAACCTTCGCGACTAGCCGAAGCCGCCCGCCACTTTCGCCATCCTAAGGTCTGCGCCGCGTCGCTGCGCTCCTTGCTTCGCCCCAGGATGACCAAGGCGCGGTCGCTTCAGGGGTTCATTCCAATGTGACCACGCGCCTGCACGACGCATGCCTCACCCGTCACGCCTGCGTCATCGGGTACTGCTCTTTCAACGCCTTCAGCACCTGGTCGCCTGGCATCGGCGCGCCGAACATGAAGCTTTGCACATATTCGCAGCCCATCTGGCGCAATTCCAGCGCATCGCTTTCGTCGGAAATGCCCTCGGCCACCACCGACAGGCCGAGTTCATGCGCCATGTTGACCATGGATTTGAGCAGCACCGCCCGCTTCGGCGTCGCGTCGTCGACGAAGCTCTTGTCGATCTTGATGGTGTCGAAGGGGAAGCGGGTCAGATAGGCGAGCGAGGAATAGCCGGTGCCGAAATCGTCCAGCGACAGGCCGATGCCGAGCTGCTTGAGTTTGGTCAGCACATGCGAGGTCTGCTCTGGATTGTCCATGACCAGCGATTCGGTAAGTTCGAGCCGGAAGCAGCGCGGCTTCAGATTGGCGCGGGCGATGACCGAGCGGACATCGCTGACCAGGTCGCGGCGGATCAGCTGGCGGCTGGACAGATTGACCGACACCGACAGCGGGGTGTCGCCGATCTGCTTTTGCCAGCCGGCGAGGTCTTCAGCCGCCTGCTGCATGGCAAACAGCCCAAGCTGCACGATCAGGCCACAGCTTTCGGCGACCGGAATGAAATCGCCGGGCGGGATCATGCCGCGGCGCGGATGGTCCCAACGCAGCAGCGCTTCGAAGCCGGCAATGCTGCCGTCCTCCAGCCGCACGATCGGCTGGTAGGCAAGGGTGAATTCGCGCCGCTCGATGGCGCGGCGCAGATCGGATTCGAATTGCAGCCGGTCGGTGCCGACGGTGCGGAAGGCCGGCCGGAACGGCTCGATCCTGTCGCCGCCGAAGCGCTTGGCCTGGTGCATGGCAAGCTCGGCGTCCTTGACCATGTCTTCTGCCGAAGTCTGCGCCGAGGTCCAGGTGATCAGGCCGATCGAGGCAGTCAGCACGATCTCGCGCTTGGCGAAGGTGATCGGGTTGTTGATGGCGTGCTTGATGGCGTCTGCCACCGCCGCGATGCGGGAGGGTTCCTGTTCGGAGAGCAGCATCAGGGCGAACTGGTCACCGGCAAAGCGCGACAGCGAATCCTTCGGTTTCAACAGCCGGTGCAAGCGGCGCGCAATGGTGAGCAGGATGGTGTCGCCGGCCGAGATGCCAAGCCCGTCATTGACCTGCTTGAAACGGTCGATGTCGATGACGAAGACGGTCGGGCGCACCTTCTCTTCGGTGCGCGCGATCGAGATGATGGCTTCCAGCCGGTTCATCAGAAGTTCGCGGTTGGGCAGGCCGGTCAGATTGTCGTGAACGGCATCGTGCAGCAGCCTTTCCTCGGACTTTTTCTGCTCGGTGACGTCGACCATGGTGCCGACGCAGCGAATCACTTCGCCGTCCGAGCCGATCACCGGCCGCGCCCGAAGCAAGAACCAGTGGTAGTGCCCGTCGGCGCCGCGCAGGCGGAAATTCTGCGAGACCCGGCCGCGCCGATGTTCGAGCACCACGTCGAGGGTGGTGCGGAACGTGTCGCGGTCGTCGGCATGCAGCACCGGCAGCCAGTTGCGGGCCGCACCCCCCAGGCTGTTGGGCGCCAGGCCAAGCTGGATGCTGACGTCGGGCTTGGTGACGACGCGGTCGCGCAGCACGTCCCAGTCCCACACCGTGTCGCCGGAGCCGGCGACGGCCAGCGCCTGGCGCTCAAGATCGGAGAACAGGCCCTGATGCAGCGCGCCGCCGGCAAAGGCATGCTGCATGACGGTGAAGCCGATCAAAAGGATGATCAGGATCAGCCCGCCGCCCAATGCCGGCTGGGCGATGTCGTTGTCGAGCATGCCGGTGATTGCCATCCACGACCCGCACAGCCATAGCAGCACCATCACCCAACTGGGCACCAGCATGATCGCACGGTCGTAACCACGAAGACCGAGCAGGATGATGAGGCCGAGCCCGGTCAGCGCGGTGGCGGCAAAGGACAGCCGGGCAATACCGGCGGCGACGGCCGGATCGATGATGGCCACACCCGCAATCAGCACCAGACCGAGGATCCAGACCAGCGCGCCATAGCTGAAATGGCCGTGCCACCGGTTGAGGTTGAGATAGGCGAACAGGAACACCACGAAGGTCGCCGCAAGCGCCACCTCCGTTCCCGCCCGCCACATCTGCTCGTTCCCGGGCGATATCTCTATGATCTTGTTTAGAAAGCCGAAATCGACGCAGATATAGGCAAGTACCGCCCACGCAAGTGCGGCTGTCGCCGGAAACATCGAGGTTCCCTTGACGACGAAAAGGATGGTCAGGAAGAGCGCCAGCAGCCCGGCGATGCCGATAACGATGCCGCGGAACAGCGTATAGGAATTGACCGAGTCCTTGTAGGCTTCCGGCTCCCATAGATAGACCTGCGGCAGCTTCGGCGAGGCGAGTTCGGCGATGAAGGTGATCACCGTTCCCGGGTTCAGCGTCACCCGGAACACGTCGGCGTCGGAGCTTGACTGGCGGTCGAGCGCGAAGCCCTCGCTGGGGGTGATCGCGGCGATGCGGGTGGCGCCGAGATCGGGCCAGAAGATGCCGGAATTCACCAGCCGGAAATGCGGCGCCACGATCAGCCGGTCGAGCTGCTGGTCGGTGGTGTTGGCGAGCGCGAACACCGCCCAGTCGCCGCTCGAGCGCGCGTCATTGGCCTCGACCTCGATGCGCCGCACGATGCCGTCGGGACCGGGCGCGGTCGACACCTGGAAGTTTTCGCCCTGATTGACGTAGATCTGGACGGCGCGCGACAGGTCGAGCGCGACATCGTCGCGGGCAATCTTGATCGGTTCGACGGCGAAGGCCGGGAGCGCCGCGCAAAGCGTGACGACAACCGCCAGAACAAAGGCCAACAGCGACCCGTTTCGCAGGAAATTCGTCAAAAATCAGTCCTTCGTTCCAGCGCCCGGCGGATCGTCCGCGATCCGGGCGTAGAGGTAGTGGTCCTGCCAGATGCCGTTGATCCTGAGGTAGGATCGCAGAAGTCCTTCGCGCCGGAATCCGGCTTTTTCAAGCACGCGGATCGACCGGACATTGTCGGGAATACAGGCAGCTTCGATCCGGTGCAACCTCAGCGTATCGAAGGCGAAGCGGCAGACCACCTTGACCGCGTCGGTCATCAGGCCGCGGCCGCCGAACCGCTCCCCGATCCAGTAGCCGACATGGCCGCTTTGCGAGACGCCGTGGCGGATATTGCCGAGCGTAATGCCGCCTGCAAGCTTGCCGCTCGCCTTCTCGAAGATGAAGAAGGCGATGGCGGTTCCCTGCGCATAGTCTTCGCGGTAGCGGCCGATGCGCAGCCGCCAGGCGGTGCGGTCGAGTTCATCGGGCGTCCAGCGCGGCTCCCACGGTTCGAGGAAGGCACGGCTTTCGCCGCGCACCGCCGACCATTCGCGATAGTCGTTGGTGTAGGGCACGCGCAGCATGACCCGGTCGCCTTTCAGTGCCGGCAGGTCACGGCGAAAGAAAGGGAGCGCGAACACCGGCGCTTGAAGGCTTAGACGGCGAGCTTGCGGGCCGTGGTGTGCGTGCCCGCAAGCGAATCGAGAATCGCCTCATAGGGCGCGAGCGTACCCACCGGTCCAACCGCAGTCAGCGTCGGCTTGGTCGAAAACAGCCGGGACGAAAGGTCGGTCAGCCGCTCGACGGTCAGCGCCGACAGCCGTTCCATCAACTCCTCCTTGGCGATCGGCCGGCCGAACAGAAGCAGCTGCCTGGCGATCTGCGAGGCGCGGCTGGCCGGGCTTTCAGCCGACATGATCAGGCCGGCGCGATATTGCGCGCGGGCGCGGTCGAGCTCTTCCTGAAGGATATTCTCGCCGGCCTTCTGCAGCTCGTCGATAATGACCGGCACCAGTTCGGCAATGTCGCTCTGCCCGGTCGCGGCATGAACGCCGAAGATGCCGGTATCGGAAAAACCCCAGTGGAAGGCATAGACCGAATAGCACAGGCCACGCTTTTCGCGGACCTCCTGGAACAGCCGGGACGACATGCCGCCGCCGAGGATCATCGACAGCACCTGCGAAGCGTAGAAATCGCGCACATGATAGGCTCGGCCTTCGAAGCCGAGCACGATCTGCGCGTCCATCAGGTCGCGATCCTCGCGGAAATCGCCGCCGACATACTGCGCATATTGCGGCATCGTGCTGTCGGACTTGCTGCGGAAACCGCCGAGCTGCTTTTCGACCTCGCGCACGAAATTGTCATGCTTGATGTCGCCGGCCGCGACGATCACCATCTTCTCGGCGCCATACTGGCGCTCGATGAAATCATGCAGCTGTTTGGAGGTGAAGGATTTGACGGTTTCCGGCGTGCCGAGGATCGAGCGGCCGATCGTCTGGTGGCGGAAGGCGGTCTCGGTGAAACGGTCGAAGACGATGTCGTCGGGCGTGTCGTGCGCGGCGCCGATCTCCTGCAGGATCACATGCTGCTCGCGCTCCAGTTCCTCCGGGTCGAATTCGGACTCCTGCAGGATATCGGCAAGGATATCCACCGCCAGCGGCACATCGTCGGACAGCACCCTGGCGTAATAGGACGTCGTCTCGACTGATGTGGCGGCATTGATCTCGCCGCCGACATCCTCGATTTCCGAGGCGATCTCGAAGGCCGTCCGCCTTTTCGTACCCTTGAAGGCCATATGCTCGAGCAGATGGGCCATTCCGTGCTCGTCGTCACGCTCATTGCGGGCGCCGGACTTGACCCAGGCGCCAAGGGCAACGGATTCGAGGCTTGGAAGGGTTTCGGTGGCGACTGTCAGGCCGTTCGACAGACGGCTTACCTCAACACCCATATGGCAAGTACTCCCTAACGCGCTGCCCTTGAGTGGCGGCTCACGTAATCTTCCACCATTTTCAGGTCGGATGGAAGTACCGTGTACTTTTCGTCGGCTGACATCAAGGACCCCAGCCATGCCGGCAGGGCCGGCGACACGCCGCAGGCGGCTTCGACCGCGGCCGGGAACTTGGCCGGGTGCGCCGTGCCCAGCACCACCATCGGCACTGCACCGTCAGCCTTGCCGGCGGCGACATGCACGGCCGCGGCCGTGTGCGGATCGAGCAGATAATTGCTGGATTCGAGCGTTGAACGGATGGTGGCGGCAACCTCGTCCATATCAGCGCGTCCGGCGTCGAATTCGGACCGCATCCGGTCGATTTCTGCGGTTTCGATGGTGAAGGCGCCGGATTGCTTGAGGCCGGCCATGTAACGCCGCACCGTCTCTGCGTTACGGTCGCAGGCCTCGAACAGCAGTCGCTCGAAGTTCGACGATACCTGGATGTCCATCGATGGCGACGTCGTCGCAAACACACCCTTGGTGCGGTATTCACCGGTCGCGAAAGTGCGCGCCAATATGTCGTTGTCGTTGGTGGCGACGATCAGCCGCTCGATCGGCAGGCCCATCTTCTTGGCGGCGTAACCGGCGAAAATGTCGCCGAAATTGCCGGTCGGCACGGTAAAGGAGACCGGCCTGTCCGGCGCGCCGAGCGAAAGCGCCGAGGAAAAATAATAGACGATCTGGGCCATGATGCGGGCCCAGTTGATCGAATTGACGCCCGACAGCGACACGCGATCACGAAAACGATGATCGTTGAACATATCCTTCAGCAGGCCCTGGCAATCGTCGAAATTGCCTTCGATCGCCAGCGCCTGGACGTTGGCGGCAGTCGATGTCGTCATCTGCCGCTGCTGCACCGGCGAGACGCGGCCATGCGGGAACATCACGAAAATGTCAGTTCGGTCGCGGCCGGCGAAGGCATCGATGGCGGCGCCGCCAGTGTCACCCGAGGTCGCGCCGACGATGGTGGCGCGCTGGCCACGCTCAGTCAGTACATGGTCCATCAGCCGGGCAAGCAGCTGCATGGCAACGTCCTTGAAGGCCAGCGTCGGACCGTGGAAGAGCTCGAGGATGAACGTGTTGGCGCCGGTCTGCACCAGCGGGCAGACGGCCCGGTGGCGGAAGGTGGCATAGGCTTCTCGCACCAGGCGCTCGAAGACGGGTGCGGCGATCTCGCCGCCGAGGAAGGGCGTCAGCACGCGGATGGCGAGGTCCGCATAGGGCAGGCCGCGCATGGCGCGGATCTCGGCTGCCGAAAACTGCGGCCATGTCTGCGGCACATAAAGCCCGCCGTCGCGGGCCAGCCCCGCCAGCACCGCATCGGCAAATCCAAGCACGGGCACATCCCCGCGGGTACTCACATAGCGCATCGTCAAAGGTCCATTGCTGCCGCCGGTTTCATCCACGGCAATTGGTTAATTTTCCGAGCCGCCTCAGTCGCATTTTTGCCGTGGCGTTGCTATACGTCACCAACTTTGCGAGAGGGAAGTGCAGTTTCATGGCGTTTCATAGGTTCAACCGTCGCTTTGTCGCGGGTCTGGCGCTAACGGGCTTTATGCTTGCCGCCGCCGGTTGCCAATCGAGCGACAATGGCATCCTCAATCTCGGTTTCGGCAAGAAGACCGACCCGAATGCGCCAATACCGCCTCAGGATCCCAAGGTTCTCGCCAGCCAGTTGCAGGCCTACTGCCCGAAAGTGACGGTGCGTGACGGCACCGCATACTTCAATACCTACGCCAAGGGCGCGCCGCAGCCGAAAAAGAAAAAGGCTGATGCAACACAGGATGCCGAGGCCGCTGCCGCCGCGCAGACGGCGCCTGACGGCTCCATCGTCGATCCGAACAAGGATCCGGCCAAGATCATCTACCAGGCCTCGATCAGCGATGTGAGCCGCGATTGCAGCCGTGCCAACGGCCAGTTGACGATGAAGGTTGGGGTTGCCGGCAAGATCGTGCCGGGACCGCTGTTCGCCCCCGGCACCATCACCATGCCGATCCGCATTGCCGTCATGCACGGCCCCGACGTACTTTATTCGCAGATCCACCCCTATCAGATCCAGGTCAGCGATCCCTCGACCGCCACCCAGTTCGTGTTCACCGATCCCAACGTCGTCGTGCCCGAACCCTCCGCCCGGGATTACACTGTCTATGCCGGCTATGACGACACCGCGCCGGCGGCGGTGGACAAGAAGTCCGGCAAGAAAAAGAAGCGCGCTCCCGCGACGAACTAAGCGCCTGGGCGCCGTCGCTGCTGCGACGGTGCCGGTCAACTCTTTGAAAGATCCAAACGATCCGATCGTAATCCTGCAGGCGTGCGCCTGCGGCAGGTCGCGTCTGCGCTTTAATCTCGATCCATTCCGCCAGCGCACTTGACTCATCCATATCCCGGCGGTTATACGTCAATCAATAGCTCGCAGGTTATTGATCTCGATGCCGGACGCCCACGATACTTTGTTCAGAACGCTTGCCGACCCGACCCGGCGGGCCATCTTCGAGCGCTTGTGCCGCCAAGGTGAGCAGACCGTGGGGGCGCTGACGGCGCAGTCCGGGGTTTCGCAACCGGCGGTGTCGAAGCATCTCGGCGTCCTGAAGCTGGCCGGGCTGGTGCGTGACCGCCACGCCGGACGCCAGACCCACTACAGCGCGCAGCCCGAGGCACTTGGTCCGCTGACCGACTGGACAGTTCAAATGACAGGATTCTGGGAGGGCCGCTTCGATGACCTCGAAAACCTGCTTAAAAGGATGGACCAGTGAGCAATCCCGAACTGCGCACCGTCGTCGTCGAACGTGAAATATCCTGGCCGGCGGAGAAGATCTGGCGCGCGTTGACGCAGCCGCATCTGATGGAGGAATGGCTCATGAAGAACGATTTCAAGCCTGTCGTCGGCCACAGCTTCAATCTTCGCGGCGACTGGGGCGGCGTGCTCGATTGCGAGGTCCTCGCCGTCGAGCAAGGCAGGACGCTGTCCTACAGCTGGGATTTTGCGCATGAGGATGCCGCCTACAATCTGAAGAGCGTGGTGACGTTCACGCTCACGCCCACCAGCAAGGGGACCCATCTGCGCGTCGAGCAGTCGGGTTTCCATCCGAGCCAGAAGCAGGCCTATGGCGGAGCCATGGCCGGGTGGCAGCAATTCCTCACCAAGCTGGAGCAGCTTCTGGCGAAGCCGGATTGAAGCCTGCCGGTACCATGCCCTGATCGCGGGGCACCGAATGCAAAAAGGAGGAAATCGATGAAGATCAAGCTGACCAGCGTCTATGTGGACAACCAGGACAACGCACTGCGCTTCTACACCGACGTGCTGGGCTTTGCTGTGAAGGCCGATTTCAGCAATGGGGCTTTTCGTTGGCTGACCGTCATCTCACCCGATGAGCCCGAGGGAGCCGAGCTACAGCTGGCGCTCAACGACAACCCGGCCGCCAAGGCCTACCAGCAGGCCATCTTCAAGCAGGGGCAGCCCGCGCTCATGCTGTTCACCGACGACGTCAAGGGTGATTACGAGCGCATCAAGGGACGCGGCGGTGCGTTCGCCATGGCGCCGACAGAAGTGACCGGCTCGACTATCGCCCAGCTCAACGACAGCTGCGGCAATCTCATCCAGATCACCCAACTGGCGCGTTGGTAGGCGCTGGTTTCAAGAGGAAGTTGCAATGAACTTGAGCAAATGGATACGTCAAACCCATCGTTGGCTGTCGATCATCTTCACGCTGACCGTGGCAGCCAATTTCATCACCATGGCGTTCGGGCAACCTCCGGCCTGGGTGGTCTATTCGCCGCTGCTGCCGCTATTCCTGCTGCTGTTCAGCGGCCTCTACATGTTCGTGCTGCCTTACGTCGCGAGATCGCGTGGCGAGCAGGGCGCGCAAGGGTAGGACATGGCCAAGGCGCCGGGAAAATCGAAGGTCGCAAAACCGGCCCCAGACAAGCCGGAAAAGCCGGTCCTGCTTTCGGGCGGCAACCCGCAGATCCCGAAGGCCTATGGGGACGCTCCGGTGCAGGCCTATATTGCTGCCATGCCGGGCTGGAAAAGCGATGTCGGGCGCTGGATCGACGCACTTATCGTCAGCGCCGTCCCCAGCGTCTGCAAGGCGGTGAAGTGGAACTCACCGTTCTATGGCATCGAGGGCGAGGGTTGGTTCCTCAGCCTGCATTGCTTCACCAGATACGTCAAAGTCGCCTTCTTTCGCGGCACGTCGCTCGATCCTGTGCCTCCCGGCGGTTCCAGGCAAAAGGAAGTGCGCTATCTCGACATCCATGAAGGCGAAGAGATCGACGAAGCCCGCTTCGCCTCCTGGGTGAGCCAGGCCAGCCGATTGCCCGGCGAGAAGATGTGAACGGAGGCAGACCATGAAGGTCAGCATGTCGAGCAAGGACGAGGGAGGCGCCTCTGCCTCCGAGCGGATAGATGCCCGAATCCGGGAGCTGGACGATTGGCGGGGCAAGACGTTGGCCAGCCTGCGCAAGACCATCCTCGACGCCGACCCGGAAATCATCGAGGAGTGGAAGTGGATGGGCAGCCCGGTATGGTCGCGCGACGGCATGATCGCCGTCGGCAACGCTCACAAGGACAAGGTGAAGCTGACCTTTTCTCACGGCGCCAGCCTGCCGGATCCCGACAGGCTGTTCAACAACGGGCTCAACGGCAAGGTGTGGCGCGCCATCGATGTGGCGGAGGGCGACGAGATCGATGCGGATGCGCTGAAAGCGCTCGTCCGTGCCGCGATTGCCTACAACAGGGCAAAGAAGAAACCGGCCAAGTCGGCCAAAGCCAAGGACTGATCGGTTCAGGCGTCCGACCATTCCGACAGAGCGGCAACCACACTTTTCAGTTCGGCCCAGCGGCGGATGACGGTTTCGGCGCCGGCTTCGGTCAGCACATCGGCATGGCCGGGATAGCTGTGCGCGGCGCCGGTGAAGCCGATCACGCGCATGCCAGCGGCCCTGGCGCCGGTGACGCCGTGCACCGAATCCTCGATGACGAAGATGTTTGCCGGATTGGCGTTGAGTTGCTGCGCCGCGATCAGGAACACATCCGGCGCGGGCTTGGTTTTCTTGCTTGGTATTTCCAGCGCTGAAAAAATCCGGCCGGCGAAGAACGGCAGCAGGCCCACTTTCTCGAGCATGAACTCGATCCGCTCCAAGCGTGAGTTCGAGCAGACGCAGCGCGGCGCGGTGACCGCGGCGACCGCCTCGCGCACGCCGTCGATGGCGCGCACGTCGCTGCGCAGTTTGCGGTCGACCAGCTCTTCGGCCCGGTCGATCATCGAGGCCTGGAACGGGATGGCGGATTTTTGCTCGACCCGCATCATGATGTCCTTGAAGGTCAGTCCGGCATAGGTTTCGGCGTATTCCTCAGCCGAGATTTCATATCCGGCCAAGGTCAGCAATTCGGCCTCGACGCGGGCTGCGATGATTTCGGAATCGACGAGCACGCCGTCGCAATCGAAGATGACAAGATCTGGCTGGGGCATGGCAATCCGAACGAGGGAGGGTGATGGAGGCCCGGCAAGGCTCAAGCGGCGCGACATACACCAACGGGCCGGGCTGCGCAAATTGACGACGTCAGGGCTGCCTGGACCGTTGCGTCCTTCACCGAATATTTACGCTGATCGGTAACCATAACGGGGAGTAAACAGTAACGCGTGCCTTGGGTGTAAAAATGTCTGCCGTGCGTCTTCTCGCCGACCTCTCCCACGCCCCCCAGCAATCCGAGTGGCTGGACACGATCCTCAAGGGCGATTGTGTCGCCGCGCTCGACCGGCTGCCGGAAAAATCCATCGACGTCATCTTCGCCGATCCGCCTTACAATCTGCAACTCGACGGCGATTTGCACCGGCCCGACCAGTCCAAGGTCGACGCCGTCGACGATGACTGGGACCAGTTCGAGAGTTTCGAGGCCTATGACGCCTTCACCCGCGCCTGGCTCCTGGCGGCACGCCGCGTGCTGAAGCCGAATGGCACCATCTGGGTCATCGGCTCCTACCACAACATCTTCCGCGTCGGCGCCAAGATGCAGGATCTCGGCTTCTGGATCCTCAACGATGTCGTCTGGCGCAAGACCAACCCAATGCCTAATTTCCGCGGTCGCCGCTTCCAGAACGCGCATGAGACCATGATCTGGGCCTCGCGCGACCAGAAGGGCAAGGGCTATACCTTCAACTACGAAGCCATGAAGGCATCGAACGACGACATCCAGATGCGCTCCGACTGGCTGTTCCCGATCTGCACTGGCGGCGAGCGGCTGAAGAACGACAATGGCGACAAGCTGCATCCGACGCAGAAGCCGGAAGCGCTGCTCGCCCGCATCATGATGGCCTCGACCAAGCCGGGCGACATCGTGCTCGACCCGTTTTTCGGCTCCGGCACCACCGGCGCCGTGGCCAAGCGGCTTGGCCGCCATTTCGTCGGCATCGAGCGCGAACAGGCCTATATCGACGCCGCCAATGAGCGCATCGATGCGGTGCGGCCGCTGGAAAGCGCCGATCTCGCCGTGCTCACCGGCAAGCGCGCCGAGCCGCGCGTCGCCTTTGTCAGCCTCATCGATACCGGGCTTATGCAGCCCGGCGCCACGCTTTACGATGCCAAGAAGCGCTGGTCGGCCAAGGTACGCGCCGACGGCACGGTTGCCATCGGTGACAGCGCCGGCTCGATCCACAAGATCGGCGCCGAAGTGCAGGGCCTGGACGCCTGCAACGGCTGGACCTTCTGGCACTATGAGCGCTCGGGCGGCCTGACCCCGATCGACGAACTGCGCCGCATCGCCAGGCTCGGCATGGAACGGGCAGGGGCCTGACGCTACCACATAAAGGTCGGCGCCCTACGGCGCCCCCCTCTGGCCTGCCGGCCATCTCCCCCACGAGGGGGGAGATCGCGCGCTTCATTGTTTTCGCCAACCTTCAACGTTGTAAGAAAGAGCCGTCGGCGAGGCTGCCAATCTCCCCCCTCGTGGGGGAGATGCCCGGCAGGGCAGAGGGGGGCGCCATAAAGCGCTACCTCGACCCCTCTGCGTAGCTCAGGTCGCGATGCCATACCGCTCAAGGTCCGCCTTGAGCGTTTTTGCATCTGTGAACAGCACAGCATTCCAGCCAGCCGCCCTGGCTCCGTCGACATTCCTGGGGCTGTCGTCGATGAACAGCGTGGCGGAGGGCTCCAGGCCGAACGCGACCACGTGATGGTCGTAGATGGCGCGGTCGGGCTTGATCTCACGGATATCGGCCGACACGGTCACGCCGCGCGGGCGGCTAAGGAAATCGAAGCGCAGTCTTGCCTCGGCAAGCGTGTCGGCGGCGAAGTTCGTCAGCATGGTCACGTCGCGGCCGCTCTCGATCAGGCCGAGCATGATGGCGACGCTGTCCTCATAGGCATGCGGCACCATGTCGTTCCAATAGCGCCGGAAATTGCGAATGTTTTCAGCATGATCCGGGTAATCCGCGATCAGCAGCGCTTCCGCCTCTTCCCACGTCCGGCCACGATCCTGCTCGATGTTCCAGTCATGCGTGCAGACATTGTCGAAGAACCACTTGCGCTCTTCGGCATCGGGAATGAGGCGGCTGAACGGAATGTTCGGATCGTAGTGGAGCAAGACGCGGCCGATGTCGAACACGATATGGCGGATTTCACTCATTTCTGGCCTTTCAAAGCGAATGCTAGTCAATTGGGCGGTGTTTTTTGGTTGCGCCCGGTATCGCTGCTTCGATGACCTTTTTCATGACGGTCGGCAGCGCTTCTCCGGAAATGTCATGGGCCAGCGACCAGAAATGCCCTTCCGGCGCATCACTTTTCACTTGAGCGTGAAAAACTTCGAGCTCGAGCGCGAAATGGGTGAAGACATGCGCGATCTCTCCAGCGCGCCGCCAGTCGGCAGGGAAGGGCGCTGCCTCCGAAGTGGTTGCACCGTCGATCCGCGCTGTCCAACCTGTGGTCGGCACCTCGGTCATGCCGCCGAGCAGGCCCTTGTCAGGCCGCTTGCGCAACAGGATGGCGCCGTCGCCGCGCTCGGCGACGAAGGCGGCACCCCGCCTGAGTGGTTTGTCGACCTTGGGCAGGCGGACCGGAAAGCGCTCGGGGTCGCCGGACAGGATGGCGCTGCAATCCTCGCGCACCGGGCACAGCATGCAGCGCGGCCGTCTTGGCGTGCAGATCGTGGCGCCAAGGTCCATCATTGCCTGGGCGAAGTCGCCCGGCCTTGTCTGCGGAACCAGTCTTGCGACGAGCGCGCGGATTTCAGGCTTTGCCTCGCTGAGCCGCGTTGCGATCGAATAGAGCCGCGAGATGACACGTTCGACATTGCCGTCGACGACCGCCGCCGGACGGTCGAAGGCGATCGCCGCGATCGCCGCCGCCGTATAGGCGCCGATCCCCGGCAATTCCCTCAATCCCGTTTCGTTGTCGGGAAAACGGCCGCCCTGGCTCGCAACCAGATCGGCGCAGGCCTTGAGGTTGCGCGCCCGTGAATAATAGCCGAGCCCGGCCCAGGCCTTCATCACATCCTCGGCCGGCGCAGCCGCCAGCGCCTTCACATCAGGCCATTTCTCGACAAAGGCGCGAAAATAGGATTTTACCGCTTCGACCGTGGTCTGCTGCAGCATCACTTCCGAAAGCCAGATGCGATAGGGGTCCGGCCGTGCACCGCCGGCCGCGGCGTGCGGCGTGATCCGCCACGGCAGTTCGCGATGGTGCGCGTCGTACCAGGCAAGCAGACGCGCGGCGATCTCTCCCGATAGAGTTGGTCCGGATGCGGCCTTGCGGGTCTGTTCGTGCAGTGCCATTGATCGCGGGCTGGCTCTAGGCTGGTGAGGAGCGTGGCTGGAGAACGTACATGGCAGGGAGAACGCCTTACGGCAATCCCGTTCCGGTGAGCGATCTCGCGACCGCGATCCTCGACCCCGTGCTGCGCAAGCGGGCCGGCATTTCGATCGGGCTGGTGCAGTCATGGGAAGAGATCGCCGGCCCCAGGCTCGCCGGCCATTCGCGCCCCGAAAAAATCCAGTGGCCGCGCCGCATGCATGAGGACGATCCGTTCGAGCCGGCGGTGCTGGTCATCGCCTGCGAGGGCATGGCCGCGCTGCACCTACAGCACGAGACCGGCGAGATCATCAACCGCGTCAATGCCTTTCTCGGCTTCAACGCGATCGGCAGGATCCGGATCGTGCAAAAGCCGGTGCTGAGGGACAAAGCCCGGCCGAAACCGACGCCGAGAGCACTGACTTCTGTCGAAAAGGCCAAATTGTCCGATACCGTCGGCAAGATCGAGGATGAAGGCTTGCGCGCCTCGCTGGAGCGTCTTGGCGCCACAATTCTTGGCCAAAGGAAGCGGCCAAGGTAATCAACCGGTAATCAGTCGGTCATGAACGCGTCATCTATCTCGCGCATTCGTGATCCTGCATGTAGAGTTTGGCGATTGGAATGGGGACGGCGATGCCTTAATTCCCGCCAACTCTCGCCTTTTCTAGCCTTTGCGTTGCAAAATCAAACCACAGTCAGGTGATTCGCATGAACCGTAGCTTGTCCCGCAGAAACCTCCTGTCTTCGCTGGCCGTCATTCCGGCAGTGGCTATGCTCGCCGCATGCAGCGATTCAGGCGAGGATGCCAAAGCAGCGGATGTGAAGCCTGCGGCTCCCGCGGTGCCTGCTTCGACGCCTGCCACTCCGGCCGCCGTCAAGGTCCCGGAGTCTTCCGGCAATGTCGACATGGCCGAACTGCTGAAGCCCGGCGCTTTGCCCGACAAGCAGCTCGGCAAGGATGACGCCAAGGTCACCATCGTCGAATATGCTTCGATGACCTGCCCGCATTGTGCGCATTTCGCGGCGACCACCTTCCCTGAGTTGAAGACCAAATACATCGACACCGGCAAGGCGCGTTACATCCTGCGCGAATTCCCGTTCGATCCGAGCGCCGAGGCCGGTTTCATGCTGGCGCGCTGTTCGAAGGACAATTATTTCCCGATGGTCGACGTGCTGTTCAAGCAGCAGGCCAACTGGGTCGGCGTCAACAATACCAAGGATGCGCTGCTGCAGATCTCCAAGCTCGCCGGTTTTACACAGGAGTCCTTCGAGGCCTGCTTGACGGACCAGAAACTTCTGGACGATGTGAGATCGGTCCAGAAGCGCGGCGCCGATGAATTCAAGGTCGACTCGACGCCGACCTTCTTCATCAACGGGAAAACCTACAAAGGTGCGATGTCGATTGAGGAAATATCGGCCATCATCGACCCTCTGCTCTGACGTCCAGGCGGCGCCGGAGCGACTGCGCTTCGGCGTCAGCGCACCTTTGTGCCTTCCAGGCAGGCGCGAATGAAGTTTTCGCGCCTTCGCCTCCTCGGCTTCAAGTCCTTCGTCGAACCCGGCGAGTTCGTCATCGAACGTGGCCTGACCGGCATTGTCGGGCCGAATGGCTGCGGCAAGTCGAACCTTGTCGAGGCGATGCGCTGGGTGATGGGCGAAAGCTCATACAAGAACATGCGCGCGTCCGGCATGGACGACGTGATCTTTTCCGGCTCGGGAACGCGCCCGGCCCGCAACACCGCCGAAGTCACGCTGTTCCTCGACAATAGCGACCGGACCGCGCCCGCCGCCTTCAACGACGCCGATGAATTGCAAGTGTCGCGCCGCATCGAGCGCGAAGCCGGCTCGCTCTACCGCATCAACGGCAAGGAAGCCCGCGCCAAGGACGTGCAGCTTCTGTTCGCCGACCAGTCGACCGGCGCGCGCTCGCCTTCCATGGTCGGACAGGGCCGCATCGGCGAACTGATCCAGGCCAAGCCGCAGGCGCGCCGCGCGCTGCTCGAAGAGGCCGCCGGCATTTCCGGCCTGCACACGCGCCGTCACGAGGCCGAGCTTCGGCTGAAGGCGGCCGAACAAAATCTGGAACGGCTGGACGATGTCGTCGGCGAACTGGAGAGCCAGATCGAAAGCCTTAAGCGCCAGGCGCGCCAGGCATCGCGCTTCAAGAACCTGTCGGCCGATATCCGCAAGGCGGAAGCCACGCTCTTGCATCTGCGCTGGACTTTGGCCAAAACCCAGGAGGGCGATGCGCGTTCGGCATTGGCGGTTGCCACAGCTCTGGTCGGCGACCGCGCCGCCGCCCAGATGGCTGCCGCCCGTGAGCAAGGCATCGGCGCCCACCGGCTGCCCGATCTGCGCGATGCCGAGGCCGCCGCGGCTGCCGCCTTCCAGCGCCTGTCGATCGCCAAGGCTCAGATCGAGGAGGAGGCTGGCCGCATCCGCGCCCGCCAGGCCGAACTGGAGCGCCGGCTGCAGCAGCTCGACGGCGACATCGCCCGCGAGGAGCGCATGGTCCGCGACAATGCGGATATTCTTGAGCGCCTGCGCGAGGAAGAAGCCACGCTCAACTCCGAAAATGCCGGCGCCGCCGAGCGCGAGGCCACGACGCGGGCCGCTTTCGAGCAGGCCGGCGCAACGCTGTCGCAGAGCGAAGCAAAGCTCGCTGCGCTGACCGCCGAACGCGCGGAGGCTGCCGCCTCGCGCAATCAGATCGAGCGCACGCTGCGCGAAAACGCCGAACGCCGCGACCGCTTTGCCCGCCAGCTGGCCGACGTCGACCGCGAATTGTCCGAAATTGTGTCGAAGGTTGCGGGCTTGCCTGACCCGGCCGAAAAACGTGCTCTGGTCGAGGACGCGCTCGCCCGGCTGGAGGAAGCCGAGGCCGGCGCCATTGCTGCCGAACAGGCGGTCGCCGAGGCGCGCGCCACCGAGAGTGCCGCCCGTCCGCCGCTGCAGGATGCCAGGGCCGAACTCGCCGGCATCGAGACCGAAGCCCGCACGCTGGCCAAGATCCTCAATGCCGCCAGCGGCGATCTTTTCCCGTCGGTGCTGGAGCAACTCAGCGTCGAACGCGGCTATGAGACGGCCCTTGGTGCTGCGCTTGGCGAGGACCTCGACGTGCCGCTCGACCGCAGCGCGCCGGTGCATTGGGGCGAAAGCCAGGTTCAACCAGGCGATGCGGCCTTGCCGGAAGGCATCAAGAGCCTCGCCAGCGTGGTGCGCGCGCCTTCGCAGCTTGCCCGCCGACTGGCGCAGATCGGCATTGTCGACGCGGCTAATGGCCGCCGCCTGCAGACGCTGCTTGCGCCCGGCCAGCGGCTGGTCAGCCGCGATGGCGCGCTGTGGCGCTGGGACGGGCTGACCGCCAGCGCCGATGCACCGACCGCGGCGGCGCAAAGGCTGGCGCAGAAGAACCGGCTGGCCGAGCTCGATGCCGAGGCGGTGCAGGCGGCGCAGATCGTTCGCGAGGCCGAAGCCGCCCTTGCCCAGGCCGAACAGGCGCTGCGCCAGGCGAGCGAGGCCGAACGCAATGCCCGCCAGGCAGGGCGCGATGCCCAGCACGGCCTGGACGCCGCCCGCAACGCCTTGGCCGAGGCCGAAAAGGCCGGCGGCGAATTGGCAAGCCGCCGCGCCGCGCTCGACGAGGCGCGCGCGCGCATCGTCGACAGCCATGAAGAGACGGCCGCCGCCTTCGCCGAGGCCGAAATGCTGCTGCAGGACGCCCCCGATCTCGGCGACCTGCAACTTCAGCTCGAACAGACCGCCGCCAATGTCAGCCGCGATCGCGCAACCTTGGCCGACGCGCGTGCCGTCCATGAAGGCCTGCGCCGCGAAGCCGAGGCGCGCACGCGCCGGCTCGATGCCATCGGCGCCGAGCGCAGCAACTGGCTGCAGCGGGCCGAAAACGCCTCGACCCAGATCGCCTCTCTCGGCGAGCGCAGGGCCGAGGCCGAGGCCGAGCGCGAAACGCTGGCCGACGCCCCCGACGAGATCGACGCCAGGCGGCGCGCGCTGCTGTCGCAGCTGACCGAGGCAGAGACCTTGCGCAAGGCGGCCGCCGACCGCTTGCAGGAGGCCGAGAACAAGCAGGCCGAGCTGGACAAGGCCGCCACCGCGGCGATCCAGTCGCTGGCCGATTCCCGCGAAACCCGCGTCCGCGCCGAAGAGCGTTTGACCGCCGCCGATGAGCGCCGGCTCGAGGTCGAGGCGCGCATCCAGGAAACGCTGAACACGCCGCCGCATCTGGTCATTCGCCATACTGGCCTGGAAGCCGACAGCCCGATGCCCGAAATGGCCGAGATCGAGCGCCAGCTCGACCGGCTGAAGGTTGAGCGCGAGCGGCTCGGCGCCGTCAATCTGCGCGCCGAGGAAGAGCAGAAGGAACTGTCGGACCGGCTGGAGGCCATCGTTTCCGAGCGCGAGGACATCATCGAGGCAATCCGCAAACTGAGGCAAGCGATCCAGAGCCTGAACCGCGAAGGCCGCGAACGGCTGCTTGCCGCTTTCGAGGTGGTCAACGGCCATTTCCAGCGGCTGTTCTCGCATCTGTTCGGTGGCGGCACGGCCGAATTGCAGCTGATCGAATCCGACGACCCGCTCGAAGCCGGGCTCGAAATCCTGGCCCGTCCGCCCGGCAAGAAGCCGCAGACCATGACGCTGCTGTCCGGCGGCGAGCAGGCGCTGACGGCGATGTCGCTTATCTTTGCCGTGTTCCTGACCAATCCGGCGCCGATCTGCGTGCTCGACGAAGTCGACGCGCCGCTCGACGATCACAATGTCGAACGCTTCTGCAACCTTATGGACGAAATGGCCGCGACCACCGAGACGCGCTTCGTCATCATCACCCACAACCCGATCACGATGGCGCGCATGAACCGCCTGTTCGGCGTGACCATGGCCGAGCAGGGCGTCAGCCAACTGGTCTCGGTCGATCTGCAGGCCGCCGAGGCGATGCGCGAGGCGAGCTGACGCAGCATGCTTTGTTGATTTCGTCGGCGATGGCGTCGATCCGACTGTTGCAACAGGACCGTCGCCCTTGCGACCTGCTTGCGACGCGCATTCTGTAAGGTTCGAAGAGAAGGAATTTAAGCACCACCTGAGAGCGAACGCCAAAGCCCACATGCAAAGCGCCCGGCCAACGCGAAAGCGATGCCTATAAGGCACAGATGGCAATAGGCTCCGACCGCAATTCAGCTGCCACGTTTATCGGAAGCCCAGGAAGCTCAGTATCGCAATCACGATAACGACTGCTCCGATGAGCCAGATTATGTTGTTCACCGTATCTCTCCCGAACTAGTTGCTGGGAGTGAACTCGTAAGAGCCTACTAATGTTCCCGCATTTTCTGCGTCGAAACAAAATGGCCGCCATCGCTTCGTCGATTGCCAGACCAAGGTCCGACCAGGGTATGACTGAAGTCCTGACGTCGGAGCCATAGGCCTGAAGGCGGGCAACCTATGCCCTCCCGATACATTGGAACCGGGCTGCCGAGCATGAGTCCCTTCATCGGTGGTCAATCGGGTGCCCGCCATTCCTGAGAGGTTAGCGGGCACCCGATTGTCGTGACACCGCCACGGCGTGCGTTTCAATAGCGAGGCTAACAGTGACCTTTGTCCAAAGATCTGTGCGTGACGGCGCAACCCGACCCGCAAACGACAACGACAGTCCTGCGGAAGTTTCTTCCGTTCTTGACCTCATACCATCGGCTGACGACGACAAGGTCGCTGAGCTTGTCAGGCGAACAGAGCGCCTGGCAATCGCAGTGGTTATCGGAATCGCGGTTCTGCTGATCTTGGCGCCGGTGGTTTACCTTGCACTTTCTTACGGGATCTGAGACGGCCCGACCTATGGGATCTGAAATGGCCTGATTGGTCTCGTAAATCTCACAAATTGTGCCGATGGTCTTCCTCGCAAGACAAGTGTTTCCCGTCACAGATCAGGAGATCGAACGCGACGACATAGAAGGGTCCTGTGCAGCGCTGCTTTGTCGAGTGGCGTAACCCTGGTGGTCGGCTTGAAAGAGCGCCTTTGCCAGAAGTTGCCAACAGGAGCTGCTGTCGTAACTTCTTCTTTCGATACGCCGTGTTGCACGGGAGCAGCCGTCACTGATCGCGCCCGGGGACCGACGACGCTACTCGGAACCAAAGGGATGGGACGCGGTTATCCCCGCGAAGGGATAATTAGCAGGTGGAGATATTACAATGAAAACAATGATCGTGAGCGCCTTGGCGCTGTTCATTGCCATGCCGACGATAGCTCCGGCAGCCGAAGCTGACGTGGTCATCACGACCCACCATCGACATCATCACAGGAGCGTAAAGGTCATCAATGACCAGGGTCAACGCCTTCATCACCGCAGACACGGCACGGTTGCCTTCTACGACCACGGCCGCAGACATCATCGCCGGGATACGGTCATCGTGACCGGCTCGATCGAGCGCAGCCATCATCGCTATTATCGACATCATCGGCATCATCCCGTCGTCATCCAGGACGACAACGATTACTGATCCTCTCCGCACGGCCCCGGCTCTGTCAACGGAGTCGGGGTCGCGTGGGAGTCAGATAGCTCCTGACGGCAGCCATCGATAAGTTCGGTAAATCATTGATTCCAAAGGCATGTGATTTGGCTGGGGCGCCAGGATTCGAACCTGGGAATGTCGGTACCAAAAACCGATGCCTTACCACTTGGCGACGCCCCAGCAAACGAGCTTTGCCCGCTGCGCGCGGCCTTATAGGACGAGCGGCACGAAAGCTCAATGCCGAGTTGGCCACTGTGCAAAACTGATCCACCGCTTGGCGCGGGGACGCGCTATTCGCCCCAGACCGCCAACTCGTTGCCAGCGGGATCGGTGAAATGGAACCGCCTGCCGCCCGGGAACGAGAATATCGGCTTAACGATCGTGCCGCCGGCGCTTTCGACAACGTCGAGCGTTGCTTCCAGATCCTGCGAATAGAGCACCGGCAATGGTTTCGCCGGCGCCTCCGCTGCATCGGCCTGGAAGCCGCCATCGAGCCCTTCGCCGAAGCCCGAATAGGTCGGCCCGTAATCGGTGAACGACCACGAGAAGGCGGCGCTGTAGAAAGCCTTGACGCTGTCCAGCGTTGCGCCGGTCGCGGGCAGTTCGAGATAGTCGAGTTTTCCGTTGAGTTTCATCACGCTGCTCCCAACTTGTTCCCTATATGTTCTATATCCTGGGCAGCGATCCGGCAAGTCTTTTCGACGCTGCTTTTGCTTAATCGATTGTAGTCGCCGGGCTTCGCTGCCACACCTTGCCTTTCGCACTGCAGCATAATAACGCTCGGGTCGGAACGCGGGGGAACCGGGTCTTGGCCCCGGTGTTCTATCTTCCGAGGACTTGGAGGGCGAGCATGACCAAATGGGTCTACACCTTCGGCGATGGCGCCGCGGAGGGACGTGCGGGCGACCGCAACCTTCTCGGCGGCAAGGGCGCCAATCTGGCCGAGATGTGCAGTCTTGGCCTGCCGGTGCCGCCGGGCTTCACCCTCACCACCGAAGTCTGCAACGCCTATTATGCCAACGGCAACAGCTATCCGGCCGCGTTGAAGGCCGACGTCGTCAAGGCGCTGGACCATATCGGGCAACTGACCGGGCGCCGTTTCGGCGATCCGTCGAAGCTGCTTCTGGTCTCGGTCCGCTCCGGGGCCAGGGCCTCGATGCCGGGCATGATGGACACCGTGCTCAATCTCGGCCTCAATGACGAGACGGTCGAGGCGCTGGCAGCCGATTCCGGCGATGCCCGCTTTGCCTATGACAGCTACCGCCGCTTCATCCAGATGTATTCCGATGTCGTCATGGGTCTCGACCACGAAGTGTTCGAGGAAATCCTCGAAGACCAGAAGGCCAGCCTCGGCCACGAGCTCGACACCGAACTGACAGCGCAGGAATGGCAGAGCGTCATTGCCCTCTACAAGGCCAAGGTCGAGGAGGAGCTCGACAGGCCGTTTCCACAGGACCCGCACGAGCAGCTGTGGGGGGCGATCGGCGCGGTGTTTTCCAGTTGGATGAACAACCGCGCCATCACCTACCGGCGCCTGCACGACATCCCGGAAAGCTGGGGCACGGCGGTCAATGTCCAGGCCATGGTGTTCGGCAATATGGGCGAGACGTCGGCCACTGGCGTCGCCTTCACCCGCAACCCCTCGACCGGCGAAAAGATGCTCTACGGCGAGTTCCTGGTGAACGCGCAGGGCGAGGATGTCGTGGCCGGCATCCGCACGCCGCAGAACATCACCGAGGCGGCGCGCATTGCCGCTGGCTCCGACAAGCCGTCGCTGCAGAAACTGATGCCGGACGCGTTCCGCTCCTTCGTCGACATCTCCGACCGCCTGGAACAGCACTACCGCGACATGCAGGATCTCGAATTCACCATCGAGCGCGGCAAATTGTGGATGCTGCAGACGCGTTCCGGCAAGCGCACCGCCAAGGCGGCGCTGAAGATCGCCGTCGAAATGGCGCGCGACAAGCTGATCACGACGGAGGAGGCGGTCGCCCGCATCGATCCGGCCTCGCTCGATCAGCTGTTGCATCCGACCATCGACCCCAAGGCCGCGCGCGATGTCATCGGCGTCGGCCTGCCGGCTTCTCCGGGCGCGGCGACCGGCGAGATTGTTTTCTCCTCGAGCGATGCCGAGGATCTGAAGACGCAAGGTCGCAAGGCAATCCTGGTGCGCATCGAAACCAGCCCCGAAGACATTCATGGGATGCATGCTTCGGAAGGCATCCTGACCACGCGCGGCGGCATGACCAGCCACGCCGCCGTGGTCGCGCGCGGCATGGGCAAGCCTTGCGTTTCGGGCGCCGGCTCGCTGCGTGTCGACTACAAGGCCGGCACGCTGATGTCGATGGGCCAGACCTTCCGCAAGGGCGACATCATCACCATCGATGGCAGCAACGGCCAGGTGCTGAAGGGCGCCGTGTCGATGCTGCAGCCGGAACTGTCGGGCGATTTCGCCGCCATCATGGAATGGGCCGATGCGGTGCGCCGCATGAAGGTGCGCACCAATGCCGAGACGCCGCTCGATGCGCGCATGGCGCGCTCCTTCGGCGCCGAAGGCATCGGTCTCTGCCGCACCGAGCACATGTTCTTCGACGGCGAGCGTATCGTCGCCATGCGCGAGATGATCCTGGCCGATACCGAGAAGGACCGCCGCACCGCGCTTGCCAAGCTGTTGCCGATGCAGCGCTCGGATTTCCTCGAACTGTTCGAGATCATGGCCGGCCTGCCGGTGACGATCCGGCTGCTCGATCCGCCGCTGCACGAATTCCTGCCCAAGACGGAAGCGGAGGTGGCGGAGGTCGCCGCCGCCATGAACGTCTCGCCCGACAAGCTCAGGCAGCGCACCGAAGCCTTGCACGAGTTCAACCCGATGCTCGGCCATCGCGGCTGCCGTCTCGCCGTCTCCTATCCCGAGATCGCCGAGATGCAGGCGCGCGCCATTTTCGAGGCAGCCGTCGAGGCCGGCAAGAAAGCCGGCGCGCTGGTCGTTCCCGAGATCATGGTGCCGCTGGTCGGCCTGGTGAAGGAGCTCGACTACGTCAAGGCGCGCATCGATGCGGTCGCCAAGGCTGTCATGGACGAGACCGGCGTCAAGATCGACTATCTCACCGGCACGATGATCGAGCTTCCGCGCGCGGCGATCCGCGCCCACGTCATCGCCGCTACGGCCGAGTTCTTCTCCTTCGGCACCAACGATCTCACCCAGACCACCTTCGGCATCTCGCGCGACGATGCGGCGTCCTTCCTCGAGACCTATCGGCAGAAAGGCATCATCGAGCAGGACCCGTTCGTCTCGCTCGACATCGAGGGCGTCGGCGAACTGGTGCGCATGGCTGCGCAAAAGGGCAGGGCGACGCGGCCCGACATCAAGCTCGGCATATGCGGCGAACATGGCGGCGATCCGGCCTCGATCCGCTTCTGCGAAGAGGTCGGCCTCGACTATGTTTCGTGCTCTCCCTACCGGGTGCCGATCGCAAGATTGGCCGCAGCCCAAGCCGCGGTGCAGATTGCCAAAACAGCAGTGCCGCGCCCCAAAAAGAGCGCCGCGGCATCCTGATTTCGACATAGTCATTTCGGCAGCGATGAAACGGCCACCCTGGGTGGCCGTTTGGCGCTAAGCTTACGATTTTGTAAGCAAATTCACGCTGATGTGCGCGGCTCAACACGCAATCCCGACATCGTTTCTGCCCAATTTCACGGCCCCCCAACCCGCCCGGTGCCGAGAAAAAGATGTTACAGATTTCGCCCAGACCCTTCCGCTCGATCCTGATTATCCAGACCAAGTTCATCGGCGACGTTGTTCTGTCCTCCACGCTCGCCAGGAACCTGCAGCTCGAATATCCCGGTGTCAGGATCGTCTTCCTCTGCGAGGCGCGCCTCGCCAGTTTCGTGACCGCCCACGGCATCGCCTCGGAAGTCGTGACCTTCCGCCGCGCCGCCATGCGCGGCACCCCGCTGGAGCGTGGACGCGAACTCTATTCGATGATCAGCCAGCTGCGCCAATTCCGTTTCGACCTGACCATCGACCTCACCGATTCAAAGACATCGCGGCTCATCGTCAGGTTCCTCAACGCCAGCACCCGCATCGGCTACAATCCTCCTGAAAGGCCGCTGCGCTGGCATGAGCGCCAGCCCGCCAATGTCTTTGCCGAGCCGTTCGGTTTTGGCGAACGTCACTATCTCTACCGCTACCTTTCGCCGCTCGAGCCGCTCGGCGTCGGTCTGCGCGTGCGGGTGCCGTCGATTCGGCCATTGCCGATGGAGACGGCGAGGGCCCAGGCATTGCTGGACAAACACCATCTGCGGCCAAATGGCTTTATCGCGGTGCATGCCGGCGCCAGTTTTCACGGCCGGCGCTGGCAGCATGAACGCTTTGCCGCCGTGATCGACACGATTTCGCGCGAAACCGGACTGGATTTCGTACTCGTCGGCGGCCCTGACGAGCGCAAGCCGGCCGAGCAGATCCTCGCCAGTGCCGCGTCGATCGTCAACCTCGTCGGCGCGCTGTCGCTGGAAACGCTGCTGGCGGTGTTGCAGCAGGCGCGGCTGTTTGTCGGCAATGAGAGCGGCCCCATGCACATGGCAGCAGCGGCCGGAACGCCGGTTGTCGGCCTGTTCGGCCTGACCAGCCCGGCCGTCTGGGGACCGGTCGGCGTGCCCAGCCTCGCCTTGCAGCCATCCATGCCGTGCAATTGCGTGGCGGGCAGCCTGTGCAATCCGCTCGATCCCAGCAAGGCCTGCTGCGTCTGGCGCCTCGAGGTCGAACCGGTCGTCGCGGCCGTGCGCGAAGTCCTGTCACGCACGCATGTGGAACTGGAACACGCCGTCTGACGGTGCGCGGCGGTCACATTGTCTGGATATCAGCTTTCTCACGGCCACTATCCCGATTTCCGCCTTGTTGCGGGTCCTGGGATGCGGCTATGACAGCGCCGATTCTCAGACAAGACAGGCATCCCTTGCAAAAGCTGTTTTGCGCCTTGGCGCTATCTATCGTGGCCGTGTCCTCGGCCCAGGCCGCGCCGCTTGTCGAGCCGGCACTGCATCTGAAGGCTGAGGACGGTAGCAGTGTCGGCCGCGTCGCGCTTACGCTCGACGCCTGCGGCGGGCAGACCGATACGAGGATCCTGTCGGCGCTGGTGGAGAACCGGATTCCGGCGACGATCTTCGTCACCGGTATCTGGCTGAAGCGCAACGCCGCCGCCGTCGAGATCATGCGCGCGCATCCGGACCTGTTCGAACTGGAAAACCATGGCGGCCATCACATCCCGGCCGTTGACACGCCGCGCAAGATCTACGGCATCCGCAGCGCCGGCAGCCCGGAAGCGGTGCAGGCCGAAGTCGAATCGGGCGCTGCCGCTCTCGCTGGCACCGGCGAGCCGGCGCCGAAATGGTTTCGCGGCGCGACCGCCGAATACAGCCCGTCGGCTATCGCCATGATCCGCAAGCTTGGCTTCAAGGTCGCCGGCTTTTCGATCAACGGCGATGGCGGCTCGTTGCTCGGCGCAACAGAAACTGCCCGGCGCATCGCCGCCGCCAAGGATGGCGATGTCATCATCGCCCACATCAACCAGCCGACCCACGCCGCCGGCGAGGGCGTCGTGCAAGGTCTGCTCGCGCTGAAGGCCAAGGGGCTGACGTTCGTGCGGCTGGATGACGCCGACGGTGTCGGCAACGACGGGACGACTGATTAGGATCAGGCGGCGGCAGGCAGTTTCATCGCCTTTGGACTGACGTCGCCGACGTTTGAGATTAGCCGAGGCCTCTGAGCTTCGTCATCCCAGGATGAAACAGGAGCGAAGCTCCGTCGCGAAGACCCTGGGATGACGAAGCGAGCAACGGCGGCTTGAGTCGCTTGCTCAGGCCGGTGCTGCTTCGATCGTCACCCTGTCAGGATAGAAGGCGCCGTGGTCGCGAATCTCAGCCATTTCGTCGAACGGCTGCTCATAGCCCCACATTGCGTCCTTGCCGGTCTCGCCGGCCGGCAGCACGCTCCAGTAGCTGGCGTCGCCCTTGTAGGGGCAGTGGGTCGACAGGGTGGTTTTGCCGAGCTGGGTGAAGTCGATGTCTTCGAAGGGGATGTAGAATGCCTGGCGGTAGGGCGGTTCGGACAGAAGCTTCGCCCGCGTCGATGAGGCGATCACCGTATCGCCGGCACGCACGACCACGGTACCCCGATAGGGTTCGACGGTGATGACCTTGCCGGGATTGCTCTGAAAGCCGGGGGCGGGGTTGGCGATCTGGTCCATGCGGGGTTCTCCTTGTTCGATTGGGAGCACAGTCCGATTGAGAGCGTGCGGGGTTGCTTCCCATGTCCCTAAAATGTGTCTGGAGAACTCGTTGCGCAAGCCTTCGCCAGTAGGCCAGAGCTGGCCTTCCGATCACTAAAAACGATCCCGCGTGGAATGCTAGGCTGCGGTCTTGAACACGTCCATTAGGCCGGCATAGGCCGCGGCAATACCGGCTACCGGGTTGGTGCTTCTTGACGTCGTCTCGACCTTCAGCGGGCCGCCGCCGGTCGGCAAGGTGAGCAGCAGGAACTGGCGATTGCCGCCGTCGCCGATCGATGCGGCGGCGACATGCTGGCCTTCGCCTTCGTTTTGGACGCACATTTTGAACAGCAGCGTGCCGCCGACCGCCTCAAGGGCGCCGCCGACCACCTCGACAAATTCGTCTTCGGAAACCTTTTTGGCCTCCGGCACGAGATCGGCCAGACTTGCGGCAAGCGTGTCTTCAAGCTCTTTGTCGTCGAGTTGAATATCGTCCAACTGCACGTCTTCGGCCCCGCTGTCAGCCAGCTGCCTGTCGTCGATCTGCCTGTCGTCGATCTGCTTGTCGTCGAGCTGCGTGTCCATGCGAACCTCTTTCAGTCGCCAATCCGCACCCCTACCCCGTTAACGAACCTTAACGTCGACGATGGCCGGATTGTGGCGGTTTTCCCCGCCTTTCGATCACTGCTTGCTTCAGCCGTTAACGGTTGGAGACGTCATGGCTGGACAATCCGTCCGTTCGTCCCACAATGGAACAAAAGACGGGAAAAACGAGGAAGCAATGGGAGGAACCAGATGCTCGGACTGATGCAGGAATGGCCGCTGCTCTGCCACAAGCTGATCGACAATGCCGAGCGGCAGCACGGGACGCGCGAGATCGTCTCGCGCTCGATCGAAGGTCCTGTCGTTCGCACCACCTATGCTGAAGTTCATCGCCGCGCGCTCAAGGTCGCTCAACGGTTGGAGCGCGATGGCTTTGTGCTCGGCGACCGCATCGCGACCCTGGCCTGGAACACGGCGCGCCACATAGAGGCCTGGTACGGCATCATGGGCATCGGCGCCATCTACCATACGCTCAACCCGCGTTTGTTCCCCGAGCAGATCGTCTGGATCATGAACAATGCGCAGGATAGAGGGATCTTCGTCGACCTGACCTTCATGCCGCTGCTGGAAAAGATCGCCGGCGCGGTCAAATCGCTGAAAAAGGTGATCGTCCTGACCGACAAGGCGCATCTGCCTGAAACGACGCTGCCGAATGTGGTTGCCTATGAGGACTGGTTGAACGAGGCCGATGGCGACTTCGCCTGGAAGGTTTTCGGCGAAAACACCGCAGCCGGCATGTGCTACACCTCCGGCACGACGGGCGATCCCAAAGGCGTGCTCTACAGCCACCGCTCGAATGTGCTGCATGCCATGATCGCCGCCATGCCCGACGCCATGGGCCTCTCCGCGCGGGACACGATCCTCCCCGTCGTGCCGATGTTTCATGCCAATGCCTGGGGCCTTGGCCAGAGCGCGCCGATGATCGGCGCCAAGCTGGTCATGCCCGGTTGCAAGATGGACGGCGCCTCGATCTACGAGCTGCTCGACACCGAGAAGGTGACCTTCAGCGCCGCCGTGCCGACCGTCTGGATGATGCTGCTGCAGCATCTGGAAGAGACCGGCAAGAAGCTTCCCTATCTCAGCAAAGTCGTCATCGGCGGCTCGTCCTGCCCGCGCGCCATCATCAGGAAATTCCAGGACAATTACGGTGTCGAAGTCATCCATGCCTGGGGCATGACCGAAATGTCGCCGCTCGGCACGCTGTGCACCATGAAGCCGCAGTATCAAGCGCTCGAGGGCGAGGACCGGCTCGATATCCAGGGCAAGCAGGGCTACCCGCCCTTCGGGGTCGAGATGAAGGTGACGGATGACGACGACAAGGAACTGCCTTGGGACGGCAAGACCTTCGGCCGGCTGAAGGTGCGCGGTCCAGCCGTCGCCAGCGCCTATTATGGCGGCGTCGGAGCCGAGCAGTTCGACAAGGACGGCTGGTTCGACACTGGCGATGTCGCCCATATCGATTCCGGCGGCTACATGCAGATCACCGATCGCGCCAAGGACGTCATCAAGTCGGGCGGCGAGTGGATATCGACCATCGACCTGGAGAACCTCGCCGTCGGCCATCCCGATGTCGCCGAGGCCGCGGCGATCGGCGTCCATCATTCGAAATGGGGCGAACGGCCCTTGCTGGTCGTGGTCGCCAAACCCGGCAAGGAGCCGAGCAAGGCGGACATACTGGCGTTCATGGACGGCAAGGTGGCGAAATGGTGGATGCCCGACGACGTCGCTTTCATCAGCGAAATCCCGCACACCGCCACCGGCAAGATCCAGAAGATCACCTTGCGCAAGCAGTTCAGCGACTACCGCCTGCCGACGGATTGACCGGGACCGTGCGTTTCCTTGACCTTCAAGCTACCGGCGGCAAAAACGTTAGGGCAGGGGATGTTCAATTTGAGCATCCTTTGCTCTAAGCGTCTGTGCGGGTTGGGGCGGTGCTGAAGACAATGGAAATTGACGAGCGGCAGACATCGAAGGCGGCCGGCTGGTCGCGGCGCACGGGCGCTTTTGCCCTGGTCCTGCTGCTCACCGTGCTGGCCGGCCATCATTTCGAACTGGTGGAAACGCCGGCCTTCCTGTGGGTGCTGGCGATCGTCGCCCTGCTTGCCGCATTCGCTTTGCTGTTTGCCGGCCTCGCTTTGTCCCGGCTGTGGCATTTCGGTGACCGTGGCGGCCGCGACCTCTCGGTCGGCGCCCTGCTGGCGCTGCTGGTGCTGACGCCCTACGGCTTTGCCACCTATTTGGCGGCGACCACGCCGCCCCTGAGGGACATTTCGACGGACCTCGACAATCCGCCGGTGCTCGACACCAGCGACCGCACCAAGGACATGAACGTGCTCGCGCCGCCAACGGCTGGCGAAGCGCGCCTGCAGGCCGACGCCTATCCGCTGGTCACCGGGCACAGCTACAATCTGCCGTTCGAAACCGTCGTCGACGCCGTTGAAACCGTGCTCGACCGCCGCGATTGGCAACTTACCGCGCCATATCCGGTGACGGACGGTCAAGACGAGGTGACGATATCGGCCGTTGCCCGGAGCTTCGTCGTGGGCCTGCCCGCCGACGTCGCCATCCGGGTCAGCAATGATGGCGACACCATCGTCGTCGACATGCGCTCGGCCTCCCGCTACGGCCGCTACGACCTCGGCGACAATGCGGCGCGCATCGTCGGGTTCCTCGCCGAACTTGATCAGGAAGTTGCGGGCCAGGTGGGTGCGGCGCCGGCTGAGTAGTTCTACCCCAGCGGCACAAAAACGCCGTCGATGGCCGGGTCACCCTGGGTAGCAACCAGGCCGCGCGCCACCAGGTCCTCGAGATGGGCAAGCACCGACAGGCCGGCGGCGCCATGCAGGCGCGGGTCGGTGTCCCTGTAGATCGCCTTGACCATGTCCGGGATTGTCCGGTCGCCGCCCCGGATCCGTTCGAGGATCGCCCGTTCGCGCATCTTGCGGTGAGTCTTCAGCCCGCGCATGAAGCTGCGCGGCGCATTCACCGGGCCGCCATGGCCGGGCAGCAGCAGGCGGTCGCCGCGCGCGATCAATTTATCCAGCGAGGCCATGTAGTCGGCCATCGCGCCGTCCGGCGGCGCCACGATCGACGTCGCCCACGCCATCACATGGTCGGCCGAAAACAGGATGCCGGTGCCTTCGAGCGCAAATGCCGCGTGATTGGCGGTGTGGCCCGGCGTCAGCACCGTCCGGATCGTCCAGCCATCGCCCTCGACCAGCGTATCGTCGGGCAAAGTGACATCCGGCACGAAACCGGTGTCGGCGCTGGCGTCGAGCGGATTGATCTCGGCGATCCGCAGCGGCCTTGCCGGGCGGTGCGGGCCTTCGGCCAGCACGGCGGCACCGGTGCGCGCTTTCAGCCGGGCGGCCAGCGGAGAATGGTCGCGATGCGTGTGACTGACGAAAATATGGCTCACCGGCCGGTTTGCGATCACCTTCAGCAACGTCTGGAAATGCGCTTCATCATCCGGACCCGGGTCGATCACCGCCAGTGTGTCGCGGCCGACAATGTAGCTGTTTGTGCCGTGAAAGGTGAATGGGCTGGGGTTTTTGGCGGTGACGCGCAAGACCTCGGGCGCGACGGTGACGCCCTGGCCATAGGCGGGATCGAAGCTGGTGTCGAATTTGAGCGCCATGGCGGTGTCGTTGAATCTCTGTTCAGGAAGACGGCAAAACTGATTGCCGCATAACACGGAAGCCAATATAGAAAAACGCAAGGCCGCGATCTGCGGCAATCCGGATTGGGGAAGACCATGGCACTTGCAACGACGATGCGCCCGCTTGTTTCTCTCGCTTTGCCCCAGGAGGGCGCGCAGCGCCTGGCAACCCAGCTTTTGCTGGCGATCGCCGGAACGCTGCTTTTGACCCTGTCGGCCAAGACGAAAGTCGTGCTCGGGCCGGTCGACATCTCGATGCAGACGCTGGCCGTCCTGCTGATCGCCACCGCGTTTGGCCTGCGGCTTGGCGTCGCTACCCTGCTTCTCTACATGGCCGAAGGCGCCATGGGCTTCCCGGTCTTCCAGAGCACGCCTGAAAAGGGCATCGGCATCGCCTACATGATCGGCGGCACCGGCGGTTATCTCGCCGGCTTCGTCGTCATGGCAGCCATTGTCGGCTGGGCCGCCGACCGCGGCTGGGACCGCCACCCGATCAAGCTGTTCAACGCCATGCTGGTCGCCGAAATCGTCATGATGGCCATGGGCTTTGCCTGGCTGGCCACCCTCATCGGCGTGGAAAAGGCGTGGCAGTTCGGCGTTTTGCCGTTCGTCCTCGGGGATTTGATCAAGGTTGCGCTCGCCGCCAGCCTGGTGCCGGCAGTATGGTCGCTGCTGCCCAAGCAGCCCTGAAACCGGACAAATGAATGAGCCGGCGGGCCCAGGGCCCGCCGGCTTTTTGTTGTCACGCGTCCGCCAGCCGATGGTGCAAGCCGGTTGCCAAATCGCCACGCCCATTTGCATCGTCAGCTTGTGCCTGGTCGGTCAAATTGCCGCGAGGCGGCAGATGCAGAGCAATTCTGGCGCCGATCCACGGCCGAGATTGAATTGACAAGCCATTGCGCGAAACCTAAGCACGGGCAACTTGATTTCGAGGCGGGGGCCGGTAATTCAAGGAGAGCTTGTTGAAGGGAATAATCCTTGCAGGAGGCAGCGGGACGCGTCTGTATCCCCTTACATTAGCGATCTCTAAGCAGATTCTGCCGATATACGACAAGCCGATGATTTTTTATCCGCTGAGCGTCTTGATGCTCGCCGGTATCCGCCAGATTTTGATCATTTCGACACCTCGCGACTTGCCGGTGTTTCGGGAGTTGCTGGGCGACGGTTCGGATTTCGGGGTCGAATTCTCCTATGCCGAGCAGGCGCAGCCCAACGGGCTTGCCGAGGCCTTCATCATCGGCCGCGACTTCATCGGCAAGGATAATGTGTCGATGATTCTCGGCGACAACATCTATTTCGGCGACGGCCTGTCGCAGCTCTGCCGCACTGCTGCGCAGCGCCAAAGCGGCGCGTCGGTGTTCGCCTACCATGTCGAGGACCCGCAGCGCTACGGCGTGGTGTCGTTCGACAAGCTCAGCGGCACGGCTTTGACGATTGAGGAGAAGCCGCGGGAGCCGAAGTCCAACTGGGCGGTCACCGGCCTCTATTTCTACGACAATGAGGTCGTCGACATCGCGTCGACGATCAAGCCCTCGGCGCGTGGCGAACTCGAGATCACGGCGGTCAACAACGTCTATCTCGAGCGCGGGAAATTGCACGTGCATCAGCTCGGCCGCGGCTATGCCTGGCTCGACACCGGCACGCATGACAGCCTGCATGAAGCCTCTTCCTTCGTGCGCACGATCGAGCACCGCCAGGGGATCAAGGTCGCCTGTCCTGAAGAAATCGCTTTCGAGCAGGGCTGGCTGACTGCCGACAAGGTGCTTGAGCGCGCGACGCGCCTGGGCAAGAACGAATACGCCGCCTATCTGCGCCGGCGTGTCACTGAGCTGACGGAGAACTAGAGTGGACTTCAGGCAGCTTGGTCTTGATGGCGTGCTCGAGATCGTGCCGAAGCGGCACGGCGATGCGCGCGGCTATTTCATCGAGACCTGGAATGCCGAGCGCTTTTTTGAAGCCGGCATCGACCTGCGTTTCGTCCAGGACAATCACTCCTATTCGGCGGCGGCAGGTGTCGTGCGGGGGCTCCACTATCAGCTTCCTCCACGCGCGCAGGACAAGTTGCTGCGTGTGATCAGAGGCAAGATTCTCGACGTGGCGGTCGACATTCGCCGCAGCTCGAAAACCTTCGGCAAATGGGTCGCGCTCGAAATATCGGCCGAGAAAGGCAACCAGCTCCTGGTGCCGAAGGGTTTCGCGCACGGCTTCGTCACGCTCGTGCCGGACACCGAGGTTGTGTATAAGGTCACCGACACCTATTCGCCGGCGCACGACCGATCGATCCGTTTCGACGACCCCGACATCGGCATCGATTGGCCATCGCCCACCGGCGGCTTCGAGCTCTCGGCCAAGGACCTCAAGGCGCCGCCGCTCGCCACGGCCGAGGTGTTCGCATGACGCGCGACGATGTGAGGAGAGCGCCATGAATTTTCTGGTGACAGGCGGTGCCGGCTTCATCGGCTCGGCGGTGTGCCGGCATTTGTGCGCCAATCCGGCCTACCATGTGACCAATCTCGACAAGCTTACCTATGCCGGCAATCTCGCCTCGCTGCGCACCATCGAGAATGCGCACAACTACAAATTTGCGCAGGCCGACATCTGTGACGAGCGGGCGGTTCTCGACATCCTCCACCGCGACGAGATCGACGTCGTCATGAACCTCGCCGCCGAAAGCCATGTCGACCGCTCGATCGACGGACCCGGCGCCTTCATCGAGACCAACATCGTCGGCACCTACCGGGTGCTGAATTCTGCGCTCGAATATTGGCGCGGCCTTGGCGAGGACAGAAAAGCCCGCTTCCGCTTCCATCATGTCTCGACCGATGAGGTGTTCGGCGATCTGCCCTTCGACGGCGGCATGTTCGTCGAGGAAACGCCCTACGCGCCGTCCTCGCCCTATTCCGCCTCGAAGGCGGCGTCCGACCATCTGGTGCGGGCCTGGCACGAGACGTACGGCCTGCCAGTCGTGCTCTCCAATTGCTCGAACAATTACGGGCCGTATCACTTTCCCGAAAAGCTGATCCCGCTGGTCATCCTCAACGCACTCGACGAAAAGCCGCTGCCGGTCTACGGCGCCGGCGCCAATGTGCGCGACTGGCTGTTCGTCGAGGACCATGCCCGTGCCCTGGAGCTGGTCGCCACCAAGGGCCAGCCGGGCGAGAGCTACAATGTCGGCGGCAATTCCGAACGCACCAATCTTGGCGTCGTCGAGACGATCTGCGACCTGCTCGACATCAGGCGTCCGCGCAGCGGCGGCAGGAGCTACCGCGATTTGATCAGCTTCGTCACCGATCGCCCCGGCCACGACCGCCGCTATGCCATCGATGCCTCCAAGATCGGCAGGGATCTCGGCTGGGCGCCGGCGGAGAGTTTCGACAGCGGCCTGGCAAGGACGGTCGACTGGTTCCTCGACAACAAGTGGTGGTGGGGACCGATCCGCGAGCAGTGCTATGCCGGCGAGCGGCTGGGGCACGTCCAGTCCCATGGCCAGGTTGAAGGCAGGAAGGGCGCGGCGTGAGGCTGGTTGTCACCGGACGCGACGGTCAGGTCGCCTCCAGCCTGCTGGAGGCCGGGCAGAGGCGCGATGGCATCGAGGTCGTCGCCGTCGGCCGGCCGGCACTCGACCTCACGCAGCCCGATACGGTGTTCGAATCGCTCGCGGCCGCGCGGCCGGATATCGTGGTGTCGGCCGCCGCCTACACTGCGGTCGACCGGGCCGAGGACGAGCCAGACCTTGCTTTCGCGGTGAACGCCGTCGGCGCCGGCAAGGTCGCCGAGGCGGCGGCCCGGCTCGGCGTGCCCGTCATCCATCTGTCGACCGACTACGTCTTCGACGGCACCAAGGACGGCGCCTATGTCGAGACCGACGCCACCGCGCCGCTCGGCGTTTACGGCGCTTCCAAGCTTGCCGGCGAACTGGCGGTGGCGGCTGCCAATCCGCGCCACCTGGTCCTGCGCACGGCCTGGGTCTACAGCCCGTTCGGCAAGAATTTCGTGAAAACCATGCTGCGGCTGGCCGGCGACCGCGACGAGATCGCTGTCGTCGCCGACCAATGGGGAAATCCGACGTCGGCGCTTGATATTGCCGACGCGATCCTGCATGCGGCGGCGACGTTGCGCGATGACTTTGACGGCTACGGCATCTATCATCTCGTCGGCACCGGCGAGACCAACTGGAGCGGCTTTGCCCGTCATATCCTGGAGACAAGCCGGGCGCTTGGTGGACCGCACGCGCGGATACGCGACATCGCGACCAGCGACTATCCGACCAAGGCAAAGCGCCCCGCCAATTCACGGCTGTCGACGGCGAAATTCGCTGATACGCTTGGGTGGACCGCGCCGGACTGGCGGCAATCGACGGAGACCGTGGTGCGCCGGCTGATGCAAAACCTTGTTGATGATTATCCTCCTCTTGTTGAGACCATGCGCTTGTCTGGCATCGTGAAGCAGCGATGATCCCCTTCACCTCGACGACATTCCGGTTCCCTGACCAGGTAGCTCCGTCTGCCTGGATCGAGCATGTTCCATTCATGTTCTGGCTGTTTGATGCGCTACGGCCAAATCGGTTTGTCGAGCTTGGCACGCACACCGGAGTCTCTTATTGCGCAGCCTGTCAGGCGATCGAACTGTTGAGCCTCCCTTGCACCGGCTGTGCAATCGACACCTGGAAGGGTGACGAGCATGCCGGCTTCTACGACGAAGCGGTGTACTCCGATCTGGCCGCCTACCACGCACCAAGATATGCTGACTTCTCGCGCCTCATGCGGTCAACTTTCGACGATGCCGTCGACGATTTCGAGGACGGTAGCATCGACCTGCTGCACATCGACGGCCTGCACAGCTACGACGCTGTCCGACATGACTTCGAGAGTTGGCAGCCGAAACTAACGCAAAACGCCATTGTGCTCTTTCACGATACGAATGTGCGCGAGCGCGATTTCGGCGTCTTTCGCCTGTGGGGCGAGGTCTCGTCGGGTCGGCCGCATTTTGAGTTCCTGCATGGATATGGCCTGGGCGTTTTGGGGATTGGCAAGAAATATCCAAAGGCAGTTGCAGCGCTTTTCGCCGCCGGCAAACAGGATAGCGAGCGGCAGGCCGTGCGAGACACCTTCGCTCATCTTGGCCAGGCGGTTGCCCAGCGCGGAACTGCCGTCCAGGCGGCAAGGCAGGTGGAAGCGGAGTTTGCGCTGAGCCGCAAGGAGTGGCAGCGACAGATTGAACAGCGCGACGCGGAGTTTGCGCTGAACCAAGAGAATTGGGTGCAACAGCTCGAAAGGCGCGACAACGAGATTGCACGAGCACAAGAGGCCACTAGCGCGATCGAGGAAAGGCTAAGGCGAAGCGAATTCGCCGTTCGAGAATTGCGGGACTCAACAAGCTGGCGGGTGACCGGACCAATGCGAGCGCTTTCAGCACATATAAATTGGCTGTTGCGGAGCGTGCGTAGTTGACGACTAGCGATTGGACCTAAGAGCCACCGGTGATCAAGAATGGCATGGAATATTATTGTGAATGGGAAGTAGAAACGTGGCGAAAAAGTCTATTGGTAAGTTGATCGCAACTCCGCTCAAGTATTGTGCTCGTGCTGTCTTTCACTACCCAAAGGTGGTTTCCGCGTTACTGCGCCGCTTTTCGGGGAAGAATAGCTTTATTACGGAGAGCATTGAAGGCAGTCGTATATTCGAGAATGGGAGATTTGCTATCTTTCTGATATGGCAGCCACATAGTCTTCCATGGTACGTCCAGAATGCTCTCGATGCGTTTGCGGAAGCAGAAATAAATGTCATCGTGGTTGCAAATCATGCCCTCAACGAATCGATGAAGGCAGCGCTTTCTTCGCAAAGTCGTTGGATACTCTCGCGAGATAATACGGGATTCGACATTGGCGGTTTCCAGGACGCAACACATTTCGTGCGCGAGAACTTTGAGATTGATCGTCTGATCTATCTCAACGACAGCATCTATCTTTTCAGGGAAGGTCTGACGGAGATGATGCAGCGGCTCTCAACCTCGAAAGCTGACATATGCGCCGCATTCGAGAATTGGGAGATTTTCTACCATATCCAATCGTTCTGCTTCTCGATGTCGCGCCGCGTGCTGGACTCCTCCGCAACAATAAAGTTCTGGAAAAATTACCTGCCTGTTAATTCGAGAAAATGGGCTATAGATGCAGGTGAAATTGGGTTGTCAAGAGCAATTATACCGGGTTCAAATGAAATAGATTTGATTTATTCACCAAATGATATCAAACCGCACCTAAAGGATCTTACGTCAAGCGAATTGGTTGCGATGAACACCAGTATTCCGGTCGCGCTTCGCTTCAAGAAGAAGGAAGTCAAAGGCTCTCGGCGAATTGAGATACAAGGTGAGATACTGAATCGAATATCGGGACGCTCCCAAATTCACACGGGCGGGTTTCTATATCGGAAGTTTCTGAGATGCCCGATTCTCAAGCGAGATCTCGTGTATCGCTTGCAGTATTCAATCTATGATGTTGAGGCCTGTCTCCAAGAGCTCGGTCATGAAGGCCACATTGATGAAATTCTGTCGGATATGAGGCGGAAGGGCATTGGAACTCAAATGGGGTTCTTGAAGAGGATCCAGTTCAGCGATGGAATCATATGACGAATCGGGCATTTCGAAGACTGGCGCGGCTGCCGTCGACGGCCACGCTTCGCAACCCCCGCGAAGTTGGTAGCTCCTTTCAAGGGTAGAGGCGGTACACTCGCCTGTTTCAGAGGATGTGCGTGCTGCATATCGATCGGAGGCAGAGAAATGCTGGCTTTGGTTGGTCAACACATTTGGCTAGCATCGGCCATTCCTGGCACCGGGAGGATACATGGACAGGACAGAATTGCTACTTTCACTATTCGATTCGAGCGGCTTTGGCCTTGAGGTCGGTCCAAGCTACAACCCGCTTTTACCAAAGACCGGTGGCTTCAACGTCGAAACGATCGACCATGCAGATGCTGCGACCTTGCGTGAGAAATATAGCAACAATGCATCAAAGATCGAAGAGGTCGACTACGTTTCGGACGGACGCAGCTTGCTTGAGGTCATTGGCAAAAAGGAACGGTACGATTTCATTTTCGCTTCGCATGTCATCGAGCACGTGACCGATATCGTTCGGTTTATCCAGGACTGTGAAACCCTTCTGAAACCCGATGGCCGGCTGGTTCTGGCCGTGCCGGACAAACGCTATTGCTTTGATGCATTGCGCCCTCTGTCCACTGTTGGACAGGCGCTGCAGGCGTACACAGAGCAACGCAAACGGCACGCGCCCGGAATCATATTCGACCAAGCCTCGTACACTTGCACCAAGGCGAAACAGATCGTCTGGATCGAGCCGACCTTTGATGACGTCGATTTGGTGCGAGGCGGCGAAGAAGCCAGGACACTGTTCGAAAGCGCACAGGCCAGCGACGACTATCTCGACGCGCACGGATGGCAGTTCACGCCGACGTCGTTCCGGTATCTGATCAAGAAACTTCGCTCACTCGGATACATCAAATCGGGCGAACTGGCCTTTCACAAGCATGAATCCCCCCGCCCAAGTATGCACGAATTCTACATAAGCCTCTCGAAGGCCGCTCCAGCGCTGCAGAAACCCGACATCGATCTGCTCAAGGAGACAGAGCGCGAATTGCGTGAAATGCGCATAAGCCGAGACGATAAGTACGACTTCGACGCCGCAAAACAACTCGATGCTGCCAAGCAGCAGATTCAGTACCTCACAGCAAGGAACGATGCCCTGCTGCAGTCGACATCGTGGAAAGTAACTGCCCCGCTACGATATATTCGATCGGCGTTCCTGCACCTCAGCATGGGGTGAATATCGATGCGTTTCGGCCGCGCCGGCTTGTAGGGCTTCGCATCGGGCCTATCTGTTGCTCCGCCGGCCAGGCGTCGACTTCGTGGTTGCGCAACTCAGCGTGTTGTGCGAGGTGCCAACTACCACAAGGCAATGCAGTAATCTCAGGATCAACGGTATTGAATTGATGTCGACCGACGTTCGTACAGGTTCTATCAGCCGCTCAGTTCCCGTTTTCCTGGTTGCTTCCTTTGGGCCGATCGCGCTCTTCCTGGTTGCGCTCATCCTGACAGTGCAGGCGAGAGGGGTTCCTGACAATGACTATTGGGACATTTTCTCCCCGATGATCAGATCGCTGGACGGGCTCCCAGCGGCATCGGACCTCTATGCAAAATCGAACGAGCATATCGTTGCTGGCGCAAAGCTCTTCTATCTCCTGAATTTCCATCTCTCCAGCGGGGACAATTTCGGCCTCTCAGCCATTACCGCCGTCTTCTCGCTTCTCATCGCTGTCGCTCTTTCGTATGCACTCTCACTCTCTACGAAATCCAAGTGTGAAACATTTGTCATCGGGATAGCCGTATCGCTTTTCGTCTTCAGTCCACTCGCTGCACACAACTTCTTTCTTGGTATGAGCGGAGTAGCCTGGATTGGCGCGAATCTCTTCACGGTCCTGGCTGCATTGACTTTTTGGCAATCAGCCGAGCACGATAATCCATATGGCTATGTCGTTGCGATAGCATTGGCAGCCATTGCTGCCCAATTCTACAGCACGGGCCTCACTGCATTGTGCGCGATCGGCATCCAAGGATTCTGCTCAGACAAAACGAGGCGGCTTGGTATTGCGATTTTCGTGATAGGCGTAGCCTACGTGATTATGATCGCGCTGCTTCAGCACGTCCCCGCGCAACACGGTTCACGCAATTTCAATCCAGTACAGATCGTCCTGTTCTGCCTTACGTTCATCGGTGGTGGCATCGTAACTTCCGAATCCGCGGCAATTCCGCTTGGCGCAATCGCAATTTTGGCAGCCTTCCTGATTGCGGGATTTCGCATTCTGCGGCCTGACGAGAGCAGCATTCGATCAGCCTTTTGGGTTGCGATTATGGCATATGCGGCCATGACGAGTGGGCTGGCGGCAATTGGTAGATCAAATTTGTGGGGAGACGCGGCAGCCCTGGCGAGCAGATATGCGACCATTCCAGAACTTTTCTGGGTAGGATTGTTTGGAGCAGGCTTTTGCCTCTTTCGGCATACTGCTTTTGGTCGTCGTTTCTCGATCGCGATATTTGCTACCGCAGCCGCAATAGTTCTGGTGAATGGCACGCCGCGGGTGGCGGAGGCTCTTGCAAGGGCTGAAGGAAAAGATATCGCAACGTTGGCGTTGTCTCTCGGTGTCAGAGACCCTGACCTCATGCAGTACGTTACACCAGTGCCGGATCAGTACTATGCGCTTGAGGACTATCTGAAGAAGTTCAATCATGTCCCATTCGACGGAAGAGATTTTGGCTGTCCCTCGCTGGGAACGCAGATGACTATCTCCAGCCAGCCGGGCAATATAACGGGCTTTGTAGATGCCGTGTCCAAAACACAAGATCCGCAGTGGGCACGCGTCTCAGGTTGGGTCGCAGACAAGTCGGACAAACGGCCTCCACTACTGGGTAGCGATCTCCTTTCCACCTACCGCTGTATTGCTTTCCTTGATGGCAAGGGAACGGTTGTAGGGTTGGGATTGGGAGGATTGCACCGGCCGGACGTGGCAAAGGCCCTTGGTGGACGGCCACGTGACGACTACGGCTGGAGCGGATACATCGATCTCCAACTTCTCTCTGGCCCGCCCGCCCTTCGATCGATATATGCAGGTTTAGTCACGCCGTCTGGATGGGCAAAATTGCAAACACCAATTGAAGTCGGAATTCAGTTTTGAAAAACGCCTACGTAAGCGCTGTAAGATTCGCGAGGAAGATTGCTGACCGCTGTGGGTTACTTGCAAGCCTGGAACGATCGAACAACCGCTCGGCCCTCTGGATTAGAAGTCTATTTGGTATCTACGACAGCACCGACCTGGTTCGACTTGATGTGCCATGGTGGACGTTCTCGGCGATTGATGCCGTGGAAATTTTCCTGGCTTCGCGTAACCGCAGAGCCCGGGTTTATGAGTTTGGTGCCGGCGCTAGTACCATTTGGTTGGCGAAACGAAGCGGCTCAGTCGTTTCTGTCGAGCATGACGCCACGTTCGCACAATCCATGGGCAGCATGTTTGGTGTCTATCCGAACATCACCGTGCGGGTTGTGGAGCCAACAGCTGCTGCCAATTCGACTAAGGCCCGGTCCAATCGAAAGGGTTATACGGAAAGCTCGTTCGATCACTATGTATCATCGATTGATCAAGTCGAAGGCACATTCGATCTTATCGTGATCGACGGTCGAGCTAGGGTCTCATGTCTGGCGAAGTCGGTCGGCCGCCTATCACCTCGTGGCATGATTCTGTTCGACAATAGCAACAGGCTCGAATATCGCGAGGCCATCAACTCCTGCGGCCTGCAGGAACGGGTGATGCGCGGATTGGCGCCGGCATTGCCATTCCCCAGCCAGACCTCCCTTCTGACATTGAGGGCCTGACGTGCAGACTGTATCGATAGTGGTGCCCGTAAAGGACGAGCAAGACACTGTTCGGGAGCTCATTATCCAGATCGAGGCGGCCTTTGAGCAGATCGATGCGGCGGAAGCCTCGCTCAAAGAGATCATCTTTGTAGACGATGGGAGTCGGGACAATACCTGGAAGGAGATTCTGAGCGCCACTGAGGCCCATCCTCATGCAAAGGGTATCCGCCTTCGGCGGAACTTTGGCAAAGCAGCGGCGCTCCAGGCCGGCATTTCAAGTGCCCTGGGTAACGTCATCGTCACGATGGACGGAGACCTTCAAGACGACCCGAAGGAAATTTCACGTTTTCTGGACGAAATCCGCGCTGGTTCCGATGTCGTTTCGGGGTGGAAGCAGGTGCGCCATGATCCGCTCGGCAAGACGCTGCCGTCAAAGCTTTTCAATCGAGCGACAGCGAAAGTCTCCGGCGTCGACTTGCACGATTTCAATTGCGGTTTCAAAGCGTACCGCCGAGAGGTTTTCAATAACATTCGCCTCTACGGTGAGCTGCATCGCTTCATCCCAGCCCTAGCTCATGCGACCGGTTTCCAGGTCAGTGAGATCGTCGTCCAGCATCATCCTCGCCGCTTCGGAAAATCCAAATACGGAATTGGTCGCCTTCTGAAGGGCTTCTTGGATCTGCTGACGGTTGTGACCATCACTAAGTTCAATTCACGTCCCGGCCATCTTTTTGGTGGTCTCGGCATGGCCGTCTTCGCGATCGGGTTTATGATTTTCTTGTTTCTCTGCGCACGGTGGTTTGGCGGCGAAGCAATCGGCGGCCGCCCGTTGCTGCTTGTTTCGACGCTCCTGATGATCGTGGGAGTGCAATTCACTCTGTTCGGCATGGTGGCTGAGTTGATCGTTGCGACTCGCGGCGACGATCGCAACCCGAACATTATCGCTGAGGTCACGAATTCGGACGGCAGATCGGTTGTGAAGCCGTTCGACGCTCATGCAAAGCGCTAAGATCCTTCGTACTGGCGGTGTTGTCATTGCTGTGGCCGCAATGTTCTTTGTTGTGCGCTCCGTCTACGGGTACGCTGATCAGCTCTACGAAATGTTGCAGATACCCCAGTTCATCCCCGTTGTTTTGGCCGGTGCGATTTTTTATGCGCTCGTTCTACAGCTTGTTGGACTGGCCTGGTTCACCCTCTTGGCCTCAGTCGGAGAGAAGGCAATCGCTCCATTTCTTGCCCTGCGTATTTTCGCGCGTACCCAAGTCTATAAGTATCTGCCAACCAATGTGGTTCACCTTGTTGGCCGCTTTGTCGTGGCGTCTCGATTGGGTGCTTCAAAGGAAGCGTTGTCTTACGCACAGATGATGGAGATTGTTTTGATGGTCTTGGCTGCCGGAAGCGTGGCACTCCTTTTCTCATTCTCTTTTGTGCTTCAGGCAGGTGAGGATTACGGAATAAATCGTTATCTAGCCTCCGCAGCCTATCTTGTAGGTGGACTAGCAGCTTTTGTGCTGGCCCCTATTGTTGCTGGTCGATATTTCAAGCAGAGCCGCAGACACGTCACCTTTTCGATGGCGGCGCTAAGTATCGCTTCTTATGTTCTTTTTTTTCTTGCTAATGGTTTAATCGTCATCGTCCTTGTCCATGTACTGTACGGACCCACGATGGAGTGGAAGATGGTGATCGGCGTGTCAGCCGCTGGCTGGCTGCTTGGTTTTGTTGTGCCAGGGGCGCCAGGTGGATTGGGTGTTAGAGAGGCGGTCTTCATCGCAGGCCTTACGACGATCGGCATACCAGCGGCCACCTCCACTGCCGTTGCAATTGCACATCGGGTTGTCACTCTTTTGGGCGATGTTCTTCTGTCAGGTCTTGAGCTTGGGTATCGAAAATGGATGGCAGAACCAGAGTAGCTTCACACGTGGCTAACCGAATTTCATGGCATGGTGCGCTAGCGGGGCAGCGATTTTTGATGCGATGAAGCCTGTCGTCAAGAATTTATCTTGGTCGCGACAAAGCAGTTTTTCCAACTTGTGAGGTTTTGACCGACTTCGTCGTAAGCGATTCCACCCGGCCACTTTTGAGCGTCAGTTTTTTTGTGCACACGCTTTCGATCAGGCTCTCATTATGGCTTGCCAGAACGATGATGCCTGCCTTTTCCGCGAGTTCGTCCATACGCCTTTTGGCCTTGTCCTGAAAAGAGGCGTCGCCCGCTCCGATCCATTCATCCATCAGAAGGATTTCCGGGTCTAGCGACGTTGCCATTGAAAACGCAAGCCGCGCGGCCATGCCCTGGCTGTATGCCTTGAACGGCAGGTCAATGAAGTCGCCGAGTTCGCTGAAGGCAATGATGCCCTCCATTTTTTCTTCGATCTCGGCTTCCGTCCAGCCGTTGATCAATCCGCGCAAGACGATGTTCCGGCGCCCAGTGGCCTCGCGGCGAAAGCCTATGTTGATGTTGAACAAGGCGTCGACCTTGCCTTCAATCTCTATGCTTCCTGCCGACGGCTCGTAGATACCGTAAAGCACCTTGAGAAGTGTTGTCTTGCCGGCACCGTTTGGGCCAACTAGGCCCAATCGGTCGCCCGCCTTGAGCTCGAAACTGACGCCGTCGAGAGCTTGCACATACTGCTTTCTGCCTGAGCCTTCAATTTTGCCGCCTGGCCCGCTCACACGCCGATCGGGCGCGGAAAGCGTCAGCCTCTCATGCAGTTTGTAGACCAAGCTAATATTGTGCAACTTTATGGAAACCATCGAAAACTCAGATGATGAAGACGACTTGCTTGCGATACCGGCCAAGCAGCAGCAATGCAATCGCCCATACAGTCAGAGAGATGGTGCCGGTTACAGCGAAAGCGTGCATTGGCAATTCGTCACTGATGATCGGAACTCGAACGATCTCTAGAAAATAGGTGAACGGGTTCCAGTGATAGGCATATTTTTGAATGCCGTCTTGCCCATCATACACCCAGAAAACGGGCGTAAAAAACATGCCAACCCGCATCATGTTGCCGACGATGAACTCACTGTCCGGGAAGAAAGCGCCAAGAAAAGCGAAGACCGTGATAACGGCTGGGGTGGCAATCAGGATCATGAGCAGTCCCGCGAGCGACCACAGCCAACCAGCATTGAGCCCGGACCCGCTCAGGAACAGAATGACAACGCAACCCACGATCGCATAGCCCGCGCGGATAATTGATTGCAGCGCCAATCGCATCACATACACAAACAACGGCAGCGTGGTACCTTCTATGAAGCTCTCTTCGCGTTTGAAGAGCGATACGCTCAAGCTGATGACCTCCATCAGGTAGAACCACACCAGAAGGCCGATGGCGACATAGGCAGCATAGCCCGCAGCATCGTTGCCGGCGGGCTGGAACACGAATACGAACGTGCCGACGAACGCTACGTAGTTGACCAGCAGCCAAAGCGGGCCGAGCGTCGTGCGCCTATGCTGATCGCCGATGTCTTCGTGAGCAAGCGCAATCCAGACCCGGTGCAGCTTCATGGCCTTGCTGATATCGTCGACAGCGCCGTTTAGTGCCGCAATCATCGTTCCTAGTGTCGCAGTCTTTTGTTGTTGTGATTCACGTCCCATGGCCGTTGGACCGGCCAAAGGCGCCCTTCATAGCCACTGCGGCACGCATTTGGCAACGCATTGCGTCGCAATGAAGTCGCGATGGACCACGAATCGCTTGCGACAGGTCGACGCCCCTTACCTCGATATCGCAATCGGCGCACTGCGCGAATCGTAAGTTCATGCCTCTGATTATGAGCAGAGGCGCATCCTGGCACTTGGCTACAATCCCGGCAGAGGCTCAAGGCGCGCCGTTTACCCCAGCGGCTCGATATTTTGCCATACTTGGCGAAAACCTCGTTCGTTCAATTATTTTCAATCCCTTAACCAAAGGGTCCGCCAAAAAAATTAGTGGCGATCACTACAACTCCACGCTATGCGATACAAAGCGGCGGGGCTGGGGATTGGCACTCTAAACAGGTGATCGGTGACGGGTTTCCGTCGCTCTTGCACCACGTTAGTGTCCATGTCCTTGCGCCTGGAGTTCAGTACTACCCAATGACATCCTATGTAGAGGTCGTGTCCGGACTTCGGCCGAAGATGCGGCGCGCCATTATAATGATCCAGGATCTGGTCATGGTCCTGGTCGCGGTGGCGCTGAGTCTGGGGCTTTCGCAGTCGAGACTTTCATTCGACGCGCTCTCCACGGCCGGCCTGGCGTGCTGGGCAAGTATTGTTCTTCTCAGCCATATGCTGTTTCGCTATTGCGGCCTCTACAACACCGTGTGGCGTTTCGCCTCCACGCCGGACTTCTTCAACATCCTGAAGAGCTGCGCCATCCTGACCGTCACGCTCTATGTCGTCTCGCTGGCGGTTCGATCGTTTCAGCCGGTGACCGGCCTCAACGAGCGCCAGTTCATCGTCTTTTTCCTCGTCTCCTTCACCATCATATCGGCGCCTCGGCTCTATTACCGGTTCCTGCGCGACGGGGCGAGCTGGCGAATCCTGAGCCGCAACCCAAACAATGCGGCGATCAAACAAGCGCTGTTCGTCGGCAGGCTTGGCGAAGCAGACGTCATCATCCGCTTCACACGCACGGCCGAGCCGGCCGAATATTCCATCGCCGGCATCATGGCCATCGAGAACGGCGCGCCGTTGGGCACGCAGATACAGGGCGTTCCGGTGGTGGCCGTGCGGCCCCGCCTGGTCGAGGTCCTCGAAGAATATGCAAGAGGCACCAAAAGCCTCGACATGCTGATTTTCGGCAATGGCACCGAGCGCGAGATCGAGGAATACTCGGAGCTGGTCCGTGTCGCCCGTCACAGCGGCATCGCCGTCGTCCAGTTCTCCGGTGTCTCGGAGCTCGGGCAGGGCGGAAAGCTGGTTCTCGACGCTGTCGAGATGGAAACGATCCTGCGCCGCTCCACGGTCCCGTCGGACGTTGAGCGCATTGGCGGCTTCGTCAGCGGCAAGCGCGTCCTGGTGACCGGCGGCGCCGGCTCCATCGGCCGCATCCTGGTCAAGCGGACGCTGGAACTCGGCGCCGAGGCGGTTCTGGTTGCCGACATCTCGGAGTTCGGGATTTTCCAGCTCGACCAGCAGGTTGACGAAAAGGATCATGCCCGGCTCAAGAGCCGCATCGTCGATGTCACCGACCGGCGCCAGATCACCCGCGCCGTCACCGACTTCAAGCCCGACATCATCTTCCACGCCGCCGCGCTCAAACATGTGCCGCTGCTCGAGGAAAACTGGGAATCGGCGATCCAGACCAACATTTTGGGTACTCTCGTCTGCGCCGAGGTTGCCGCCAAATGCGGGGTGCCGCAGTTCCTGCTGATTTCCAGCGATAAGGCGGTCGATCCGACCTCGGTGCTCGGCATGACGAAACGCGCCGCCGAGCAGATCGTCTCTTCGCTGCACGAAACGCACGCCACCGAACCCAATGGCCGTCGCTCCGGCACCAAGTTCATCGCCGTGCGGTTCGGCAATGTCTTCGGCTCCAACGGTTCGGTCGCCACCATCTTCCAGGCGCAGATCGAGGCCGGCGGTCCGGTCACCATCACCGATCGCCGCATGACCCGCTACTTCATGACGGTGGCCGAAGCCGTCGACCTCGTCATCATGTCGGCAGCCGATGCCGAGCGGCGCCAGGGCAAGGACGATTACGCCATCTATATGCTCGACATGGGCAAGCCGGTGCCGATCCTCGAAGTCGCCGAAACCATGATCCGCATGGCCGGCAAAAGCCCCTACACCGACATTCCGATCCGTTTCACCGGGATCAGGCCGGGCGAGAAGCTTCACGAGGTGCTGCATGGCGGCAATGAGGAGATTGTCGCGCTCGATATCCCCAAGATCTTCGGCCTCAGAACCGATGTCGTGGGGTGGCCCAGGGTCCAAGCGGCGCTGACGTCGCTGCAGGCGGCCATGCGCGACCAGGACAAGGCCGCCGCGCTCGCCGTCATGGCCGGGCTTCATCAGGCGGAAGAGCCTCAAGCCGACGCGCGCCGCGAAACCATTGCGAAAACAGTCGGGCAGCGGGTTAGAGCAATTCCCGGAAAAGTGTGAAGCGGTTTCCCGGGAAATCGCGTAGCGCTTTCCCTGAGGAATTGCGTAAAAACAAACATGCTGTCCTGATCGACCGGGATTGGCTATTGAAACCAATCCGATGGCCGTTCCCAGGCGCTTGCAGATGATTCTGAACCAGTGAGCAGACAAGATCAGCGCGTGGCCGTGCTGCTGGGCACGAAAGATGGCGCGGCTTTCCTTGACGAGCAGCTCGCGTCGCTGGCTGCGCAATCGCATCCTGTTGTCGACCTCTGGGTTTCCGACGACGGTTCGACAGACGGCACTTCGGCCATTATCGGCGCCTGGCAGAGCCGCTGGTCCAAGGGCCGGTTGACCCTGTCGAATGGTCCTCGCCAGGGCTTTGCCGCCAATTTCCGCGCGATGATCATCGATCCGCGCATCGAGGCCGACTACTACGCCTTCTGCGACCAGGATGACATCTGGGAGCCGGATAGGTTGGAGAGCGCTATTGCCTGGATGCAAGGGCACGATGCCGCAACGCCGCTGCTGTTTTGCTCCAGGACCGCGACCATGTCCGAAACCGGAGCGGCGCAAGGGTATTCGCCGCTGTTCCAGCATCCACCCGCATTTCGCAATGCGCTGGTGCAAAGCATTGCCGGCGGCAACACGATGATGATCAACCGCGCCGCGCGAAAGTTGCTGGCAAAGGCATCGGCAAGGACCGAGTTCGTCAGCCATGACTGGTGGACCTACCTGATCGTCACGGCTGCCGGCGGCATTGTCCGTTATGACCCGCGACCGCTGGTGCGCTACCGCCAGCATGAGGCAAATCTGGTCGGCGCCAACGTGTCCTGGAAGGCGAGGCTGTCGCGGCTGGGGCGCCTGTTCAGGGGCGAGTTCGCCGTCTGGACCGATCACAATCTGAGTGGCCTGGCGGTCAATCGCGACATCCTCTCGAGGGATGCCGCCGCGTGTCTCGGCCTGTTCATCAGGGCGCGAAAGGGCGGTATCCTGCGACGCCTGCGCCTTCTCAGGAAAAGCGGCGTCTACCGGCAGACGCTGGCTGGGACGCTTGGGCTCTATCTGGCGTTCATCTGGCGGCGGATCTAGAGCATGCAGAGACGGCCATGAGGGAACCCAAGCGAGCTTTCGACCTGGCGGTGGCGGCGCTGCTGCTGCCACTGGCCTCGCCTTTCGTCCTGCTTGCCATGCTAGCAATCAGGACGACGTCGCCTGGACCGGCACTCTTCTCTCAAACCCGTGTCGGCCAGCACGGGGTGCCGTTTGCCTGCCACAAGCTGCGCACGATGGTTGTGGGAACGCCGTCTCTGCCCTCGCATCAGGCGCCGGCAATTTCCGTCACTGCCGTCGGCGAGGTGCTGCGGAAATTCAAGATCGACGAGCTGCCGCAGCTCTGGAACGTGCTCAAGGGCGAGATGAGCCTGGTTGGGCCGCGTCCATGCCTGCCCACGCAAACCGAATTGATCGAACGCCGCAGGCAATTGGGTGTGCTTGCCGCACTTCCGGGCATTACCGGGCTGGCACAGATGAAAGGCATCGACATGTCGGATCCGAAACTCTGCGCCGAAACGGATGCCGAATATCTCAGGGGAGCCTCGATCGGACTCGACGTCAAAATCCTGCTTGGCACAATCTACCGGACCTGACGGGCCTGTCGTGCAAGTTCCTCAATCCGGCCGAGCGTGTCGGTTTCGGGCATCCAGCCTTCCGAGATCAGCAGTGACGGGTCGCAAATCTGTGTCGCCATGGAAGCGTCGTACGCTGCTTTTCTGCCAAGCAGTGTGGCGAACAGCCTGAATGGCCAGGCCGGCACAGGAACGAGCCGGGTCGGAACGTCGTATCCGTGCCTGAATGCAGTCAAGATTTCGGACATCGCAACGGGGGAAGCATCGCCCAGGACATAGGTCGGGCGCGGTGGCGTGGGACGAGTCAAAAGATGCGCCACGGCGCCAGCCACCGCGTCGCGCGATATCAGCGAACGAACTGCGGTGAAAGCGCCTAAGGGCAATGGTAAGGCAATGGCGGCAGCCCGCATCATTCCACGCAGGTTTCCCTTCATGCCTTCGCCATAGACCGGCGGCAGGCGCAGCGCCGTGGCATCGGAGGGCCTGGACGCATAGGCTTCCAGTGTCTTGATCTCGCCTTCGCGTTTCGAGCGCCCGTAGGCGCATTGTGGGGCAGGGAGCGTCGCCTCGCTGATCGTTCCGCTGAAACCGGGACCGGCTACTGCCCGGATCGACGACAGATAGATGAAGCGCCCGCTTGTCCGCGAGGCGGCCGCGCGCGCCAGCTGGGCGGTCAGTGTCGCGTTGGCGGCCATGAAGTCGGCTTCGCTCGCCTTGCGGTCATTGTTGAGCGCCGCACAGTGGACGACATGGGTGACATCTCGCATCAGCGCCTGGAATGCCTGGGCCGGCGCGTCAAAGTCCGGCAACAAAACCGCATCGCTCACGGGACCGAGCCGTTCCGGGTGGCGCGATGCCATGCGCACCCCGAACCCGGCTTCGCGAAGCTGGTTGACCACCTGCCTGCCGATGAAACCCGTCGCGCCTGTGACCAGCACTTTCACGGCCGGCTTGCCTGGGGCGCCGGGGCCTGTTGTTCCGGCAGCATTTGTTGCCGGCCCGATGCAAGATATGTCCCGGACACCAGGAACACCATCAGTGTGGCATCGAGGATGTCGTGGCCGACCAGGATGCCGGTCAGGCCGCCGATGAGGTAGGTGATCGCAGTGACGACAATCATCGTGGCGCCGAACCGCTCGATCGCGTCCGTGCTGGTGCGCAGCACGATGGCCGCGTTTCTCGCGGCAACGAAGAACACAGCCGCGAGCGTTATGGCTCCAAGCAGCCCGGCCTCCACCAATGCGGTCAGGAAGCCATTGTGAAAATGGCTGAAGCCCGTGGACGGCATGTTGAACTGACTGTGGAACCCATCCTTTATCAGCTCACGGCTTGCAGCAATGCCGTGACCGAAAATCGGCATGTCGTGGAAGGCGCTCAGCCCAATCTGCCAAAGTGCTGCGCGCAAGCCGAGCGCGGTCGTGTGGTCGCCCTTCGTGGCGAGCGCATCCCAGTCGCTGAACAGGAAGGCCGCGCGCTCGGAAATGATCGGGAGACCAATGACAGCGATGACGATGCCGATCGCGCCCGCAATCAGCAAAAGCCGAATGGCGTTTCTGTTGTTGAGCTTGCGACGGTTGATCAGCAGGACCGCGATGCCGGCCACCAGCATCGCCAGCCAGATGATCCGCGATCCCGAATAGACGATGGCGACCGCGCCGGCCAGTGTCGCGCAGGCCAGCAACGCCCTGTTCTTTTCGACACCCGATAAGGCGCCTGCCAGGCACATCATCATGCTGAGGCAGGCGACGGTCGCGAACACGATCGGATTGCCGGCGCCGCCTTCGGCCCGTATGCCCAGCCCGTGATATTGCACGACCGCCAGCAGCAGGGCGCCAAGGCAGGCGGCAGCGCTCGCCAGCACGACAATGCGCGTCAGCGTTGGTTTCTCGCTAATGCTCCAGGTCGCGTATGAGACTGGGAAAAACAGGAAGGTGATCAGCCCTGCCAGATGCGGCGCATCCCTGGCGATCGAATTGTTGACGATGGAGGCGAGCACGCTGGCTGCACAATAGGCATAGATGGCCACCGTCATCGCCGTCATCGGCCGGTCGATGTTGAAACGCCGTCTTTTCAGCGCAAGCAGAAGCACCGACCACAGGCCGCCACCATTGAACAAAAAGCTGACCGCCGATCCCAGCACCGGCGGGAAAAAGAAGCACAGAATGGAGAAGGTGATGTTGATCCGTGACGGCGAAACGTGCTGCTTGATGGCGGAAATCGGGGTCAATGCTCTGGTTCACAATGCGCTGGGTCGCTTGGCGACGGACGATGTTTGGCGGCGGCATTTGCGGCATGCCGCCCGGCGCAGGTTCAGGAGCCGGTATAGCGGCTGGGTGCGGTTTTCGAAAGTGCGACGAGGTCGGGCCGGCAAGTCTTTCGGTTCAGGCAAGATTTTTCTGGGGCTGTGAAGGCTATCGGTTCGCCGGGCAGGAATTTCCGTTCTCGGAGCCTTTCATGGAAAATTCGTTCCCGATCGGTGTGGCCGCCGGCCTTTCCAGCGTTGTTATATCAGGTGGCGATCTGCTAGAACGCCGGCACGAACCGATAGTGTCCAGCAGTGAAGCTTGAACCGGGCGCCTGACAAGGACGCCCGATCCATCTGATGCAAGGTCTGGATTGCACGAGAGAACGCTCACAGTCCATGAACATCGCGCTTACGCATCTGCAGCGGCTCGAGGCCGAATCCATCCACATCTTCCGTGAGGTTGCAGCCTCCTTCTCCAAGCCGGTGATGCTCTATTCCGTCGGCAAGGATTCCTCCGTGCTGATGCATCTGGCGATGAAGGCCTTCTATCCGGCCAAGCCGCCTTTCCCCTTCCTGCATGTCGACACCACCTGGAAGTTCCGCGAGATGATCGCCTTTCGCGACCAGATGGCGCAGAAGCTCGGCTTCGACCTGCTGGTCCACGTCAATGAAGACGGCGTGCGCGACGGTATCAACCCCTTTGACCATGGCTCGAACACCCACACCCATGTGATGAAGACGGTGGCGTTGCGCCAGGCGCTCGACAAATACGGCTTTGACGCTGCCTTCGGCGGGGCGCGGCGCGACGAGGAGAAGTCGCGCGCCAAGGAGCGCATCTTTTCCTTCCGCAACGCCCAGCATGTCTGGGACCCGAAGAACCAGCGGCCGGAGATGTGGAAGATCTTCAACACCCGCATTGCGCCGGGCGAATCGATCCGCGTGTTTCCGCTGTCGAATTGGACCGAGCTCGATATCTGGCAGTACATTCTGCAGGAAAACATCCCGATCGTGCCGCTCTATTTCGCCAAGGAGCGGCCGGTGGTCGAACGCGACGGCATGCTGATCATGAAGGATGACGATCGCATGCAATTGCGCCCCGGTGAGACGGTGGAGAACCGCCTGGTGCGTTTCCGCACGCTTGGCTGTTATCCGCTGACCGGCGCCATCGAATCCGACGCCGACACGCTCGAAGCCATCGTCGGCGAGATGCTGACGGCGCGCACCTCCGAGCGCCAGGGCCGCCTCATCGACCGCGATGAAGCCGGCTCGATGGAAAAGAAGAAGCGCGAGGGATATTTCTGAGCATGCGCCATATCCTGGCCAAGAGCCTCGCTCCCACCGACGGCGTGCGCGAATACATGGCGGCGCAGGAGAAGAAGTCGCTGCTGCGCTTCCTCACCTGCGGCTCGGTCGACGACGGCAAGTCGACGCTGATCGGCCGTCTTCTGTCCGACACAAAGCAGATCTTCGAGGACCAGCTCGCCGCACTCGAGCGCGATTCCCGCAAGCACGGCACCACTGGCGACGACATCGACTTCGCGCTTCTGGTCGACGGCCTCGAGGCCGAGCGCGAGCAAGGCATCACCATCGACGTCGCCTACCGCTTCTTCGCCACGCCCAAGCGCAAGTTCATCGTCGCCGACACCCCCGGCCATGAACAGTACACCCGCAACATGGCGACCGGCGCATCGACTGCCGATCTCGCCATCGTGCTGATCGATGCGCGCCAGGGTGTGCTGCGCCAGACCCGGCGCCACTCGATCATCGCTTCGCTGCTCGGCATCCGCCATATCGTGCTTGCCGTCAACAAGATCGACCTCGTCGATTTCGACCAGGCGGTGTTCGACCGTATCGTCGAGGATTACCGGCAGTTCTCGCACGAGCTCGGCTTCCAGACGATCGTGCCGATCCCGATGTCGGCCCGCTATGGCGACAATGTCACCAGCCGCTCCGGCAAGACGGCGTGGTATTCCGGCCCGTCGCTGATCGAGCATCTCGAAACCATATCGGTCGACGAGGCCGCGGTCGAACTGCCGTTCCGGTTTCCGGTGCAGTATGTCAACCGGCCCAATCTCGACTTCCGCGGCTTTGCCGGCACCATCGCGTCCGGCTCCGTCGCGCAGGGCGACGAGGTGGTGGTCGCCAAATCCGGCAAGGCCTCGCGGGTCAAGCGCATCGTCGCGCAAGGCGGCGATCTTGCCCAGGCGGTGGCCGGCCAGGCCATCACCCTTGTGCTCGATGACGAGGTCGAGGTCTCCAGAGGCAACATGCTGGTGTCGCCGGCGGCACGGCCGCAGGTCGCCGACCAGTTCGCCGCCAACATCGTCTGGTTCGACGAGGCAGCGCTGCTGCCGGGACGCTCCTATATACTGCGCACCGAGACCGACCAGACCAGCGCCACCGTCACCGACCTGAAATACCGCGTCAACGTCAACGACTTCGCTCGCGAGGCGGCGAAGTCGCTCGAGATGAACGAAGTCGGCATCTGCAACATCTCGACCCGGGCGCCGATCGCCTTCGACACCTTCGCCGACAACCGCGATACCGGCGCCTTCATCCTGATCGACCGCATCACCAATGCCACGGTCGGCGCCGGCATGATCCTGCATACCTTGCGCCGCGCCGAAAACATCCACTGGCAGTCGCTCGATGTCGGCAAGCGTGGCCGTTCCGACTTGAAGAGCCAGCGTCCCGCCGTGTTCTGGTTCACCGGCCTTTCCGGTTCGGGCAAGTCGACCATCGCCAACCTGCTCGAGAAGAAGCTGTTCGCTTCCGGGCGCCACACCTACATTCTCGACGGCGACAATGTCCGCCACGGCCTCAACCGCGATCTCGGCTTCACCGACGCCGATCGGGTCGAAAACATCCGCCGTGTCGCCGAAGTGGCAAAGCTGATGGCCGATGCCGGGCTGATCGTCATCGTCTCCTTCATTTCCCCCTTCAGCGCCGAGCGGCGCATGGCCAGGGAGTTGATGGCCGACGGCGAGTTCGTCGAAGTGTTCGTCGATACGCCGTTCGAGGAATGCGCCCGACGCGACCCGAAAGGCCTTTACGCACGGGCGCTGAATGGCGAGATCAAGAACTTCACCGGCGTCGATTCCCCGTATGAAGCTCCCGAAAATCCCGAAATCCATCTCAAGACACTCGGCAAGACGGCCGAGGAGATGGTAGAGGCTCTGGAACACTGGCTGAATGAGCGCGACATTGCCGAAGACCAATATGACAGCGGCGGCGGCATCTGACGACGAAGTGATGCTCGACGTGTTCGAGCGCCTGGCGCTCGAAGCCGGACGCGAGGTGATGCGGGTCTTCAAGGCCGGCTGCGCGGTCGACAGCAAGTCGGACTCCTCGCCGGTCACGGAAGCCGACCGCGAGAGCGAGACGATCATCCTCGCCGGCCTGCGTGCGGCCTATCCCGATATTCCCTGCGTGGCCGAGGAAGAGGTCGCCGAAGGCATTGTGCCGCCCGATCTGGATGGCGCCTTCTTCCTGATCGATCCGCTCGATGGAACGAAGGAATTCGTCAACCGCCGGACCGATTTCACCGTCAACATCGCGCTTGTCCGGCACGGCGTGCCGGAGATCGGCGTCGTCTTCGCACCGTGCAGCGGGCGGTTCTTCTCTGGACGGCCGGGCTGGGCCGAAGCAATCGAGGTCGATGGCGACTTCCGTATCGTCGGCCGCCGGCGGATTTCGGTTAGGAGGGCGGTCACGCCGCTGGCGGTCGTTGCCAGCCGCTCGCACAACACCCCGGAGACCGAAGCCTTCATCAAGGATCTCGGCGCCGCCGAGATCGTCTCGGTCGGCTCATCGCTGAAATTCTGCCTGCTCGCCGCAGCCGAAGCCGACATCTATCCGCGCTTCGGCCGCACCATGGAATGGGACACGGCGGCCGGCGACGCCGTACTGCGCGCCGCCGGCGGCATGACGCGCACGCTGGACGGCGAGCCGCTCACCTATGGCAAGCGCAAACAGAGCGACGACGAGGATTTCGCCAACCCGCATTTTATTGCGAGCGGGAAGGCGGCGGACGCGGCGTAACTTACGCCGCCGCTACATGCGCCGAGTTCGAGCCAATGTAGTTGCGGATCGTCTCGATGATGCGGTCCTGGTCGGCTTCGCTGAGATAGGGATGCATCGGCAGGCACAGGATGCGCTTCGGCAGTTCCTCCGAAACCGCAAGCCCGGTCGGCGTGCGCGGATAGTCGCGATAGGCGACCTGCTCGTGCAGCGGCTTCACATAATAGATCACCGAAGGGATGCCCTTTTCGCCGAGATGCGCCCTCAACCCGTCGCGCTTCGGCGTCTCGATGGCGTATTGCGCCCAGGCCGAGCGGCCACCGCCCAGATTGCGTGACGCCTTGACGATGTCGCCGAGACCTTCGGCGTAGCGCTTGGCCACGACCTGGCGGGCGACCATCTCGTCTTCGAGGATGGCGAGTTTCTCGATCAGGATCGCCGCCTGGATGGTGTCGAGGCGTGAATTGATGCCGACGCGGACATTGTCATACTGCGTCCCGCCCTTACCGTGGAACGCAAACGAGCGCAGCTGGTCGGCCAGCGCGTCGTCATTGGTGAACATCGCGCCGCCATCGCCGTAGCAGCCCAGCGGCTTGGCCGGATAAAAGCTGGTCGAGCCGACATGGCCGAAGGCGCCGCACATTGTGCCGTCGGCCGAACCGCCGATCGACTGCGCCGCATCCTCGATCACCAGCAGCCCTTCGCGCCTGGCAATCGCCATGATCGCCTCGTAGTTGGCGGCAAGCCCAAACAAGTCGACGGGAATGATCGCCTTCGGCTTCAGCCGGCCTTCCTTCTTGATCATGGCGATCGCCGCCTCGAGGCTGGCGATGTCGATGTTGTAGGTCTCGGCCTCGACATCGACGAACACTGGTTCGGCCTTGGCAAGCGCCACCACTTCCGCCGTCGCGGCAAAGGTGAAGCTCGGCACGAACACCGCGTCGCCGGGGCCGATACCGGCGGCAAACAGCGGCAACAGCAGCGCGTCGGTGCCGTTGGCGCAGGCCACGACATGCTTGGTGCCGATATAGGCTGCGAGCTTGTTTTCGAATTCGGTGACTTGCGGTCCGAGGATATAGCGGCCTTCCTCGACGACATTGTCGATCGCGGCCTTCAGCCGGTCGCGGATACGTTCGCGCTGCGCGCCAAGATCGATGAACTGCATGTCGGCCTCAAAACGGTGTGGTGCGGGCTGCCCCGGGGACAATGACACGCACAGAAACAACAACTTAACCGGGCCGCTGGTACCAGAGTTGGGCCGGTCTAGAAAGCCGGACCGGCCGCGGGACGGGTTGTCTAGGTGTCGCAGCCTGTTACTTCAGGCTTTCCCTGCATTGCCGCAAGATGCCGGAAATCCGGGCTTCGCCGCCTATTAATCCGGCTAATTCAGTGCGTCTTTCCGGCTCGCGGAAACATAAAGTGATCGGCTGCTTGCAGCGGCTGGCGGCGGACTAAGCGTGGATCAGGCGATTTCGTGCCGCCAGGGCGGGTTGGCGCCGGCCCGCGACACGGTCACCGCCGCCGCTTTGGCGCCGAGCGCCAGCGCCTGACGGATGGCGTCCTCCGAAAGGCCGCCGATCCCGGCCTTGGTGAGCAGGCCTTGCTCGTGCAGCGAGGCCAGAATGCCGGCATTGAAAGTGTCGCCGGCGCCGACCGTGTCTACCACCTCCACCTTATGCGGCATCACCGTGACCTTGTGTTCCCTGCTGTAGCCGACGGCACCTTCGCTGCCGTGGGTAACGACGATCAGCTTCGGGCCGCGATCCAGCCAGTTGCGGATGACGTCCTCATGCGAGCCGGCCTCGCCGAACCAGTGCAGATCCTCATCCGATAGCTTCACGATGTCGGCCATCGCCATCATCGAGCGGATGCGCCGGAGGTGCTTGGCTTTGTCGGGGATGAAGTTCGGCCGGATGTTGGGGTCGAGCATCATGACGCGGCGTTCGTGCTCGCGTTTCATGAATTCTTCGTAGGCAGCACCCGCCGGGTCCGAAATCAGGCTGATGGCGCCAAACAGCATGGCTTCGATCTCGGCGCCCAGTTTCGGCAGATCCTCTGTCGTCAGCATGCGCCCGGCGGTGTTTTCGTCGTAGAAAGTGTAGGTCGCCTGGCCGTTGGTGAGCCGCACGAAGGCGAGCGTGGTCGGGCGAGGGGAGGTGTGCGCATAGGTGGAGCTGACCTTGCTTGCGCCGAGCGCCTCGCGGAACTGGCCGCCGAACAGATCCGACGACAGGCCGGAAAAGAAGCCGGCGGGCGCGCCGAGGCGGCCAAGCGCGATCGCCGTGTTGAACACCGCGCCGCCGACATAGGGCGCAAAGGCCGGCTCTCCCTGTGTCGTGGTGCGCGGCAGCATGTCGATCAGGGCTTCGCCGCAGCAGAGGATCATGATTTCTTGTTCTCCGGCGGATAGATCACGCCCTTGCGGATGATGATGTTGGCATAGAGCCGGGGTTCGCTGGTGGCGACGATCGCATATACCGACCGGACGCGTGCATAGAAGTCGGCGCCCGCCAGCGCAACCACCTTGCGGCCCGGCGCGCGCCTGGTGCAGATCGCCTCGATCTCGAGGTGGACGGGATCGGCGACCGAGGGATCGCCTTTTACCGAGGCACGAAACAGCGCTTCCGGCACGAAGTCGTCCACCGGCAGCACGCTCAAAATGGCGTCAAGCACCGGTATGAGGTGAAGACCGTCGGCGCGGATCAGCCGGTTTGCCTGTTCTTCCGCCGGATAGTTGCCGTCGACAAGCGCGATCTCGTCGCCATGGCCCATGGCGCGCAATGTCGCCAGAAGCTCCGGACCGAGCAGCGACGGAATACCGATCAGCATTCAGGTGCTCCGGGAAATGGTGGTCGAACCGATGAGGAAGCGTTCGGACAGCGGCAGGCTGGCGCCGCCCAGCGCGCGGGCATGGATGCCGACGGTGCCTTCGCGCACCACCGGAAGCTTCAGCCCTTCGCCATCGATCGTACCGATCGCCTGCCTGATCGCATCGACGAGCCGGCGCCGGACAGCGAGCGGCATCCAGCCGTCGATCACCGCGGCCTCGAAATCGATCACCGATGACGCCGATACGATGGCATAGGCCAGCGCCTGAGCGGCATTGGCGATCCAGTCGTCGAGCTCGTGACCGATCTCGCCCCAATCCTCAGGCGACGTCCACAGATGCGAAGCCTCGACGCCGCGTGCGTTAAGCGCCTTTTCCAGCATGGCGATCGAGGCGACGTCGATGAGCTGCGTCGGCTTGCCGTCTGGTCCCGGCACCGGCATCGAACCCAGCGCCCCGGCATTTCCGGTTGGCCCGCCGAACAGCCGGCCGTTGAGCACGATGCCGCCGCCGGCAAAGGCGCCGATATAGAAATAGACGAAGTCGCGCGCCCCGCCGGTCTGGCCGAACACCAGTTCGGCGCCGCAGGCGGAGGTGGCGTCATTCTGCAGATAGACCGGGAATTCGCACTGCGCCTGGATGTCGGCACGGATGTCGCGATGGCGCCATTCGTCCATGATGTCGCGCGGCGCGCCGGCGGTGTCGGCCCAGTTCCACAGTTCGAACGGCATGGCGATGCCGAGCCCGGCAATGCGCTTGTCCTGCGCAGGTGTCAGTTCGGCGCGCATCGTCTTCATGCCTTCGGTGACGAACTCAACCGTCTCGCGCGGCGCCGGATAGCGGTAGGAGTGCTGCAGCATGGAACGCACAGTTCCGAGGAAATCGATCAGCACCAGTTCGGCGCTGCGGCGGCCGATCTTGAGGCCGATGAAGAAGGCGCCTTCGGGGTTCAGCGCCATCGGGATGGAGGGCTGGCCGATCTTGCCGCGCAACGGCGCCTGGCGCAGCAGCAGGCTGTCTTCCTCCAGTTCGCGCATGATGACCGAGACGGTCTGCGCTGAAAGCCCGGTCATGCGCGCAATGTCTGATTTGGCCAAGCTGCCGTGCTGGCGAACCAACGACAGCACCAGCCGCTCATTGTGGTCGCGCATGCCGCTCTGGTTGGTGCCACGGTGGAGACGGCTGGCGGCCGCCTCGGGCGAACCGTGCCTCGCAATGCCGGTCTCCACCCTTGTTCCTTCCCTTGGTTTATTCTTACTGCTTTTGCGGCAGAATGAGTGAACCGCGCAAAGCTGTCAATAATAAATAAGAGTGATTTAATTATTGACAGGCGGCTCCCGCTGGTGTCATTTGAGGGCGCGTCCACACTGGGAGAACTTCAGTGGATGCGCTCAAGATGCCGGTTGGCGGCATCCGCATGGTTCCATGGGAGGAAGATCGTGACCAAAGCTTTATTGAAGTCCACCGTGTTCGCCGCGGCGGGCCTCGGCCTGATGGCGTTTGCTTCGACAGCATCGGCCGCCGGCGTCGGCGCCTGCCTGATCACCAAGACCGACACCAACCCCTTCTTCGTCAAGATGAAGGAGGGCGCGACCGCCAAGGCCAAGGAACTTGGCGTCGACCTCAAGACCTATGCCGGCAAGATCGACGGCGACAGCGAGAGCCAGGTGGCGGCGATCGAAAGCTGCATCGCCGACGGCGCCAAGGGCATCCTGATCACCGCGTCCGACACCAAGGGCATCGTGCCGACGGTGAAGAAGGCGCGTGACGCCGGCCTGCTGGTGATCGCGCTCGATACCCCGCTGGACCCGATCGATGCCGCCGACGCGACCTTCGCGACGGACAATCTGGAAGCCGGCAAGCTGATCGGCGCCTGGGCAGCCGCGACCCTCGGCGACAAGGCCAAGGACGCCAAGATCGGTTTCCTCGACCTGACCCCCTCACAGCCGACCGTGGATGTGCTGCGCGACCAGGGCTTCATGATGGGCTTCGGCATCGACGTGAAGGATCCCAACAAGATCGGCGATGAGGACGATGCCCGCATCGTCGGCCACGACGTCACCAACGGCAATGAAGAAGGCGGCCGCAAGGCGATGGAAAACCTTCTGCAGAAGGACAACTCCATCACCGTCATCCACACCATCAACGAGCCCGCCGCTGTCGGCGCCTACCAGGCGCTCAAGGCGGTCGGTCTCGAAAGCCAGGTGCTGATCGTCTCGGTCGATGGCGGCTGCCCCGGCGTGAAGTCGGTGACCGAAGGCGTCATTGGCGCCACCTCGCAGCAATACCCGCTGCAGATGGCGGCACTCGGCATCGAGGCGATCGCCGCCTTCGCCAAGGACGGCGCCAAGCCGAAGCCGACCGAAGGCAAGAACTTCTTCGACACCGGCGTCAACCTCGTCACCGACAAGCCGGCCAATGGCGTGAAGTCGATCGACACCAAGGAAGGCCTCGCCAAGTGCTGGGGCTGATGGCTGCCTGACAGCCAGCGGCAAGCTGACGGCCGGGGGCTTGATCCCCGGCCGCTTCGGGTGGACGATGCGTCACGCGAATAATCCCGGCAGCAGACCGGACAGGCGCGAGCGGGTATCGGCATGGAGCTGAAGCCCAGGGGAGGAAACATGGCTCAAGCACAGGAATTCGAGAAGGTTCTCTCGAGCAGCGACACAAGCGTTGCCGCCTTTGACGAGCACAAATCGGCCGTCAAGCGCATCCAGCATTTCCTGCACTCCACGCCGGCGGCGGTGCCGCTGATTGTGCTGGTCCTGTCGATCGTAATTTTCGGCATCGCCATTGGCGGGCGTTTCTTCTCATCCTATACGCTGACGCTGATCCTGCAGCAGATCGCCATCGTCGGCATCCTCGGTGCCGCGCAGACACTGGTCATCCTGACCGCCGGCATCGACCTGTCGATCGGCGTGATCATGGTGATTTCGGCCGTGATCATGGGCAATTGCGCGGTCAGCTACGGCATGCCGGCCGTGCTCGCAGTGCCCATCGGGCTTGCCGCCGGCGCAGCCTGCGGCCTGCTTAACGGTTTGCTGGTCGCCTACATGAAGCTGCCGCCGTTCATCGTCACGCTCGGCACCTGGAACATCGTCATGGCGACCAACTTCATCTATTCGGCCAACGAGACGATCCGCGATACCGACGTCGACGCCCAGGCGCCGCTGCTGCATCTCTTTGCCCTGAGTTTCAAGATCGGCACGGCGGTGCTGACACTGGGCGTCATCGCCACGGTCGTGCTCGTTTTGATCCTCTGGTACGTGCTCAATCACACCGCCTGGGGCCGCCATGTCTACGCCGTTGGTGATGATCAGGAGGCGGCGAAGCTGTCTGGCATCCAGACCAAGAAGGTGTTGATGACGGTCTACACCCTTGCCGGGTTGATCGCAGCTTTCGCTGCCTGGGTTTCCATCGGCCGCAACGGCTCGATCTCACCGTCAGCCGCCGTCACCGACTACAACCTGCAGGCGATAACTGCGACGGTGATCGGCGGCATTTCACTGTTCGGCGGGCGCGGCTCAATTCTGGGCACGCTTTTCGGCGCGATGATCGTCGGTGTCGTCTCGATGGGCCTCAACATGCTGGGCGCCGATCCGCAATGGAAGGTGCTGCTCACCGGTGTGCTGATCATCGGCGCCGTGGCGATCGACCAATGGATCAGAAAGGTTTCGGCATGACCGTGGAACCCATCCTCACCGCGCGCGGCCTGATCAAGCGCTATGGCCGTGTCACCGCCCTCGACAATGCCGACTTCGACCTCTACCCCGGCGAAATCCTGGCCGTCATCGGAGACAATGGCGCCGGCAAATCATCGCTGATCAAGGCGATTTCCGGCGCCGCCGTGCCCGACGAAGGCGAGATCCGTCTTGAAGGCAAGGCTGTCGCTTTTAAATCGCCCATGGAGGCGCGCGAGGCGGGCATCGAGACGGTCTACCAAAACCTGGCTTTATCGCCGGCCCTGTCGATCGCCGACAACATGTTCCTCGGCCGCGAGATCCGCAAACCCGGCTTCCTCGGCGACTGGCTTCGCATGCTGGACCGGCCGGCAATGGAAAAGCGCGCCCGCGACAAGCTGACCGAGCTTGGCCTGATGACCATCCAGAACATCAGCCAGGCGGTGGAGACGCTGTCGGGTGGCCAGCGTCAGGGCGTGGCGGTGGCGCGCGCCGCCGCTTTCGGCAGCCGTGTGGTGATCATGGATGAGCCGACCGCGGCACTCGGCGTCAAGGAGAGCCGCCGCGTGCTGGAACTGATCCTCGACGTCAAGAAACGAGGCCTGCCGATCGTGCTGATCTCGCACAACATGCCGCATGTCTTCGAGGTTGCCGACCGCATCCATATCCATCGGCTGGGTCGCCGCCTCTGCGTCATCGATCCCAAGCAATATACCATGTCCGACGCCGTCGCCTTCATGACGGGAGCGAAGGTTCCGCCGGAGGCTGCACTCGCTGCCTGATCCGCTCGACGGATAAATTGCCGCAGGGGAACTGGCGGCATGCTGGTCTAAATCGATTGAACGTATGTTGCGATGCACTAGGATAGGCTGGGACTGAGAGCGAAAGCCGGTATGATCGCAGCACGATCACGAGAGGCAGTATGACGCGAACAATGACAGCCAAAGCCCCCGATCTCGAAATACCCGATCCCAAGACGCTGGCCGACGAAGTCTTGCTGGCTCTCAAATACCGGGTCGGCAAAGGCACCTCCGTTGCCACGCAATATGATTGGCTGACAGCCTCGATCAAGGTCGTGCGCGACCGCATCGTCGATCACTGGATGCAGGCGACGCAGGAGGCCTACGCCCAGCAGGAAAAGCGCGTCTATTACCTGTCGCTCGAATTCCTCATCGGCCGGCTTATGCGCGATGCCTTCTCCAATCTCGGCCTGATGGACAATATGCGAGAAGCGCTCAAGTCGCTGGGCGTCGACCTCGACCTCATCGCCGGGCTCGAACCGGATGCAGCGCTCGGCAATGGCGGTCTCGGCCGGCTCGCCGCCTGCTTCATGGAAAGCATGGCGACCGTCGACATTCCCGCGCATGGCTACGGCATTCGCTACGCCAACGGCATGTTCCGCCAGGAGATCCATGATGGCTGGCAGGTCGAACTGCCCGAAACCTGGCTCGACCACGGCAACCCTTGGGAGTTCGAGCGGCGGGAGCGTGCCTTCGAGGTCGGCTTCGGCGGCTCGGTGGAATCGATCACCTCCAAGGATGGCCGGCTGGAACGTCACGTCTGGAAGCCGACCGAGCATGTCCAGGCCGTCGCCTACGACACCCCGGTGGTTGGCTGGCGCGCCAACCGCGTCAACACGCTGCGGCTTTGGTCCGGCATGCCGGTCGATCCGATCCTGCTCGACAAGTTCAACGCCGGCGACCACATCGGCGCGCTGGCCGAAAGCAACAAGGCCGATGCCTTGTCGCGCGTGCTTTACCCCGCCGATTCCCACAAGGCCGGCCAGGAACTGCGACTGCGGCAGGAATATTTCTTCTCCACCGCGTCGCTGCAGGACATCGTCCAGCGCCATCTCAGCCAGTATGGCGATCTGGCCTCGCTGCCCGACAAGGCGGCGATCCATCTCAATGACACCCATCCGGCGATCGCCGTGCCAGAGCTGATGCGCCTGCTGATGGACGTCCATGGCATGGATTTCGACCAGGCCTGGGACATCACCAAGCGCACCTTCGGCTACACCAACCACACGCTGCTGCCAGAAGCGCTGGAAAGCTGGCCGGTGCCGCTGTTCGAACGGCTTTTGCCGCGCCACATGCAGATCGTCTACGCCATCAATGCGCAGGTTTTGCTTGAGGCCCGCGCCACCAACCAGTTTTCCAATGAGCAGATCAGCCGCATCTCGCTGATCCAGGAAAATGGCGACCGCCGCGTGCGCATGGGTAACCTGGCCTTTGTCGGCTCGCACTCGATCAATGGCGTGTCGGCGTTGCACACCGAACTGATGAAGGAGACGGTGTTTGCCGATCTCCACAAGCTCTATCCCGATCGCATCAACAACAAGACCAACGGCATCACGCCACGGCGCTGGCTGATCCAGTGCAATCCAGGCCTCACCGCGCTCGCCCGCGCGGCGATCGGGGACCGTTTCCTCGACGACATCGACGCCATAAAGGGGCTCGAAGCCTTTGCCGGCGACGCCGCCTTCCGCGACAAGTTCGCCGCCGTCAAGCGCTCCAACAAGGTCAAGCTCGCCAATCTGGTCGCCGACCGGCTCGGCATCAAGCTCGACCCGTCGGCGCTGTTCGACATTCAGGTCAAGCGCATCCACGAATACAAGCGCCAGCTGCTCAACATCTTGGAAGCTATCGCGCTCTACGACCAGATCCGCTCGCATCCCGAGCTGGACTGGATGCCACGCGTCAAATTTTTCGGCGGCAAAGCGGCGCCCAGCTACCACAATGCCAAGCTGATCATCAAACTGGCCAACGACGTCGCCAAGGTCATCAACAGCGACCCGTCGGTGCGCGGGCTGCTGAAAGTGGTGTTCGTGCCGAACTACAATGTCAGCCTGGCCGAGGTGATGATGCCGGCCGCCGACCTGTCCGAGCAGATTTCGACTGCCGGCATGGAGGCGTCGGGCACCGGCAACATGAAGTTCGCGCTGAACGGCGCCTTGACCATCGGCACGCTCGACGGCGCCAATGTCGAGATCAAGGAATGCGTCGGCGACGACAACATCTTCATCTTCGGCCTGAGCACGGCGGAAGTCGCCGAGCGGCGCAGCAATGGCTACAACCCGCGCGCCGTGATCGAGGGCTCCCCTGAATTGGCGCAGGCTGTTGCCGCAGTATCGTCGGGCGTGTTCTCGCCCGACCAGCCGGATCGCTACCGCGAGCTGGTCGACGGTCTCTACAACAGCGACTGGTTCATGGTGGCGGCGGATTTCGACGCCTATGCCGCCGCCCAGCGCGATGTCGACGCCGTCTGGCGCAACAGCCCCGACTGGTACGCGCGTGCGATCCGCAACGTTGCCCGCGTCGGCTGGTTCTCTTCCGATCGCACGATCCGCCAATATGCGAAAGAAATCTGGAACGTGCCCGCCTGATATGATTGCATGAGGCCACGAGCAACGGGTCTTGTACACAAGAACTGGTTCCCAGGGAGGGACACCGCCTGATGAAGAAACCGCGCGCGACCGCGACGACGAGCGGGTCGGACGGGCTGGCGTCAGCCGGCGATGTCGCCGCAATTGTTGCAGGCACGCATGGCGATCCTTTTGCAATCCTGGGCGTGCATGATGCCGGCAAGAGCCTGGTTGCCCGCTGCTTCGTCCCCAATGCCGAGTTCGTCACCGCATACACGCTGGCCGGCAAGAACGCCGGCGAACTCACGCGGCGCGACGACGCCGGTTTCTTCGAAGGCAGACTGTCGATCAAGAAGCGTCAGCCGCTGCGCTATCACGCCAAAAATGCCGGCGGCGACTGGTGGCTGACCGATCCCTATTCCTTCGGCCCGGTGCTCGGCCCGATGGACGACTACTATATCGCGCAAGGGTCGCACCTCAGGCTGTTCGACAAGCTCGGCGCCCATCTCCTCGACCATGAAGGCGCGTCGGGCGTCCATTTCGCCGTCTGGGCGCCCAATGCAAGGCGCGTCTCCGTGGTCGGCGACTTCAACGAATGGGACGGCCGCCGCCATACGATGCGCGACCGCCGCGACACCGGCATCTGGGAACTGTTCATTCCCGATATCGGCGCCGGCCACCCCTATAAATACGAGATCATTGCCCCCGACGGCGTGCGCCTGCCGCTCAAGGCCGATCCGTTCGCCTTCAAGTCTGAATTACGCCCGGCCACAGCATCGGTGACGGCGGTGCCCCCGGCGCATGAATGGGGGGACGAAGCGCATCGCGCTTACTGGCGAAAGGCCGATCCGCGGCGGGAAGCCATATCGATCTACGAGGTCCATGCCGGTTCGTGGCAGCAGCACGATGATGGCAGCTTCCTGTCATGGGACGAACTCGCCAACCAGCTCATCCCCTATGCTGTCGAGACTGGCTTCACCCACATCGAGTTCCTGCCGATCTCCGAACATCCCTATGACCCGTCATGGGGTTATCAGACAACCGGACTTTATGCCCCCTCGGCGCGCTTCGGCGACCCCGACGGCTTCGCCCGTTTCGTCGACGGTGCGCACCGCGCCGGCGTCGGCGTCATCCTCGACTGGGTGCCGGCGCATTTCCCGGTCGACGCGCATGGCCTCGCCAATTTCGACGGCACCGCACTCTACGAGCATGCCGATCCGCGCAAGGGTTTTCATCCCGACTGGAACACCGCGATCTATAATTTCGGCCGCCGCGAGGTGGTGTCGTTCCTCGTCAACAACGCGCTGTTCTGGGCCGAGAAATACCATGTCGACGGTTTGCGCGTCGATGCGGTGGCCTCGATGCTCTACCTCGATTATTCGCGCAAGGCCGGCGAATGGATCCCCAACGAGAAGGGCGGCCGCGAAAACCTCGAAGCGGTGTCCTTCCTGCAGAAGATGAACAAGGAGGTCTACGGCCACCATCCCGGCGTGATGACCATCGCCGAGGAATCGACCTCATGGCCGAAGGTCTCGGCGCCGGTGCATGAAGGCGGGCTGGGCTTCGGCTTCAAATGGAACATGGGCTTCATGCACGACACGCTGGAGTATTTCGCCAAGGAGCCGATCTTCCGCAAGCACCACCACAACGACCTGACGTTCGGATTGACCTACGCTTTCTCCGAGAATTTCGTGCTGCCGCTGTCCCATGACGAGGTCGTGCACGGCAAGGGCACGCTGCTCGGCAAGATGGCCGGCGACGACTGGCAGAAGTTCGCGACCTTGCGCGCCTTTTACGCCTTCATGTGGGGGTATCCCGGCAAGAAGCTGTTGTTCATGGGCCAGGAATTCGCCCAGCGCCGCGAGTGGAGCGAGGCGCGCGCGCTCGACTGGAACCTGCTCGACTTCCACCCGCATCGCGGCGTCTGGCAGACGGTGCGCGACCTCAACTATCTCTATCGCTCGCGCCCAGCGCTGCATGCACGCGACTGCGAGCCGGACGGCTTCTCCTGGCTGATCGTCGACGACAAGGAAAATTCGGTCTTCGCCTGGCTGCGCAGCGCGCCCGGCGGCAACCCGATCGCCGTCATTTCCAACTTCACGCCAGTGCCGCGCGACAATTATCGCGTGCCATTGCCCAAGGTCGGCAAATGGCGCGAAATCATCAACACCGACGCTTCGGACTACGGTGGTTCGGGCAAGGGCAATGGCGGTGTGGTCGAAGCCAGGGCGGAAGGAGGAGGCATTTCGGCAACGATGCTTTTGCCGCCGCTGTCGACGATCATGCTTGAACTCGTTGCGGACTAGGTCCGTCAACTCGTTTCGGATTAGGTCCGTCGACTCGTTGCGGACCGGGCGATGCTCCAGACTGGTAATTTGGGAGGGTAAAAAATGGCAGACTTGAAGAGAACCCAGCCGCTGGCGCGCGATGCCATGGCCTATGTGCTGGCCGGCGGCCGCGGCAGCCGGCTCAAGGAATTGACCGACCGCCGCGCCAAGCCGGCTGTCTATTTCGGCGGCAAGACGCGCATCATCGATTTCGCGCTGTCCAATGCGCTGAATTCCGGCATTCGCCGCCTCGGTGTCGCCACCCAGTACAAGGCGCATTCGCTGATCCGCCACCTGCAGCGCGGCTGGAACTTCCTGCGCCCGGAGCGAAACGAAAGCTTCGACATCCTCCCGGCCTCCCAGCGTGTCTCGGAAACCCAGTGGTATGAAGGCACCGCCGACGCCGTCTACCAGAACATCGACATCATCGAGGCCTATGGGCCCGAATACATGGTCATCCTGGCCGGCGACCATATCTACAAGATGGACTACGAGTTGATGCTGCGCCAGCACGTCGATGCCAATGCCGACGTCACCGTCGGTTGCCTCGAAGTGCCGCGCATGGAAGCGACCGGCTTCGGTGTCATGCATGTCGACGGCAAGGACAACATCATCGCCTTCGTCGAAAAGCCCGCCGACCCGCCCGGCATTCCCGACAAGCCGGAATTCGCGCTGGCCTCCATGGGCATCTATGTCTTCAAGACCAAGTTCCTGATGGAACAGCTGCGCCGCGATGCGGCCGAGCCAGGCTCCAGCCGCGACTTCGGCAAGGACATCATCCCCTACATCGTCCAGCACGGTAAGGCGATCGCGCATCGCTTCGCCAAATCCTGCGTGCGCTCGACGGCCGAGAACGAGGCCTATTGGCGCGATGTCGGCACGGTCGACGCCTACTGGGAAGCCAATATCGACCTGACCGACATTACCCCCGAACTCGACCTCTACGACCGTGACTGGCCGATCTGGACCTATGCCGAATTGAAGCCGCCGGCAAAGTTCGTGCATGACGAGGATGGCCGGCGCGGTTCGGCCGTGTCCTCGCTGGTCTCAGGCGATTGCATCGTCTCGGGTGCTTCGCTGAAGCGCAGCCTGATCTTCACCGGCGCGCGCATCAACTCCTATTCGACGCTGGAAGAGGTCGTCATGCTGCCCGACGTTCATGTCGGCCGGAACGCAAAGTTGAAGCGCGTCGTCATCGACCACGGTGTAAGGATACCGGAAGGGCTGGTGGTTGGCGAAGACCCTGTTCTCGACGCCAAGCGTTTCCGGGTTTCGGAAAAGGGCATCTGCCTGGTCACGCAGGACATGATCGACAAGCTGAAGCTGTAAGACGGGATACCATAGACGCATGCAGGTTCTGTCGGTCACGCCCGAAATATTCCCGCTGGTCAAGACCGGCGGACTTGCCGATGTGACCGGCGCATTGCCGATCGCGCTGGCCGCTAAGGGCGTGACCATGCGCACGCTCATCCCTGGCTTTCCCCAGGTGATGGACGCCTTCAAGAAAAAGAAAGCCGTCTACCAATATCCGCTGCTGCAGGGCGGCAAGGCTTCGGTCCATGCCGTCAAGATCGCCGGGCTCGACCTGTTCGTGCTCGACGCGCCGCATCTCTACGACCGTCCGGGCGGCCCCTACGGCAATGCGGCGGGCGCCGATTGGCCCGACAATTGGCGGCGTTTTGCTGCGCTGAGCCAGGTCGGCGGCGATATCGCCGGCGGCGCCATCTCCGGCTACCAGCCCGACCTGGTGCACGCCCATGACTGGCAGTCGGCGATGACGCTGGCTTACATGCGCTACGGCAAGGCGGTCGGCGTACCGTCGCTGATCACCGTTCACAACCTTGCCTTCCAGGGTCAGTTCGGCGCCGGCATTTTTGGCGAGCTCGGCTTGCCGGCCGCGGCGATGGCGCTCGACGGCGTCGAATATTATGGCGGCGTCGGCTTCCTCAAGGCCGGCCTGCAGGCGGCCTGGGCGATCACCACGGTGAGCCCCACCTATGCCCAGGAAATCCGCTCGCCGGAATTCGGCATGGGCCTCGACGGCCTCATCAACATGCGCTCTTCCGACCTCTACGGCATCGTCAACGGCATCGACACCGACATCTGGAACCCGGAGACCGACAAGCATCTGGTGTCGGCCTACTCCGCCGCGACGCTGAAGGCTCGCCTTCCCAACCGGGCGGTTGTCGAGGACCGCTTCAGCCTCGAGCGCGACGACAGTCCGATCGTCTGCGTCGTCAGCCGGCTGACCTGGCAGAAGGGCATGGACATACTGGCGGCTGTGGTCGACGGCGTCGTCGCCACCGGCGCGCGGCTGGCGATCCTTGGCTCAGGCGACGCCGGCCTGGAAGGCGCGCTGCTGGCTGCCACCGCCCGCCATCGCGGCCGTGTCGGCGTCGTCGTCGGCTATGACGAGGGGCTTTCCCACACCATGCAGGGCGGCTGCGACGCCATCGTCATCCCGTCGCGCTTCGAGCCTTGCGGGCTGACCCAGCTTTACGGCCTGCGCTATGGCTGCGTGCCGGTCGTCGCCCGCACCGGCGGCCTTGCCGACACCATCATCGACGCCAATGAAGCAGCGATCTCGGCCGGTGTCGCCACCGGCTTCCAGTTCGCGCCCAACAATGGCGGCGCCATGCTGCACGCCATCCGCCGGCTGGTCGATGCGCATTCGAGCCCGGCCGTCTGGGAACAGATCCAGCGCCAGGGCATGAAGGCCGATGTCTCCTGGGACAAGAGCGCCGACAAATACGTTGAACTCTACCGCCTGCTGCTTTCGAAAAGGGTTGCCTGAAGCATGATCCGGACCGTCGCCACCAAACCCTATCTCGACCAGAAACCCGGCACGTCCGGCCTGCGCAAGAAGGTGCCTGTCTTTCAGCAGGGGCACTATGCCGAGAACTTCATCCAGTCGATCTTCGACGCGCTGGAGGGCTTTGAGGGCAAGACGCTGGTGATCGGCGGCGACGGCCGCTTCTACAACCGCGAGGTCATCCAGAAGGCCATCGCCATGGCGGCGGCCAACGGCTTCGGCAAGGTGATGGTCGGGCAGGGCGGCATATTGTCGACGCCGGCGGCGTCGCATGTCATCCGCAAATACAAGACCTTCGGCGGCATCATCCTGTCGGCCAGTCACAATCCGGGCGGCCCGCACGAGGATTTCGGCATCAAGTACAATGCCGGCAATGGCGGCCCGGCGCCGGAAAAGCTGACCGACGCGATCTTCGAAAAGACCAAGACGATTTCGAGCTTCAAGACGGTTGACATCGACCAGATCGACATTGACAAGATCGGCACGGTGACCGCCGGCGGCATGGCGGTCGAGATTATCGACCCGGTCACCGACTATGCCGAATTGATGGAGAGCCTGTTCGACTTCGACGCCATCCGCGCCAATTTCAAATACGGCTTCCGCATGCGCTTCGACGCCATGCATGCGGTCACCGGCCCGTATGCCAAGGAAATCCTCGAGCGCCGGCTCGGCGCGGAGAATGGCACCTGCCGCAACTACAAGCCGCTGCCGGATTTCGGCGGCCATCACCCGGATCCGAACCTGGTCCACGCCAAGCATCTCTATGACGAGATGATGGGACCGGATGCGCCCGATTTCGGCGCCGCTTCCGACGGCGACGGCGACCGCAATCTCATCATCGGCAAGGGCATTTTCGTCACCCCGTCGGATTCGGTGGCCATGCTTGCCGCCAATGCGCAATTGGCGCCGGGCTACAAGGACGGCCTCAAAGGCATCGCCCGCTCGATGCCGACCAGCGGCGCTGCCGACCGCGTCGCCGAACAGCTCGGCATCGGCATCTACGAAACGCCGACCGGTTGGAAGTTCTTCGGCAATCTGCTCGATGCCGGCATGGCAACGATCTGCGGCGAGGAAAGCGCCGGCACCGGCTCGAACCATGTCCGTGAAAAGGACGGGCTGTGGGCGGTGCTGTTGTGGCTGAACATCCTGGCCGTGCGCGGCGAAAGCTGCAAGGACGTCGTCACCGAACATTGGGCGACCTACGGCCGCAATTACTATTCACGTCATGACTATGAGGAGGTCGAAACCGAGCGCGCCAACGCCCTGGTCGACGAGTTGCGCGCCAAGCTCGCTTCGCTGCCCGGCACCAGCGTGCGCGGCCTGAAGATCGCCAATGCCGACGACTTCGCCTATCACGATCCCGTCGACGGTTCGGTGAGCAAGAACCAGGGCATCCGCATCCTGTTCGAAGGCGGCTCGCGTGTCGTGTTTCGTTTGTCCGGCACCGGCACGTCGGGTGCTACGCTGCGCGTCTACATCGAGCGCTACGAGCCGGACAGAGCGCGGCATGATCTCGACACGCAAGAGGCGCTCGCTGACCTGATCGCGGCTGCCGATGATATCGCCGGGATCAAGAGCCACACCGGGCGCAACAAGCCGAGCGTGATTACTTGAGGGTGGTGACGTCTTTACCCTCCCCCTTGTGGGGAGGGTCGATCCGCGCAGCGGATCGGGTTGGGGGTGCTCGTAAAGCGCTTTCCCCGCGCCGACCCCCACCCCGCTCACTTCGTTCGCGACCCTCCCCACAAGGGGGAGAGTGGAGGATGCGCCGATGACCCAGCTCGGCGCAACCGTCACTCCCGAAGGCATCCGCTTCGCCGCCTGGTCGTCATCCGCGCGGCGCCTGTGGGTGTCGATCTTCGACGACACCGGCGCCCGTGAAATCGACCGGCTCGAACTTCAGCCGGAAAGCGAGGGCGTCCATGCGCTGTTCGTCGCCGGCCTTGCCGCGGGTACGCGCTACGGCTTTCGCGCCGACGGCGAATATGCGCCGGAGCGCGGGCTGTGGTTCGATCCCGACAAGCTGCTCACTGATCCCTACGCCGTCGAGATAGACCGGCCCTACCAGCATCATTGGCGGCTTGCCGCCCGGCGCAACGAAGGCGCCGACACCGCGCCACTGATGCCGAAGACCATCGCGCGGGCTCAACCGAAGCCGCTGCCGGCCAAGCCGCCTTTGTTCCAGCCAGGCGGCCTGATCTACGAACTGAACGTCCGCTCCTTCACCAGGCTGCATCCGGACGTGCCCGAAGCGCAGCGCGGCACCATTGCAGCCCTTGCCCATCCGGCTATCGTCGAACATCTCAAGAAGATCGGCGTCTCCGCCGTTGAGCTGATGCCCGTGACGGCATGGGTCGATGAGCGCCATTTGCCGCCGCTGGGCCTCAGCAATGCCTGGGGCTACAACCCAGTCACCTTCATGGCGCTCGACCCGCGCCTGGCGCCCGGCGGCCTCGCCGAGTTGCGCGATACTGTGGGGGTGCTGCGCAGGGTTGGCATTGGCACCATCCTCGATCTCGTCTTCAATCATACCGGCGAAAGTGACCGGCTCGGGCCGACGCTGTCGCTGCGCGGCCTCGACAATCAAGCCTACTACCGCAGCGAGCCGGACGGCAGGTTGGCCAACGATACCGGCACCGGCAATACCATCGCCTGCGACCATCCGGTCGTTCGTGACATGGTACTCGACACGCTGCGCCATTTCGTCCGCCAAGCCGGCGTCGACGGTTTCCGCTTCGACCTGGCGCCGGTCCTCGGTCGCGTCGATGGCGCATTCGATCCGGCAGCCCCGTTGCTCGAAACCATCGCAACCGATCCCATCCTTGCCGACAGGGTGCTGATCGCCGAGCCCTGGGACATCGGCCCGAATGGCTATCAGCTCGGCAATTTCCGGCCGCCTTACCTCGAATGGAACGACCGCTACCGCGACGACGTCAGGCGCTTCTGGCGCGGCGATGCCGGCACGGTCGGTGCGCTGGCGACAAGGCTCGCCGGCTCCTCCGATGTGTTCGGCAGGGAGGGCCAATCCGCCAGCCGCACGGTCAACTTCATCGCCGCGCACGATGGCATGACGCTGGCCGATATCGTCGCTTATGAAGCCAAGCACAACCAAGCCAATGGCGAGAAGAACCGCGACGGCCACAATGAGAACCTGTCCTGGAACAACGGCGTCGAGGGCGAAACCTCGGACAAGGCGATTGCCGAGGCCCGTTCCCATGATCGCTTCGCGCTGCTCGCCACTCTGTTTGCCTCGCGCGGCACCATCATGCTGACGGCGGGCGATGAATTCGGCCGCACGCAAGGGGGCAACAACAACGCCTATGCGCAGGACAACGCCATCACCTGGCTCGACTGGGCCGGGCGCGACGTCGGGCTGGAAGCCCATGTGTCCGCGCTCGCAGCTCTGCGCGGCGCGGTGCCGGCGCTTTCCGATACGCGCTTCCTGACCGGAGAGCCGCCGCCCGGTTCTGAAACGCCCGACGTCGCCTGGCTGACCGAGACCGGCGCGCCGCTCGGCGAAGCCGACTGGAACGATGGCTCGCGCCATCGCCTCGTCATGCTGCTCGGCGATGGCGGGGAAGGCCGCCTGGCTGTGATCGTCAATGGCGATCGCCGCCAATGCGTCTTCACGCTGCCCGCGCGGCAAGGGTTTGAATGGCAGCCGGCTGTTGAAGCGCAAGCGGTCGACCTCGCGTGGCCGCTGCCCGGCCGCAGTGTCAGTTTCATGATCGAGCGCCGGACCGCAAAGGCCCGCGCCAGGAAGGGTCCGTGATGGCCGACGACAATGCCCAGCCGGGACCCGAACAGAGCGCCGACTGGTGGCGCGGCTGCGTCATCTACCAGATCTATCCTCGCTCCTTCCAGGACACCACCGGCGACGGCAGCGGCGACCTCTCAGGCATCACCTCACGGCTGGCGCACGTCGCCTCGCTCGGCGTCGACGCCGTCTGGCTGTCGCCCTTCTTCAAATCGCCAATGGCCGATATGGGCTACGACGTCTCCGACTATCAGGCGGTCGATCCGATGTTCGGCACGCTCGACGACTTTGACGCGCTGGTTGCCGAGGCGCACAGGCTCGGCCTGAAGGTGATCATCGATCAGGTGTTGTCGCACTCCTCCGACAAGCACGAATGGTTTGTAGAGAGCCGTGCCAGCAAGGATAATCCCAAGGCTGACTGGTATGTCTGGGCCGACACCAGGCCGGACGGCAACGCGCCCAACAACTGGCTGTCGGTCTTCGGCGGCCCGGCCTGGGAGTGGGACGCGACCCGCCGGCAATACTACATGCACAATTTCCTCGCCTCGCAGCCGGACCTCAACTTCCACAATCCTGAGGTTCAAGACGCGTTGTTGCAGACGGTGCGGTTCTGGCTCGAGCGCGGCGTCGACGGCTTCCGCCTGGATACGGTCAACTACTATGTCCACGACCGCTGGCTGCGCAGCAATCCGCCGCTGGCGTCGAGCGTCGCCGGCACCAACGGCGAAACCAACACCTATCTCTTCCAGGAGCATCTGTTCGACAAGACGCAACCGGAAAACCTCGGTTTCCTCAGGCGCTTCCGCGCTTTGCTCGACGAATATGACGGCCGCGCCAGTGTCGGCGAGGTCGGCGACGAAGGCCGTTCGCTGCAGACGCTGGCCGCCTACACATCCGGCGGCGACAAGCTCAACATGTGCTACACCTTCGACCTGCTCGGTCAGCAATTCTCAGCCGCCCATGTGCGCGGCTGCGTCGAGGCCTTCGAGGCAGCTGTCGCCGACGGCTGGGTCTGCTGGGCATTCTCCAACCACGATGTCGTGCGCCATGTCAGCCGCTGGACGCGGCCGGGCGGCGATCCAGATGCGGTGGCGACATTCGCTATCGCTTTGCTCTCCTGCCTGCGGGGCTCGATCTGTCTCTACCAAGGCGAAGAGCTTGGGCTGGAGGAGGCGGAACTGACCTTCGAGGATCTGCGCGATCCCGTCGGCATCCGTTTCTGGCCGGGGGTCAAAGGCAGGGACGGCTGCCGCACACCGATGGTCTGGGAGGCGGGCGCCGACAATGCCGGTTTTTCCTCGGGAAAACCCTGGCTGCCGGTGCCGGAAAGCCACCGCGCTCGGGCGGTCGATATCCAGAACGCCGACGACAAGTCCGTGCTCGCCGGCTACCGGACGATGCTCGCCTTGCGCAAGGCGCACTTGGCGCTGGTCAAGGGCCCGATCCGCTTTCTCGATACCGAGGGCGATGTCCTTGCCTTCATCCGGCAGGGCGAGGACGAGACATTGCTCTGCGTCTTCAATTTCGCCGACAAGCCGGCCGACTGGCCACTGCCGCCGGATCTCCAGCCTGTCGAGGCGATCGCTCTGGGTGGCGGTGCCGTCCTGCAGGAGGAGGGGCTGTCGCTGCAGGCCCTGGGCTGGTTTGTCGGCAAGGTAGGCTGATCTTTCAGGGACGCCGTCCGGCGTCAACAAAGATCGTGTCCGCATGCAACCATGCCGAGTGATCCGTGCAACGCCACCGGCGCCACGTTTTTCATTTTCGGGCTTCTTCGGTACTTTCGTCGAGCTTGGCCACGAACGGCATTCCTGAAATGTTTCCAGATGGTTGCGCTAATGACAACTGCTGAGGGCAAAACCCAAAGTTACAGGACAACCACAAGTTGCATCCAATTGGACCTTGTAATATAGATTAGCTATGGCTGGTTTAGGGTGAGGATGCTCACTTAGCGTCAAGCAAGACTCGGTTGAAATAATATTTCCGTCTGTCTAGTCTCCTGCCACCAGCTGCCGGAACGGGAACCGGCGGCGCGCTCGAAGGGGCCAGAAATCGGTTCCGGGGCGTCAACACTCGTAAGGCGCAGCCGATGGGCAGCGCCACAGGGAGAGACTTCATGCTGAAAAATATGCTGAAGGCGACGCTTGTCGCCGCGACCATGACCTTTGCCGCAGGCACGTTCCTGACGCCGGTCCTTGCCGAGACCGTCTATAACAGAGGCAGCGCCGCCGAAGCGGAGACGGTCGATCCGCACAAGACCTCGACCGTCTACGAAGCCGATATCATACGCGACCTGTTCCAGGGACTGGTCATGCACGATCAGAAGACGAACCTCATCCCGGGCGCCGCCGAAAGCTGGACGGTATCTGATGACGGCACCGTCTACACCTTCAAGCTGCGCAAGGACGGCTTGTGGTCGGATGGCAGCCCGGTGACGGCGGACGACTTCGTCTATTCCTTCCGTAGGCTGGAGGATCCGGCGACCGCCGCCGAATACGCTTCCATGCTCTATCCCGTGAAGAACGCCGAGGAAGTCAACACCAAGAAAGGCAAGCCCGAGGACATGGGCGTCAAGGCGATCGACGCCAACACCCTGGAAGTGACGCTGAAGGCGCCGACGCCATACTTCCTGGAGATGCTGACCCACCAGGCTACCTACCCGGTCAACAAGGCCTCGATCGACAAGCTCGGCGCCGACTGGATCAAGGCGGGCAATCTCGTTTCGAACGGCGCCTATACATTGGCCGAGTGGATTCCCAACGACCACATGAAGCTGGTCAAGAATCCGAAATTCTGGGATGCCGCGACCGTCAAGATGGACGTCGTCAACTACATCCCGACCGAAGACCGCTCTTCGGCGATGAAGCGCTTCGAGGCCGGCGAACTCGACAGCTACGGCGACCTGCCGACCGAACAGCTCGCTGACCTCAAGACCAAGTTCGGCGATCAGGTCCGCGTCGGACCGTATCTCGGCACCTATTATTACGCGATCAAGACCGACAAGGCGCCCTGGGACAATGTCGAGCTGCGCAACGCCATCTCGATGGCTATCGACCGCGACTTCCTGGCCGAAAAGGTCTGGCAGAATTCCATGCTGCCTGGCTATTCGATGGTGCCTCCGGGCATCGCCGGCTACACGCCGGCAATGGCCAAATACGCCGACATGCCGCAGATCGACCGCGAGGACGCCGCCAAGAAGATCCTTGAGAAACTCGGCTATACGCCCGAGCATCCGCTGAAGATGGAGATCCGCTACAACACCTCGGAAAACCACAAGAACACCGCGGTTGCCATCCAGGAACAGTTGAAGCCGCTTGGCGTCGAGATCACGCTGCTCAACACCGATACCAAGACCCACTATTCCTTCCTCGAGCAGAAGGGCAACTACGACGTGGCGCGTGCCGCCTGGATCGCCGACTACAAGGATCCCGAGACCTTCCTCGGCATCACCCGCAAGGCCAGCGGCAACAACTATTCGAACTACGTCAGCCCGGCATATGAGGCGGCCATGGACAAGGCCGCGGCTGCCGGCGGCAAGCCGGAAGAGCGCATGAAGGACCTCACTGAGGCCGAGCGCATCCTTGTCGATGACGTCGGCAACATTCCGCTTCTCTACTACAGCTTCCACGATATCGTCTCCTCGAAGCTGCATGGCTTCGATGACAATGTGATGGACATCCATCCGTCCCGCTTCGTCTCCAAGGACTGATAATCATCCTTGACTGGACCGCCGGGCCCCCCGGTGGGGGGGGGGGGGGGGGGGGGAGAGGACCCGGGCGGGAAGGGGGGGGGGTGGTGGGGGCGGCCCGGGGGGGGGGGTTGGGGGGGGGGGGGGGGGGGGGGGGGGGGGG
>NZ_JAMYTN010000018.1:0-121372 GCF_040322455.1 Mesorhizobium sp. M0139
TCTCTCGCCAAACCATCGCCGGTCCTCCGGCGGACAAGAAAACTGTCACCCATGCTATCGGTCCATTCTGTTACCTATCTATCCGGTTCGGACACGTCTCCCTTCTCCCCGTCACTTATACGGGAGAAGGTGCCGGCAGGCGGATGAGGGGCGGCGCCGGCGTTGGGGTATTTATTTTGATGTTAGCGCTGCCCCTCACCCTTACCCTCTCCCCGTATAGTGACGGGGAGAGGGGGTAGCGAACGGCGGCTCAGCGACGACCTCCGTCACCCCAAAAACGGCTTAGCCTTCATGGTCTCCGGCACCGGCACACCCAGCCGCTTCAGCACCGTCGGCGCCAGCTGCAGCTGATCGAGCAGCGTGTCCGGATCCGGCCCATTGCCTTCCCCAAAATAATACAGCGCGAAATCCTGCATTTCGTCGTCATGGCCGCCATGATGGCCGCGGTCTGTCTGGCCGTGGTCGGCGGTGACGATCACCTCGTAACCGGCCTGCCGCCATCCCGGCAGAAAGGCTGCCAGCATGCCGTCCATCGCATAGCAGGCATGGTCCATTTCGTGGCAGTCATGGCCGAAGCGATGGCCCATCGAATCCAGCGTGCAGGTGTGCAGGATCCCGTAGTCGATGGCGTGGCGCCGGGTCAGCTGGGTCAGTGTGGCAAACAAATCGACATCGCTCGGCGTCATCTGGTTGCGCAAATTGTAGCCGGTCATGGTGTGGAAGCGGCCATGCGCGATCGGTCCGCTGGGCTCGTCATACTCCATGTCCTCGACCAGATCGAACGGATAGGAACGAAAGAATTCCGACCAGTAGGAATGCGTCACTGCGCCGGTCTTGCCGCCGGCCTTGCTGACCTCGGAGAAAATATCCGGCTTGTTGACGAGAAAACGGTTCTCGTTGGATAGGATGCCGTGCTCCTGCGGCGAAACCCCGGTGTGGATCGAGGCATAGCAGCAGGCCGAGGTCGACGGCAGCACCGAGCGCATCTTCCACACCTGCGCCTCGCCCGACTGCACCCAGCCCTCGAGATTGCCCATCAGCCGGCGCCAGTTCCGGTAGGGCACGCCGTCGAGAATGATGAGCAGCAGTTTGGTCTTGAGCGCCATGGGCGGCTCCGGAAAGCTTTTGCCGTTGAAGGAAGTTTTCGCGACAAAGGCCGCGAATTCCCTACTAGTTCCCCGCGCTCGCCATGCGCCGTCCCTTGATCGCCTTTTCCAGCCAGCCGATCTCCATCTCGGGAACGGACGACAGCAGCAGGTCGGTATAGGCGTCGAAGGGCGGCGTCAGCACCTTGCTCTTGGCGCCGTAGCGCACCACCTCGCCGCGATACATCACCGCGATCGAATCGGCGATCGACTTCACCGTCGCCAGATCGTGGGTGATGAAGAGGTAGGCGACCTTCTCGTGCTGCTGCAGGTTGAGCAGCAGCTTGAGAATGCCGTTGGCCACCAGCGGGTCGAGCGCCGATGTCACCTCGTCGCAGATGATCAGCTTGGGCTTGGCGGCGAGCGAGCGGGCGATACAGACGCGCTGTTTCTGGCCGCCGGAGAGTTCGGCCGGATAGCGGTCGAGAAAGCCCTTGCCCATCTCTATCTCATCGAGCAGTTCGGCGACACGTTTGTCGCGCTCGCGGCCGCGAATGCCGAAATAGAACTCCAGCGGCCGGCCGATAATGGTGCCGACGGTCTGGCGCGGGTTCATCGCCACGTCGGCCATCTGGTAGATCATCTGCAATTGCCGCAGATCCTCCTTCGGCCGGTCGGCAAGCCTGTTGGCGAGCGGCCTGCCGTCGAAGGTGACGGTGCCTTCTTCCGGCGGCAACAGCCCGGTGATGGCGCGCGCCAGCGTCGACTTGCCGGAGCCGGATTCACCGACGACGGCCAGCGTCTGTCCCGGATAGATGTCGACCGAGACGTTCTTCAGCACCTTGACGTGGCTGCCGCCGTAAGCGGCGGTGACGTTCTTGACCGACAGGAACGGCGCGGCGCCGGGCTTCTGCTCGGCATGCTCGATCTCATGCACCGAGACCAGCGCATTGGTGTATTCCTGGCGCGGCTCCTTGATGATCTGGCGGGTGCCGCCCCATTCGACCAACCTGCCATGGCGCAGCACCATGATCTCGTCCGAGACCTGGGCGACGACGGCAAGATCGTGGGTGATGTAGAGCGCCGCGACATGGGTGTCGCGGATGGCGTCCTTGATCGCCGCCAGCACGTCGATCTGCGTCGTCACGTCGAGCGCCGTGGTCGGCTCGTCGAAGACGATCAGGTCGGGTTCCGAACACAGCGCCATCGCCGTCATCACGCGCTGCAACTGGCCGCCGGAGACCTGGTGCGGGAAGCGTTCGCCGATGGTTTCGGGGTTCGGCAGGCTGAGCTTCTTGAACAACGCCACGGCACGTTTCTCTGCCTCGGCGCGTGTCGCCGTGCCGTGCAGCAGCGTTGCTTCCACCACCTGGTCCATCAGCTTGTGCGCCGGATTGAAGGCCGCGGCCGCCGACTGCGCGACATAGCAGACCTCGCGGCCGCGCAATTTGCGGAAACCTTCCTTGCCGCCCTTGAGAATATCGCGGCCGTTGAGCAGCACCTCTCCGCCGGTGATGCGCACGCCGCCACGGCCATAGCCCATCGACGACAGGCCGATGGTCGACTTGCCGGCGCCGGACTCGCCGATCAGGCCGAGCACCTTGCCCTTTTCCAGCGTCAGCGAGACATCGTGGACCAAAACGATGTTCTTCGGCGCCTCGCCGGGCGGAAACACTGTCGCTTCGATGCGCAGATTGCGGATATCGAGCAGCAGGCCGGGCTTTGCTTTTGTGTCAGCCATCACCCGCGTCCTCCCTTCAGGCTTGTCGTGCGGTTGAGCACCCAGTCGGCGACCAGATTGACCGAAATCGCCAGTGCTGCGATCGCCGCGGCGGGAATGAGTGCCGCCCCGATACCGAAGACGATGCCGTCCTTGTTCTCCTTGACCATGCCGCCCCAGTCGGCATCCGGCGGTTGCACGCCAAGCCCGAGAAAGGAGAGCGTCGACAAGAACAGCACCGCGTAGATGAAGCGCAGACCAAGTTCCGAGACCAGCGGCGAAAGCGCGTTGGGCAGGATCTCGCGGAAGATGATCCAGCCGCTGCCTTCGCCCCGCAGCTTGGCGGCCTCGACATAATCCATGACGTTGATGTCGACGGCCACCGCGCGCGACAGCCGGTAGACGCGGGTCGAGTCGAGGACGCCCATCACCAGGATCAGCGTCACCAGGTTGGTCGGCAGCACCGAAAGCACGACGAGCGCCATGATCAAGGTCGGGATCGACATCAGCAGATCGACAAGGCGCGACAGCAGCGTGTCGAACCAGCCGCCGAACACCGCCGCCGAAAAGCCGAGGATGGCGCCGAGCGAGAATGACAGCGCGGTGGCCAGCACCGCAATGAACAGCGTGATGCGAGCGCCGTAGATCATGCGCGACAGAAGATCACGGCCGAGATTGTCGGTGCCCAGCCAATGCGCTGCGGACATCGGTTCCCAAGGAACGTCGCTGACAATCTCGGCATTGCCGTGTGGTGCGATCCATGGCGCGAAGACAGCCGCCACGACGAACATCGTCGTCAGTACGATGCCAATCAGCGCGGGAATGGGGATGCGTTTGATATCGAGCATGCCCGCCGCCTATTTCGGATGTCTGAGGCGCGGATTGGCGACAATCGCCCCGATGTCCGCGATGATGTTGAGAGTGATGTAGACAGCGGCAAAGATCAGGCCGACGGCCTGCACCACCGGCACGTCGCGCTTGGTGACGTGGTCGACCAGATATTGCCCCATGCCGGGATAGACGAAGATCACCTCGACCACGACGACGCCGACGATGAGGTAGGCGAGGTTGAGCATGACGACATTGATGATCGGCGCGATGGCGTTGGGGAAAGCATGCTTGCGGATGACGTTGAAGGCCGACAGGCCTTTCAGTTCAGCCGTCTCGACATAGGCCGACTGCATGACGTTGAGGATGGCCGCGCGGGTCATGCGCATCATATGCGCCAGCACAACCAGCGTCAGCGCGGCGGCCGGCAACGCGATCGCCTGCATACGCTCGCCGAACGGCATGCCGTCATAGACCGTGGAAATGGCCGGGAACCATTGATACTTCACGGCAAAGAAGTAGACGAGCACATAGCCGATGAAGAATTCCGGGAAGGAGGTCGAGGCGAGCGCCAGGCCGGAGATCAGCTTGTCGACCCAACCGTTGCGGTAACGCACGGCGATCAGGCCGAGGATGATCGCCAGCGGCACGGCCACGACCGCCGCCCAGAAGGCGAGAAACAGCGTGTTCCACAGCCGCCCCTTGATCGAGGTCGCGATATCCTGGCCGCTCGACATCGCCGTGCCGAGGTCGCCGGTGAGTGCACCGCCGAGCCAATGGAAATACCTGATGTAAGCCGGCTGATTGAGGCCGAGCTGCTCGCGCAAATTGGCGAGCGATTCCGGCGTCGCCGACTGTCCGAGAATGGCTTGCGCGACGTCGCCGGGCAGGATCTGGGTGCCGGCGAAGATCAGGACCGAAACGGCCAGCAAGAGGACGATGCCCAGCGCAACGCGCTGGGCTACAAGTTTCACGACGGGTGAGGACATATCCGCAAAGCCGGGCTCAGGCTTCGAGCCAGCACTTCGCCAGCGCGTAGCCGTTCATCAGCTCCTGATGCGGATCGTCGACCCAGCCGCCGACCTTGGCGCCTGTCGCATCGATGAACTGATTGAACATCGGCAGGATCAGGCCGCCCTCGTCGCGCACCAGCACGGCCATGTCGTGGTACATCTGCTTGCGCTTGGTCTCGTCGAGTTCGGCGCGTGCGGCCAGCACCAGCTTGTCGAAGTCCGGACGCTTGAAACGGGTGTCGTTCCAGTCGGCGGTCGACAGATAGGCGGTCGAGTACATCTGGTCCTGGGTCGATCGGCCGCCCCAATAGGAGGCGCAGAAGGGCTGCTTGTTCCAGACCTCGTTCCAGTACCCGTCGCCGGGCTCGCGCTTGAGCTCGATCTTGATGCCGGCCTTGGCCGCGCTCTGCTGGAAGAGCTGCGAGGCGTCGACCGCGCCCGGGAAGGCGACGTCGGAGGTGCGCAGCAGCACGGTGCCGTCATGGCCCGACTTCTTGTAGTGGAACTTGGCCTTGTCGGGATCATATTTGCGCTGCTCGATCTCGGAAAACAGCGGATAGGACGAATTGATCGGGAAGTCGTTGCCGAGCGAGCCGTAGCCGCGCAGCACCTTGTTCAGCATCTCCTCACGGTCGATCGCGAGCTTCAGCGCCATGCGCAGGTCGCTGTTGTCGAAGGGCGCGGTGTTGCAATGCATGATGAAGACATAGTGGCCGGGGCCGGCATGGTTGCGGATGGTGACGCCCGGTACACGCTTGATCAGGTCGACGATCTTCGGCTCGACGCGGTTGATCATGTTGACCTGGCCGCCCTGCAGGGCCGCTGTGCGCGCGGTCGCGTCGTTGATAACGATGATCTCGATCTGGTCGGCATGGCCCATCTTGTCGGCCTGCCAGTAATTGGCGAAGCGCTCGCCGCCATGGCGCACGCCGGGCTCGTTGGTGGTGACCTTGTAGGGTCCTGCCGAGATGCCGGCATCCGCCTTGTCCTTGCCGCCGTTGGGCTGGACGATGAGGTGGTAGTCGCTGAGGAGATAGGGGAGGTCGGCGTTGGCCTCCTTCAACGTCAGGACGACTTCCTTCCCACTGGCTTTGATGCTGTCGATGCCCTTCATGTAGCCCAGCGCGCCGGACTTCGACTTTTCATCGGAATGGCGCTCGAGCGTTGCCGCCACATCCTCAGCGGTCACCGTCTTGCCGTTGTGGAATTCGACGCCGTCGCGGATTTTCAGCGTCCACACCTTGGCGTCGTCCGACGAGCCGATTTCTTCGGCGATGCGGTTCTCGAGCTTGCCTTCCGGAGACAGCTCGACGATCAGTTCGCCCCACATCTTGCCAAAGGCGAACGGCACTTGCGTCATGAACAAAGCCGGGTCCAGGCTGTTCGTGGATTCGCCGCCGACGAGGCCGGCCTTCAGCGTGCCGCCCTTGACCGGGCCTTCCGCGCGAGCCGCACTGGAAAGCAGCATATTGGCGAAGGGCGCTGTGACGCCGAGTGCTGCGGCGCGGCCGAGGAAATCACGACGGCTCAGCTTGCCGGACGCAACGCGCCGGCTCAGATATTCGAGTTCGTTGGACATTTGAGTTCCTCACTCTGTTGGTTCGACCTTATGGTCGTTTTTTGCTTGTTTTTACCAAAGGGATATTGACCGGAAGGCAGAGCGGTAAGCAAGACGGAATGCGACATGCCGTGGCGTAAATCGTGCGTCGCAACTGGACCATTCGGGTGGACGCTCAGAGCAGGTCGCGCGGGATCGTCTCTTCGAAATCGCGTTCGAAAATCAGCGTTTCGCCCTCATAGGCTTCGATTCTGGCGCTGACGATGAAGTTTTGCGCATCGCAGCGCATTTCAGCCGACGTCTCGGTGCGCACCGACCATCCGTTTCGCGACAAGGTCTGCGTCCAGTGCGTGCGGCCCGAGGCAGACAGCGGGTCGTCGGGGTGGATCGTCCAGCTCTCGCGGGCAATGCTGCCATTGGCCAGTCCATGCGCGAGATCGCGCACTTCTCCGAAATCATCCGTGATCGACAGCGTGACGATGCCGGTCTTCTCATCGCGATCGACGTGACGCTCGGAATTCGCTGCACGGACTGTCGCGGTTGCCCAGGGTGTTGCGCCTTCGGGAGACTGGAATGAGGTCTCGTCGCTTTTTGCGAGCGGGCGCAGCGGCAGCCTCAGCGTCGCCGCTGAAAGGTCGAGCCGCACCGGCTCCGGCGACGGCCAGATCATCGGCCAGTAAGCGTTGGAAACAGCGATGCGCAGGCGGTGTCCGGCCGGCACGCGGTAGGCGCACTGGTCGAGAATAACGCGCGCCGAAACCGTTTCGCCCGGCACCAGCGCTTGCGGCTGTTCGTGCGAAGCACGATGCGTCAGGTTGAGCACGCCGTAGGAGATCAGTTCCGAGGCGCCGTCGGGGTGCACGTCGCACAGTCGAACCGCGATGTTCGCCTGCGGGCGATCGGACGATATCCGGACCAGAAGCTCCGGCGCGCCGACGATGTCGAGTGCCTCGGCAAGCACAGGCTGATCGAAGCAGACGGACAGCGCATCGTCCGGGCGCTGGTCGCCCGGCAGTTCCGGGCCAAAGGTGAAGGGAAAATATTCGCCGCCGGCGAGCCCGCAGCTTTGCGGGGTCGCCACGATCGCCGGCCTGACGCCGTCAGCAATGAGTTCGATCGCCCCGACCTTGATGTTGGGAGACGGCCATTCCTGCTCGGCCACCCAACGGCCCGGCCGCTCCGGGTGCCAGCGCGCCGGCCGCACACTGTCCATGACATAGGCGCGGTAGTCCGGGTCGGCCTCGACGCCGGTGTCGACGCCCTTCAACCAGCTGTCCCACCAGCGCAACGCCTCCTGCAGGAAGCCGATGGCGGGTTTGGGTTCGGCATAATGCGGGTATTTGTGGATCCAGGGCCCGACAATGCCCTTCACCGGCGCCTGGATGTTGGTGACCAGATGCGAAATCGTGTTGCGGTAGCCGTCATGCCAGCCGCCGATCGACAGTACGGCGGCTTTGACCGCGGAGAAATCCTCGCAGATCGAACCGCGTTTCCAATAGGCGTCGCGATGCTGATGGCTGAGCCAGAGCGGCAGAAGGAAAGACTGGTTCTCCAGCCGCGTCAGCCAGAGGTCGCGCCAGCGATTGTCGCCAGCAATCAGCGGATCCGGCGGTCGCGACGAATAGGACAACATGGTCGAGGCCCAGCCGAAATTTTCCGTCAAAAGGCAGCCGCCCTTGTAGTGGATGTCGTCGGCGTAGCGGTCGACGGTCGAGCACAGGCTGATCACCGCCTTCAGCGCCGTCGGCTGCTTGGCCGCCACCTGCAGGCAGTTGAAGCCACCCCAGGAAATGCCCATCATGCCGACACTGCCGTTGCACCAGGGCTGTGCTGCCGCCCAGGCAATCACATCGCAGGCGTCCTGCAATTCCTGCTCGGAATATTCGTCGTCCATCAGACCTTCGGAATCGCCATTGCCGCGCATGTCGACGCGGATCGAGGCGTAGCCGTGGCCGGCAAAATAGGGATGCGTCAGCTGATCGCGAAAGATGGTGCCGTCGCGCTTGCGGTAGGGCAGGTGCTCGAGGATCGCCGGCACCGGATCGCTGCTGGCGTCCTCCGGCATCCAAACCCGCGCCGACAGCCGGCAACCATCCGGCATGACGATGCCCATATCGGGGAATTCGACGACCTTGCGGGGAAATTCGGTGATGGTTTTCATGCGATGCTCCAGGATGTCAGTGACGCATGGAGCGGGCATGTCATGAAGTCAAACGGGCGACGGCCGGTGTCGCCGCGACGACGCCACGATATGTAGCCCGATTGTTTTGCCCTGATGTTGCAGGATTATAATTATTGTATTACATTTATTAACTGAACCCAACGTGATGAGGATGGTTTCGCCTGAAAATCGTTTGGATGAGCCAAAGCGCGTGACGAACCTGGACAGCCGGGGCCTCGATTTTGCCGAACTCGATATTGAGTTTTTTGCGACTTCAACCGTCCTTCCAGCCAAGGCCGACCGGTTCAAGGCGATTGGCGAATTCGGAGAGATCATCCTGGCCGTGATTTTCAAGCCGCTTGGTTCGGAGGCGATTTCGGTGATCTCGATGCGCCGTGCCAGCCGAAAGGAAAGGTCAGTATATGAACAATCCTAAATCGCGTGTTCGACCGCTTACCGATGCGGAGGAAGTGGAAATTCAAAGACAAATTGTTGATGATCCCGACGATGCGGAGACGACAGACGAACAGTTGGCGCAAGCCAGGCCTTTCGCGGAAGTGTTTCCAGAACTTTTCGAGAGCATAAGGCGTGCTCGTGGCCGGCCAGCCGTGGAGAAGCCTAAGCAAGTCGTGTCCATCCGTCTGGATCAGGATGTCATCAGTAAATTCAAGGCGACCGGCAAGGGCTGGCAGGCCAGGATCAACGAGGTGCTGAAAAACGCGAAGGTAGGCTAGGCAATCCGCGTCAGTTCAGCGGAATGTCGTTTTCGGACTTGCGCGCCTGATAAGCGCCGGACAGTTCGTCGTAGCGGGTGGAAATATTGCCGATCCTTGCCTCAAGCCGGCCGCGCTCGGCCTCGGGCAGCGCCCGCACCAGCCTGCGAATGGAAAAACTCTTCCAATAAGCGTTCTCGGCATTGTAGCCGCCGGGATCAAGAGTGAAGACCTCTTTCAGGATTTTCAGATCGTGCGGGATCGCAAAGCTGTCGCGTGAATCCTCGTGGCTGAAGAGGTAGTAGAAATTGTCGAAGCCGGTCCAGGTGATCGCCGACAGGCAGAGCGAGCAGGGCTCATGCGTGGCGATGAAGATGGCGTCCTTGGTGTCGACGCGCTCGGCTTTCGGCATTTCATAGAAACGCTTCAGGCAGTGCACCTCGCCATGCCAGAGCGGATTTTCCATCTCGTTGTTGGTTTCGGCCAGCACCAGCGAGCGGTCGCCCTTCCGCAGGATGGCGGCGCCGAACAGCTTGTTCCCATGGGCCACGCCCTCTGCCGTTTTCGGCACGATGTCGTGCTCGATGACATCGAGCAGGCGGTCGATCAGCGATATGTCGGTCATTGCTCAGGTCTCGTTGGGGAGATGGATTTCGTAGGGGTGCGAGAAATGGAACTCTTCGAGGTTGGAGCCGTCACCGCCGCGGTCGACGATGACGAAATCCTGCGCTTCGCCGAGCGGCGTCAGCACGCCGTGCCAGAGATTGCGCGGATAGTTGACGCCTTGCCCGGGTGCGGTGATGAAGGCGTGCGGCTCGCCCGGACCGTCCTTGCCGTCATGGCAGACGACGACCAGGAAAGACCGCGGTGACAGCGGGATGAACGCCTGGCTGCCTAAGGGATGGCGCTCGACCATGGTCAGCTTCAGCGGCAGGTCGTAAGGCGTGCCGCGCGCCATCGAGATCAGCACGCGGGCATTCGGTCCCGCGGCTTCAGCGGTGGCGAGATTGTGGTAGCGCTCGGTCTTGCCGCCATTGATCGGGTAGTGATTGCCGCCGCCCATGTCGATGACATCGCCGAAGCCGGCAAAGCTTTCGCGGGTCAGCGGCCGCGCTGTGATGCGGGTCACCGCGCGCGACCGCCAATGCCCGCCCCGCCGAGCTTGGCGTGCCGGTTGACGTCCTTGTAAAGGAGATAGCGGAATTTGCCTGGGCCGCCCGCGTAGCAGGCCTGCGGGCAGAAGGCGCGCAGCCACATGAAGTCGCCGGCCTCGACCTCGACCCAGTCCTGGTTGAGGCGGTAGACCGCCTTGCCTTCCAAGACATAGAGCCCGTGCTCCATGACATGCGTCTCGGCAAACGGGATGACGGCGCCGGGCTCGAGCGTGACGATGGTGACATGCATGTCGTGGCGCATGTCGGCCGGATCGACGAAACGGGTCGTCGCCCAGCGGCCCTCGGTGCCGGGCATCGGCGTCGGCGCCACTTGCTGGTCACTGCTGAACAGGGCTTCCGGCGCGTCGATGCCGTCGACGGCCTCATAGGCCTTCCTGATCCAGTGGAAGCGTACGGCGTCGCGACCTTCGTTGCGCACCGTCCAGCCGCTGGCCGGCGGCAGGAAGGCAAAACCGCCGGCTTGCAGCACGTGCTTCTTGCCGGCCAGCGAAACGGTCAACTCGCCCTCGACCACGAACAGCACGCCCTCGGCGCCGGCGTCCGGCTCGGGCCGGTCGCTGCCGCCGCCGGGCAGGACCTCGACGATGTACTGCGAAAATGTCTCGGCGAAACCCGAAAGCGGCCTGGCGATGATCCAGGCCCTGGTCTCGTCCCAGAACGGCAGTGGGCTGGTGACGATGTCCTGCATCACTCCCTTCGGTATGACGGCATAGGCCTCGGTGAAGACGGCGCGGCCGGTCAAAAGCTCATTTTGGCCGGGATGGCCGCCATGCGGTGCATAATAGGTTTTCTGGTCAGTCTTGATCATATCCATTGGGTCCTGACCCCTCAGTCATTTCATTAGAGCGGGAGCATGTCTTTCAGGCGGAGCAGCGCGATGCGCTCGACCTGTTTGCAGGCGGTATCGAGTTCTACGCCGCGGCTGTTGCCGATGCGCGCCTCGAACTCGGCGAGGATCTCCTCCTTGGTCTTGCCCCGCACCGCGATGATGAAGGGGAAGCCGAAGGTGGTGACGTAAGCGGCGTTGAGCTTGGAAAACAGCTCGCGCTCCTTGTCGGTCAGCGCGTCGAGTCCGGCGGAGGCCTGCTCGCGGGTCGATTCCGCCGTCAGCCGCCGCGCCTTGGCCAGTTTTCCGGCGAGATCGGGATGCGCGTTGAGCACACCTAGCCGCTCGGTTTCGCTGGCGGCGCGGAAGACGCGGCAGAGCGCATTATGCAGGCCGCCGGCGCTGTCATGCGCCGGCCCAAGCTCCAGTTCATAGGCACGTTCGGCGATCCAGGGCGAATGTTCGAACACGCCGCCGAAAGTGTCGACGAAGGTTTCGAACTCCATCTTCGACGGGTTGAGCGCCGCCGGCTGGTAGGGGTGGTTCTCCTGCCAGTGCCTGGCGATATCGATGCGCCGCGCCAGCCAGACCTTGTCGTGCGATTTCACATAGTCGACGAAGCGCTTCAGCGCCGCCACCCGACCAGGACGTCCGACGAGGCGGCAATGCAGGCCGATATTCATCATCCGCGGCCGGCCCGCTTTGCCCTCGGCATAGAGAGTGTCGAAACTGTCCTTCAAATAGGAGAAGAACTGGTCGCCGGAATTGAATCCCTGCGGCGTGGCGAAACGCATGTCGTTGGCATCGAGCGTGTAGGGGATGACGAGTTGCGCGCCGCCGCTGTGCTCGAACCAGTAGGGCAGTTCGTCGTCATAAGTGTCCGACACATAGTCGAAGCCGCCCTCTTCGGCCACCAACCGCACCGTATTGACCGAGGTGCGGCCGGTGTACCAGCCGGTCGGCCGTTGGCCTGTCACCTCGTAGTGCAGCTTGATCGCCGCTTCGAGATCGCGACGCTCGTCTTCCGGTGCATGATCGCGGTAGTCGATCCATTTCAGCCCGTGCGAGGCCATTTCCCAGCCGGCCTCCTGCATCGCCGCCACCTGGTCGGGCGACCGGGCCAGTGCTGAGGCGACCCCGTAGCAGGTCACCGGCACTTGCGCCTCGCTGAACAGGCGCAGCAGCCGCCAGAAGCCTGCCCGCGCGCCATATTCGTAGATCGATTCCATGTTCCAGTGGCGCTGGCCGACCCAGGGCGCGGCGCCGACGATTTCCGACAGAAAGGCTTCCGAGGCCTTGTCGCCGTGCAGCACGCAGTTCTCGCCGCCTTCCTCGTAGTTGACGACGAATTGGACGGCCACATGCGCACCGCCCGGCCATTTCGGATCCGGCGGATTGGCTCCGTAGCCGCGCATGTCTCTAGAGTAACGCATTGCCCCTCCCCGCCGGACGCTGCCGGAAGTTGTGATCAGGATAGTCGAAAGGGTTGCTCGCGCATTCCCCCGAAATTTTTGAAAGTGTTTTTGTGCCACTCCGCTCGACCGGGACTTATGCATCGCCTTTAATTGGAGCACAATTCACTGCTTTGTTCGGCTGTATCGGAAATGGGAGGCGCCAGTGGCAGAAACGTCGAAAGCCGATGGCGGACGTCTGACGACGCATGTGCTCGACACCGCGACCGGCAAGCCGGCGGCGGGCCTGTCGATCGCGCTTTATCATCTTGAGAGCGACGCGCGGATACATTTGAAGACCGTCGTCACAAATGCCGACGGCCGCTGCGATGCGCCGCTGCTGGCAGGAGCGGAATTCCGCCTTGGAGAATACGAACTGGTGTTCGCCGCCGGTGACTATCTACGCGGCCAGGGCACCAAACTGCCGGAACCGGCCTTCCTCGACAGTGTGCCGATCCGCTTCGGCATGGCGGAATCCGTGCATTATCACGTGCCGTTGCTTATCTCTCCTTATGGCTACTCGACCTACAGGGGGAGCTGACGCATGGCCAAGATCACCATACGCAACGAGATCCGCTTCATCCTCAATGGCAGGGATGTAGCGCTGTCGTCGGTGGCGCCCGACGCGACCTTGCTCGACTGGCTGCGGCTCGACCGCTCGCTGCGCGGCACCAAGGAAGGCTGCGCCGAGGGCGATTGCGGCGCCTGCACGGTCCTGGTCGGAAAATTGTCCGCCGGCAAGCTGGTTTATGAAAGCGTCAACGCCTGCATCCGTTTCCTCGGTTCGCTCGACGGCACCCATGTCGTCACCGTCGAGCATCTGCGCGGCGCGCCTGGCCAATTGCATCCGGTGCAGCAGGCGATGGTCGATTTCCACGCTTCGCAATGCGGCTTCTGCACGCCGGGCTTCGTTATGTCGCTCTACGGCTTGTGGATGAAGTCGCCGGACCCGTCGAATGCGGCGATCGAGAAGGCCTTACAAGGCAATCTTTGCCGCTGCACCGGCTATGAGGCAATCATGCGCGCCGCGCGTGCCATCTCCAGCTACGGCAAGGCGGCGAAGGATCCGCTGGCTGCCGAGCGCAAGGCGATCACCGCCAGGCTCGAGGCTATGCATGACGGTGCCCGCGTCGAAATCGGCGCCGGCAAGCTGAGGTTGGTCGTCCCGGCCAACGCCGATGATTTCGCCGCTGTACTGGATAAGGAACCCGACGCCACTGTTGTCGCCGGCTCGACCGACGTCGGCCTGTGGGTCACCAAGCACATGCGCGACATCTCACCGGTAGTCTTCATCGGCAATCTCGAGGGGCTGTGCGCGATCTCCGAAGACAATGACGTCATCACCATCGGCGCCGGCGTTACCTACACCGACGCCTTCGCGACACTGGCCAAGCGCATCCCCGCGCTCGGGCCATTGTTCGACCGCATCGGCGGCGAACAGGTACGAAACATGGGCACCATCGGCGGCAACATCGCCAATGGCTCGCCGATCGGCGACACGCCGCCGCCCCTGATCGCGCTTGGTGCGCAACTGACGCTGCGCCGCGGCAAGAAGCGGCGCACCATCGCGCTCGAGGATTTCTTCATCGCCTATGGCAAGCAGGACCGGCAGCCAGGCGAATTCGTCGAGGCCGTGCACGTTCCCGTGCCGGCCAAGGGCACGAAGTTTGCCGTCTACAAGATCACCAAGCGCCGCGACGAGGACATCACCGCAGCCCTTGGCGCCTTTTTCCTCGACCTGGCCAAGGACGGAACCGTGGCCGATATATGCATCGCCTATGGCGGCATGGCGGCCACCCCGAAGCGGGCTTTCGGTGTCGAAAAAGCGCTGCTCGGCAAGCCGTGGACGGAGACAACGGTGGAAGCGGCCATGGCTGAATATGCCGGCGATTTCACCCCGCTGACCGATATGCGGGCATCGGCCGAGTACCGGGCGCTGGCGGCCAGGAACCTGCTGCTGCGCTTTTTTGCCGAAACCAGCGGCAGCAAGGCGCCGTTCCAGGTGTCACGCAACGAGGCGGCCTGATGAACAAGCACGCCTCTCCAGATCTCAAGGCGCAGAAGATTTCCGGTGGCGTCGCCGCCGACCAGCGCCACGATTCCGCGCACAAGCATGTCAGCGGCAGCGCGGTCTATATCGACGATATGCCGGAACCGGCGGGCATGCTGCATGGCTGCCTCGGCCTGTCCACGGCGACGCATGCGACGATCAGCAAAATGGATCTGTCGGCGGTGCGCGCGGCGCCGGGCGTCGTCGATGTGCTGACGGCCAAGGACGTTCCGGGCGAAAATGACATTTCGCCGACCGGTCGACACGACGAGCCGGTGCTGGCCGACGACAAGGTGCAGTTTTATGGTCAGCCGATCTTCTGCGTTATTGCCAAGACGCGCGAACAGGCGCGCCGCGCCACCCGGCTGGCCAAGGTCGAATACAGTCCATTGCCTTTCGTCACCGACATTGGCGATCTCGACCCCCGCAAGGACAAGCTGGTCACGCCGCCGCTCACGCTGAAGCGTGGCGATGCCGCTGCCGCGATCAAGGCGGCGCCCCGCCGGCTGAAGGGCAAGATGCGCATCGGCGGCCAAGAGCATTTCTATCTCGAAGGCCATATCGCAGTGGCCATTCCTGGCGAGGACCAGGACGTCACCATCTATTCCTCGACCCAGCATCCGAGCGAAGTCCAGCATATGGTCAGCCATGCGCTGGGCGTGCCGAGCAACGCCATCACAGTGGAAATCCGCCGCATGGGTGGCGGCTTCGGCGGGAAGGAGACGCAAGGCAACCAGTTTGCGGCATTGGCTGCGATCGCCGCCAAGAAACACCATCGCGCGGTCAAGATCCGGCCCGACCGTGACGACGACATGATTGCCACCGGCAAGCGCCATGACTTCCTCGTCGACTACGAAGTAGGTTTCGACGACGCCGGCAACATTCTTGGCGTCGACTTCATGTTCGCGGCGCGTTGCGGCTTTTCATCGGACCTGTCCGGCCCGGTCACCGACCGCGCGCTGTTCCATTGCGACAACACCTATTTCTGGCCGGCGGTGCATGCGCAATCGGCGCCGCTTTACACCAACACCGTGTCGAACACGGCGTTTCGCGGCTTCGGCGGCCCGCAAGGCATGGTCGGCGCCGAACGCGTCATCGACGAGGTTGCCTTTGCCGTCGGCAAGGACCCGCTCGAAATCCGCAAGCAGAATTTTTATGGCACCAGTGGTGATAAAGACGGGGGCCGCAACGTCACCCCGTATCACCAGACGGTCGAGGACAACATCATCCACCGCATCGTCGCCGAGCTGGAGGCGAGCGCCGACTATGCGGGGCGCCGCCGCATCATCCAGGCCTTCAACGCCAACAGCCGCTTCATCAAGCGCGGCCTGGCGCTGACGCCGGTCAAATTCGGCATCTCTTTCACGGCCACCCACTACAACCAGGCCGGCGCGCTGGTGCATGTCTACACCGACGGTTCGGTGCATCTGAATCACGGCGGCACCGAGATGGGGCAAGGCCTCTACGTCAAGGTGGCGCAGGTGGTGGCGGAAGAGTTCCAGATCGACCTCGACCAGGTCAAGATCACCGCGACGACCACTGGCAAGGTGCCCAACACTTCGGCCACCGCGGCGTCGTCCGGCACCGACCTCAACGGCATGGCGGCGCAGAACGGCGCCCGCCAGATCAAGGAACGGCTGACCGACTTCGCCGCCGAAAAATACCAGGTGCCGCGCGAGCAGGTGCTTTTCCTGCCCAACCGGGTGCGCATCGGCAACCAGGAGATCGCCTTCACCGACCTTGTCAAGCAGGCCTATATGGCCCGCATCCAACTGTCGGCGGCGGGTTTTTACAAGACGCCGAAAATCCACTGGAACCGTGACAAGGGCGAGGGCCGTCCGTTCTATTATTTCGCCTATGGCGCCTCGTGCTCGGAAGTCTCGGTCGACACGCTGACCGGCGAATATGTCGTCGAGCGCACCGACATATTGCATGAAACCGGCCGCTCGCTGAACCGCGCCATCGATCTCGGCCAGATCGAGGGCGGCTTCATCCAGGGCATGGGCTGGCTGACGACGGAGGAGCTGTGGTGGGACGACAAGGGCCGGCTGCGCACGCATGCGCCGTCGACCTACAAGATCCCGCTCGCGTCCGACCGGCCGAAGATATTCAACGTCACGCTGGCCGACTGGCCGGAGGCCAACGAGCCGACGGTGCACCGTTCCAAGGCGGTCGGCGAACCGCCCTTCCCGCTCGGCATGTCTGTGCTGCATGCGCTGTCGGACGCGGTGGCAAGTGTGGCCGATCATAAGGTCTGTCCGCGTCTCGACGCTCCTGCAACACCAGAACGGGTGCTGATGGCGATCGAACGGCTGAAGGGTGAAGCCAAGAATAGCGCCTGACTCTGACCTGGATTCTGGCAAAACGTGCAATTCAGACTGAAAAACCCTATACTTCCCGTACGGGAATGCGAAATATGAAGTCGAAAGTGCAAAGCCTCAGAGCTTTTCTCGCCAGCGCCGGCCGGCTTGCTCTGGTCGAAGTGGCCGGCACCAAAGGCTCGACTCCGCGCGAGAAGGGCGCCTTCATGCTCGTATCGCAGGCGGCGATTTTTGGCACGATCGGCGGCGGTCAGCTCGAGTACATGGCGATCGACAAGGCGAGGCAGATGGTGGGGTCTTCACCCTCCCCCTTGTGGGGAGGGTCGGGGGGGGGGGGGCGGCGGGGGGGGGGGGGGGGGGGGGGGGGGGGCCCCCCCCCCCGGGGCGGGGGGGCGCGCCCCCCCGGCCGCCCCCCCCCCCGCGGGGGGGGGGGCCGCCGCCCCACCGCCCCACCCCCCCCGGTTGCGCGCCCCCCCCCCCGCGGCGTCCGCTCACCGACCCTCCCCACAAGGGGGAGGGTAAAGAAGCCCGCATCGCGGTCGATGAAGTCCGCGCCACGCTTGACGTGCCGCTAGGTCCCGAGATCGGCCAGTGCTGCGGCGGGCGCGTCGAAGTCTTGATCCGTATCGTCGATGCCGCGCTTGCTGCCGAGCTGATCGCGGCCGCAGAAGCCGAGGAAGCCCACCTGCCGCATGTCTATATTTTCGGCGGCGGCCATGTCGGCCAGGCGCTGGCCTCGACCGTTGCACTTCTTCCCGTGCGTGGTGTCGTCATCGAGACGCGGGCCGAAGCGCTGGAAGGCATGCCGGAAACCGTCGAGACGCTGCTGACGCCGATGCCCGAGGCCGAGGTGCGAAACGCCCCCGCCGGCACCGCCTTCGCCATCCTCACCCACGACCATGCGCTGGATTTCCTCATCGTCGCCGAGGCGCTGAAGCGCGACGACGCGGCCTATGTCGGCATGATCGGCTCGAAAACCAAGAGAGCGACGTTCAGGAACTGGTTCCTGAAATCGGCGGATGGCACGGAGGCTGAGTTGGCCCGCCTCGTCTCCCCGATCGGCGGCGACGCCGTCAGGGACAAGCGCCCGCCGGTGATCGCGGCGCTCGCGGCAGCCGAGATCATGACGGCACTGGTCGTTCACAACACCGCGCCGAATGCCGACCATCAAGTCCAGCATAAGATGATGGCCGGCTAAGCTTCGGCGCGGCTAAGCAGGCCGCTTCAGGCCGAGATGATCTCGCAAGGTGCTGCCTTCGTATTCCCGACGGAACAGTCCGCGCCGCTGCAGTTCCGGCACCACCAGCGTGGCAAAGGCATCGAGCTCGCCGGGGAAGTATGACGGCATGACGTTGAAGCCGTCCGCGCCGCCGCCCTCGAACCGCGCCTGCAATTCGTCAGCGATCTGCGCCGGCGTGCCGACGATACGCCAATGGCCACGTGCGCCGGCGAAATGGCGCGCAAGCTGGCGGATCGACAGGCCGTCGCGGCGCGATTGTTCGATGACCAGCGCCTGGCGGCTTTTCATTCCCTCGGTCTCCGGCAGCTCGGGCATCGGTCCGTCGATCGGATAGCTCCCGAGATCGGAGATGCTGAGATAGCTGGACAGCAGCGCCACGCCGACATCGTCGGGGATCAGCGCCTGCAATTCCTCCTGTTTCTCCCGCGCTTCGGCCTCGGTGTCTGCCACCACCGGGGAGACGCCGGGCATGATCTTGATGTCGTCGGGTTCCCGCCCATAGGCAGCCATACGGCCCTTGAGGTTGTCGTAAAAGCCCTTGGCTTCCTCGAGGGTCTGCGCCGCCGTGAACACGACGTCGGCGGTGCGGGCGGCAAGGTCGCGGCCGACATCCGAGGCGCCGGCCTGCACCATCACCGGCGCGCCCTGCGGCGAGCGCGGCAGGTCGAGCGGGTCGCGCACCGAAAAGCTCTGGCCGTTGTGACCGTGAAAGCCACTGCCTTGCCAAAGTCCTGATACCACCTCGGCGAATTCGCGCGCCCGCTCGTAGCGGTCGGCATGCGGTTTCAGGCCCGTCGCGCCGAAATTGGCGGCTTCGATGGGGCTGGCCGACGTCACCAGGTTCCAGCCAGCCCGGCCACCACTCAGATGATCGAGCGACAGAAAGGTGCGCGCCAGGCCGTAGGGCTCGTTGTAGCTGGTCGACGCCGTCGAAACGAGGCCGATGCGGCTGGTCTGCACGGCGAGCGCGGACAGCAGGCTGATCGGCTCGAAGCCGATCGAGCGTGAGGTCTGGCTGGCGATGCCGACATTGGCTTCGCGCAGACCGGCGGCGTCCTCGCAGAACACCATGTCGAACTTCGCCGCTTCCGCCGTGCGCGCCAGCTGGATGTAATGATCGATGTCGATGCCTGCAGTAACATGCGCCTTGGGGTGACGCCAGGCGGCGATGTGGTGGCCCGTCGCCCACAGGAAGGCGCCAAGCTTCATCTGGCGGGTCATTGCGCTCCTCCGGCAAGTCTGAGATGAGAGCGCAAGGTGGTGCCGGGATAATCCGGGCGGACGAGGCCGCGGCGCTGCAATTCCGGCAGCACGCGGCCGATGAAACCGTCAATCGCCGCAGGCGGTATTGCGATGTTGAACCCGTCGCAGCTTTGCGAGCTGAACCATGTTTCGAGCGCGTTGGCAGCGACATCTGCGCCAACGTTCAGCAGCAGCTTGACCGCACCCGGATCGCGTCCGCAGGCCACAACGCGGCGCTTGAGATCGTCATGGCGCGCCTTGGGGTCCTTTGTGGGTCTGTCCAGCAGGACGACATCGGCAGTGCGGGCGGCCATATCCAGGTCGGCCTCGGACAGGCCGGACAGCACCAGCACCGGCGTATCCTGCGGCGAGCGCGCGACGTTCAGCGGCCCGCGCACGGAGAAAAATTCGCCCTTGTGGTCGAGCAGGTGCATTTTTTCGGGATCGTGGAAGCGGCCGCCGATCTTGTCGAACAGCAGCGCGTCGGCATCCCAGCCCTGCCACAGGCGCTGAACGATGCCGATGTATTCCTGCGTGCGGCGGCGGAACACATCGTCGGAAAATCCATCCGGCCGGCTGAAATTGGCGGCTTCCCGTGGCGCCTGCGCCATGGTCGCGTGCCAGCCGGCGCGGCCATGGCTGATGATGTCGAGCGAAGCAAAACGGCGCGCCAGATTGTACGGCTGGTGAGCCACCGTCGAGGCTGCAGCGACAAGGCCGATCCGACTTGTCACCGTCGCCAGCGCCGCCAGCAAGGTCGTCGCTTCGAAAGAACTCGACCCGGCGCTGTTCGGCGCGGAATCATCGAGGACAATCATGTCCAGCCCCGCCGCTTCCGCTTGCTTGGCAAAGCCGGCCAGGTCGCTAAACCCGAGCGGCTGCCCGGAAGTAATGTTGAGCGAAACGGCAAGATGCATTGTGGCTTGCTGGTCAGTCGGCATGGGACCATCGATCATAGGGCGGCGTATGCGAACCTAAGGTCACCTGCTTGTAAGACAACCCTGGCGACTGGGCCAACAGCCCCTCACTTGCCGGCCAGCAAATCCTTGATCAGCCGCTGGCAACGCTCGGCCATGAAGTCGAGCAACAGCCGCACCTTTGGATCCTGCAGCTTCTTGTGCGGATAGACGGCGGCGAACTGCACCGGCGTTGGCGGCGTGCTGGCCAGGATGACCTGCAGCCGCCGGTCGCGGATGAAGGGTTCGACCTCGAAGCGCGGCTTGTTGATGATGCCGCGGCCCGACAGCGCCCAGCCGGTCAGCACATCGCCATCGTCGGTGTCGTAGGGGCCGTGCACCTCGAATTTCTGCGGGCCGGACGGCGTCTGCAGCGTCCAGACATATTCGCGCGCCCCGGAATAGCGCAGCATCAGGCAGTCGTGCTTCTTGCCGATCAGCTCCTGTGGCTCCACCGGCTCGCCGCGCGCTTCGAGATATTTCGGTGCCGCCACCAGCACGCGTTCACATTCCATGATGCCGCGCATCCGCAGGCTGGAATCCTCGATGATGCCGAGCTTGAAGGCGACGTCGATGCCTTCCTTCATGATGTCGATATTGTGGTCGGAGAGCCTCAGCCGCACCTCGATATCGGGGTATTTGTCGTGGAAATCCGGAATGCCCGACGCCACCAGCCGCCGTCCGAGGCCGAGCGGTGCGGTCACCTTGATGGTGCCGCGCGGTTGGCCGGAAAGCGCCGAAACCGCGGCTTCCGCCTCGGTGATAGCCTCCAGCACCTGCTTGGCGCCGGAGTAGAACACCGTGCCATGCTCCGTCGGCATCAATTGCCGTGTCGTGCGGTTGAACAGCCGCACGCCGAGGTGTTTTTCCAGCTCCTTGATGCGGTTGGAGGCGACCGCCGGCGAAATGCGCATGTCGCGGCCTGCCGCCGAGAGATTACCAAGCTCGACGACGCGGACGAAGACGGCGATGTTGTCGAGATAGGCCATTCGTGGCTCTTTATGTGGCGGCGTACGTGGTCAGCCTAGTATTTTCCATTTTTTTTTGAAAGTCATCGTACACCTCGCCTCTTTTCGTTTGCGCCCCACACCGTAAAGTCAGCCGATCGGCAGGGACGATTTCACATGATGGATTTCGCGATTTTCTGGGACTGGCTGAGTTTCGCCGTGCGCTGGCTGCACGTCGTCACCGGCATCGCCTGGATCGGCTCGTCCTTCTATTTCGTCGCGCTCGACCTTGGCCTGCGCCAGCGCCCCGGCATGCCGGTCGGCGCATTCGGCGAGGAATGGCAGGTGCATGGCGGCGGCTTCTACCACGTCCAGAAATATCTGGTGGCGCCGGCCGAAATGCCGGAACACCTGACCTGGTTCAAGTGGGAATCCTACGCCACCTGGCTGTCCGGCTTCGCCATGCTGTGCGTGGTCTACTATGCCGGCGCCGACCTGTTCCTGATCGACCCCAATGTTCTGTCCATGTCGGTTCCCGTGGGCATCCTGCTGTCGATGGCGACGATCGGCGTCGGCTGGGTTGTCTACGATCTGCTCTGCCGGTCGCCGCTCGGCAAAAGTGACACCGGACTGATGCTGGTGCTCTATGGCGTTCTGGTGTTCATCGCCTGGGGTCTGACGCATCTGTTCACCGGCCGCGCCGCTTTCCTGCATCTCGGCGCCATCACCGCCACTATCATGTCGGCCAATGTCTTCATGGTGATTATTCCAAACCAGAAGATCGTCGTCGCCGACCTGATTGCCGGCCGAAAGCCCGACCCGAAATACGGCAAGATCGCCAAGCAGCGCTCGCTGCACAACAACTACCTGACGCTGCCCGTGCTGTTCCTGATGCTGTCGAACCACTATCCGCTGGCGTTTGCGACGGAGTTCAACTGGGTCATCGCCTCGCTGGTGTTCATCATCGGCGTCTTGATCCGGCACTATTTCAACACCGTACATAAGCGTGCCGGCAACCCCCACTGGACCTGGATGGCGGCTGCGGTGCTATTCGTCATCATCATGTGGCTGTCGACAGCGCCGAAAATACTGACCGGCGAGCCCAAGGCATCCGCCGCGGCCGAAGTCTATATCGCCTCGTCGCATTTCCCGGCGGTGCGCGACACCGTGCTTGGCCGCTGCTCGATGTGCCATACGGCCGAGCCGGTCTATGAAGGCATCTACCATGCGCCGAAGGGCGTGATGCTCGACACCGACGCCGGCATTGCCGAGCATGCGCGTGAAATCTATTTGCAGGCCGGGCGCAGCCACGCCATGCCGCCCGCCAACCTCACCCAGATCAGCGACAAGGAACGGGCGCTGCTGGTCGCCTGGTTCGAAGGCGCAGGGAAATAGGGATGACCTCCACACTTCTGCGCGGCCGCACCCTAAGTTTTTTGCGCTGGCCCGAAGCCATCGACGACCATGCCGCCTGGCGCTATGAGGAGGATGGCGGCCTGCTGATCCGCGACGGCCGGATCGTTGCCGCAGGCAGCTACACGGAAGTCGAAAAGCAAGCGGGCGACGGTGCGAAAAAGATCGATCATCGGCCGCATCTGCTGCTGCCCGGCTTCATCGATGCGCATGCGCATTTTCCGCAGATGCAGGTCATTGCCTCCTACGGCGCCGAACTGCTCGACTGGCTGAACACCTACACCTTTCCCGAAGAGACCAAATTCGCCAACGCTCAGCATGGCCGCCGCATCGCCCGGCTGTTCCTGGACGAGATGGTGCGCCACGGCACGACGACGGTCGCCGCCTACTGCTCGGTGCACAAGGCGTCTGCCGAAGCGTTCTTTGCCGAATCGCATGCGCGCGGCATGCTCAACATTGCCGGCAAGGTGATGATGGATCGAAACGCGCCGGCAGGCGTGCTCGACACGCCGCAATCCGGCTATGACGATACGAAGGCACTGATTGCGGAATGGCACGGCAGGGGCCGCCAGCTTTATGCGATCACGCCGCGCTTCGCCATCACCTCTTCGCCCGAACAGTTGGAGATGTCGGGCGCGCTCTGCCGCGAGCATCCCGATCTGCATATGCAGACGCATCTGTCGGAAAACCACGCCGAAATCGCCTTCACGCAAAAACTCTATCCGCAGGCGCGCGACTACACCGATGTCTACGAGCAGTATGGCCTGCTGGGGCCAAAGAGCCTGTTCGGCCACTGCATCCATCTCTCGGAACGAGAGGCCGATGCGCTGTCAGACTCAGGCTCGGTGGCGGTGTTCTGCCCGACCTCGAACCTGTTCCTCGGCTCCGGCCTGTTCGACTACCAGCGCTTTCGTCGCCGCGACAAGCCGCTCAGGATCGCTGCCGCCACCGATGTCGGCGGCGGCACCAACTATTCGATGCTGCGCACCATGGACGAGGGCTACAAGGTGATTGCGCTGAATGGCGAAAAGCTGAACCCGTTCCAGTCCTTCTGGCAGATAACGCGTGGCAATGCCGAGGCGCTGTCTGTGGCGGACAAGGTCGGCACGCTGGATGAAGGCACCGACGCGGACATCACCGTGCTCGACGCCCGCGCCACGCCGGCGATGCGGCTGAGGATGGAGACTGTGGAGACGCTGGCGGAGGAGCTGTTCCTGCTGCAGACATTGGGCGACGACCGCGCGGTGCGCGAGGTCTATGTTGCGGGGCGGCCGGCCAAGATCGATATGATCGTGGGGTAGGACCCATCATCCGCGCGGGACAAGATGATGATTCCGCCTGGTTGCCAAGTGGTTCCCCCACTCCGTCGCCGCTGCGCGGCGCCAACTCTCCCCCTCCGGAGGGAGAGGAAGGGAGCCTTTGCTTCGGAGGACGGGCGCCGGTTCGGACAGCTTGGCGCCCTTCCTCTACCCTGTCGATCGGGGGAGAGGTGTCGAGAGAAGCTCGACGGAGTGGGGGTCGACCCTGGCGGGGCAAGACCACCACCGCGACGAGACCTTGACCGGGCGGAGCTTGTCGTACACACGATTTGTGACGATTTCGGAGAACAAAAATGGCCGCCGCGGACGACATCGCTCTGATCCAGAAACAGGAAGAGACGCTGGTCTTCCCGGCCTTCGACGAGGCCGTCGCCTTCAAGGTCGGCGCGGCGATCCGCGAGCGGGCGCTGGCCGAAAAGCTGCCCATCATTGTTGATATCAGGCTGTGGGATCGGCCGCTGTTTTATGCCGCGATGCCCGGTTCAAACGCCTCCAACCCCGACTGGGCACGACGCAAGATCAATGTGGTCAAGCGCTACCTCAGGAGCACCTATCGTCTGGTGCTGGAACAGCAGCGACCGGACCGCACCTTCAAGGTCGGCGAGGGGCTGGATATTGCTGATTACGTACTGGCCGGCGGCGGGTTTCCGGTGACTGTAAAGGGTGCCGGCGTCATTGGCGTCATCGCCGTCTCCGGCCTGCCGGAACGCCAGGATCATGGCGTCGTCGTCGATGCACTGTGCGATCATCTCGGCCTCGATCGGACACAATTGGCGCTGCCGCCGGAAGGTAAATCGTGACGTTGGCGCTGCCCCTCATCCGCCTGCCGGCACCTTCTCCCCGTATAGTGACGGGAGAAAGGACAAGCTCGAGCGCTGGCGATCCCCTCTCCCCGTCTTTCACGGGGTGAGGGTGAGGGGCAGCGCCAACGTTTGCTCATTTTGAAAACCGCCAGTTACGGCCAAGGATAACCGTGCTCGATCCCAAATCCTTTCTCATCTCGATCTTCAATGCCGCTGTTGCCGCTGCCGATCCTGAACGGACCATCAGGGATCATCTGCCGGCCAGGCCCAAGGGCCGTACCATTGTCATTGGCGCCGGCAAGGGCTCGGCGCAGATGGCGGCCGCGTTCGAGAAGGTGTGGGATGGCCCAATCGAAGGGCTGGTCGTCACCCGCTACGGCTATGGCGCCAGATGCGAGCGCATCGAAATCATCGAGGCGGCACATCCGGTACCGGACGCTGCCGGTCTTGAGGCGTCGCGGCGCCTGCTCGAAAAGGTGCAAGGGCTGACTGCGGACGACCTGGTAGTGGCGCTGATATCGGGCGGAGGATCGGCGCTGCTGCCGTCGCCTGCCGCCGGCCTGACGCTCGCCGACGAAATCGCCGTCAACGAGGCGCTGCTTGCCTCCGGCGCGCCGATCGCGGCGATGAACACAATCCGCAAGCATCTCTCGACCATCAAGGGCGGCCGGCTGGCAGCTGCCGCCTGGCCGGCCAAACTGGTATCACTGGTTGTCTCTGACATTCCCGGCGACAACCCGGCGCTGGTGGCCTCCGGCCCGACCGTGCCCGACTCCGGCAACCGCGCCGATGCGCTGGCCTCGATAGCGGCCTACGGCATGAAACTGCCCGACGCCGTCATGGCGCACATCAACTCGCCAGAGGCCGATGCGCCAGATCTGGATGACCAGCGCTTTTCACGCAATGAAGTGCACCTGATCGCCTCGGCTGGCGTGTCGCTGGAAGCGGCAGCCGCTGAGGCAAAACGGCAGGGCATCGAAGCCGTCATCCTCTCCGATTCCATCGAGGGCGAGGCGCGCGAGGTCGGTGGCGTGCATGCAGCCATTGCGCGCGAAGTGGCGACGCGCAACCGGCCGTTCAAAAAGCCGGTGCTGATCCTGTCCGGCGGCGAGACGACCGTGACCTTGCGGGCCCCTGTTGACGGAAAAAGGGGCAAGGGCGGCCGCAACTCCGAATTCCTGCTCGCCTTTGCCATCGGCATCAGCGGCGCGGAAGGTATTCATGCACTGGCCGCCGATACCGACGGCATCGATGGCTCGGAAGACAATGCCGGCGCCTTTGCCGATGGCTCGACCGTCTCGCGCATGCGTGCCGCCGGCGTCGACGCCAAGGCGATGCTGGCCGGCAACAATGCCTGGACGGCGTTCAACGCGATCGGCGATCTGTTCGTGCCGGGGCCGACGGGTACGAATGTGAATGATCTGAGGGCAATCCTGATCAGTTAATTCGGCCGTGGCGGCCGAAGTTTCCAACGTTGGATTCACGACCGTAGGTGATTGGCTGAAGCCACTCAGCTTCGTCATCCCTGGGCGAAGCAGGAGCGAAGCTCCGTCGCAAAGCCCCGTGTCCATTCCGTGATGTTAGCCGTCGAGCGCAGCGGAGCAGAATTCTGCACCGTAGCAGCGTGCAAACGTCGCGGCATGCATCCTCGGGTCTGCGCTGCGTCGCTTCCCTCCTTGCTCCGCCCGCGGATGGCGATGTCGCTGAGGCTTTCGCTCATCTCACGACCCCATAAGCCGCTTCACCTCTCTCATATCCCTGAGAAACCGCTCGCGCTCTGCCTCCTTGTCCGCCGGCTCATGAATACGCAGGATGAAGGAAGGATGGATGGTGATGAACACGCGCAAACCGTCCTCGCGCTCGATCACCTGGCCGCGCATTTTCGTCACGGCAATGGCCTTGCCCAGCAGCGACAACGCCGCCGTTGCCCCAAGCGCCACGGCGAGGTCCGGCTTGATCAGCTCAAGCTCCCGGCCGATCCACCAGCGGCAGGCCTGGACTTCGCCGGTATTTGGCTTCGAGTGGATGCGGCGCTTGCCGCGCGGCTCGAACTTGAAGTGCTTGACGGCGTTGGTGACGTAGACTTTTTGCCGGTCGACGCCTGCGTCATCGAGAATTGCATCGAACACTTTGCCCGCTGGCCCGACAAAAGGTTTGCCGGCGAGATCTTCCTGATCGCCAGGTTGTTCGCCGACGAAGACCACTTTGGCGTCATCCGGCCCCTCGCCGAACACGGTCTGTGTCGCGTCGCGCCAGAGCGGGCAGCGACGACAACCCTTTGCAGCCTCGCGCAAATCGGAAATCGTCTTGGCATCGTCTTCATCCGGCGCCTCGGCCGGCTCGGGCTTCGGCCAATGTCTTGCCTGCAGCTTGGCGTGGTGCGGCGCCGGCGTCGTCGGTTGTCTGGCAATCATGGCTATAGCGGCCTCGTCCGCTCCTGCGATCAGATCTGGAATGAGCGAGGCCTCGGGAAGGTTCCGCCAATATTTCTTCGGCATCTCCTTCTGCATCGCCTTCACCTTGAGCCGCGCCGGGTTGAAGATGTTTTCGAAATAGGTCAGCCACAACGCCTCGGTGTCGTCCTGATCGGGTGCATCGCCCTTGGCCGCACCCGGCCCGATGGCCAGCCTTTCGCCGTTCCAGTCGGCGGAGGCATAGGGCGTCAGGATGGTCCAGCGCATGCCGGTGAACCGCCGAACGAAGAAATCCGCGTTGCGCTCGACAATGAAATGCTCCGGCTCGAACCAGGCGACGTAGCGCTCGTTCTCGCCGTCGCCGATCTTCCGGAAGCGTACGAAGGCATGCATCTTATGGCTGTCGCGCCGCACCGCCTTTTCCATGGCTTCGAGCCGCCTGGTGTCGGGATCGGATGCGATCGCCAGCAGTTTCGGCTCGGTGCGCAGGCGCCAAAGCATCCAGTAGAGAAAGGCAAACCGGCCGGGGTCGGAGTGGCAGAAGGCGGTTTCGGCATGGGCGATGAACTCGCGCGGGACGGTAAGCTGCGCGCCCTCTGGCACCGCCGGCAAGGCATCTCGAGGATCATTGGCGTCGGACCCGACACCCCAACTAATATCCTCAGGCCGGACCTCATTCAGCGTCAGACGCCGTGCCGCATCGCGCCAACCGGCGAAATCGGTCTGGCTCGCTAGCCGGACAGTGTATCGGGCAAGGTCGAGCTGGGCCGGCTGCATGGTCAAAACAGAGACAGTTGTTCGCAGGACTTTACGATCGTGTCGCGCAAGCCGGTCTTGTCCGTCAGTCTACCCGGCGACCAGCCTTCGGCGATGATGAAGGGCCTCAGCTTGGCGATCGAATGGCAGATCCGTCCGACATCTTCCAGCCGCATGTGTCGGTGGCGGCGGGTTTCAAGGATCTTCGCCACCACCTTGGTGCCCAGACCCGGAACCCGCAGCAGCGCTTCCCGATCGGCGCGGTTGATGTCGACGGGAAACCTCGCCCGATTGCGCAAAGCCCAGGCGAGCTTGGGGTCAATGGCGAGATCGAGCATGCCGTCGCTGCTGCCGGCGAGGATTTCCGGCTGCGAAAAGCCGTAGAAGCGCATCAGCCAGTCGGCCTGATAGAGCCGGTGCTCGCGCATCAGCGGCGGTTTCTGCAGCGGCAGCGACGATGACGAATCCGGGATCGGGCTGAAGGCGGAGTAATAGACGCGCCGCAGATGGTAGCTGCCATAGAGCCGCGCACTGGAGTGTAAGATACCGTCGTCGGATGTCTTGTCGGCGCCGACGATCATCTGCGTCGACTGACCTCCGGGCGCAAAGCGTTCGCGCTTCTTGGTCCTCAGCGTCGGCTCGGCTTTTTCCTCCATCTTCCGGCGCAGGTTCGCCATGGAAAGGCGGATCGTTTCCGGCTTCTTCTCCGGCGCCAGTTTCTTGACGCCCTCATCGGTCGGCAGTTCGACGTTGATAGACAGCCGGTCGGCGTAGAGCCCGGCCTGCTCGACCAGTTCGGCCGAGCTTTCCGGAATGGTCTTCAGATGAATATAGCCGGAGAATTTTTCGTCCAGCCGCAGCCGCCGCGCCACCTCCACCATCTCGGCCATGGTCTCGTCCGGGGAGCGGATGACTCCTGAGGACAGGAAGAGGCCCTCGATGTAGTTGCGCCGGTAGAAATCCATGGTCAGCTTCACCACCTCCTCGATGCTGAAGCGGGCGCGGCGCACATTCGATGACGAGCGGTTGATGCAGTAGCTGCAATCGTAAATGCAGAAATTGGTCAGCAGGATTTTCAGGAGCGAAATGCAGCGGCCATCCGGCGCGTAGGAATGGCAGATGCCCATGCCTTCTGTGGAGCCGATACCGCCGGATTGGAGCGAATCCTTCTTCGCCGAGCCCGACGAGGCGCAAGAAGCATCGTATTTGGCGGCGTCAGACAGGATTGCCAGCTTTTCACGGACGGTAGGTGCGCTCATCCGTTCATGATATGTTCTTGAAGGCTGCAGCGCCACCTCATTTGATGCAGGCGGCGAAAAAGTAATCGCCGCCTGATCGTCGGGCTAGCAGGACGACTGCCCGAGTTCCAGGCGGTCTCTCAGACCTCATGGAGGTAGAGGTGGTAATCCAGCTCGCTGACGGTGCGGGCGACGCGCAGATACTCCGACTGCTTGATCGCCACGAAGGTGCGATGCAGATCCTCGCCAAGCGCCTCTTTCAGGAAGCTCGAGGCCCGCGCCGCCTCGATCGCGGCGCGCCAGTCGACCGGCATGGTCGTGCGCGTGACGGCGGCTTCATAGCCATTCCCAGTGGTTTCGGGGCCGGGGTCGAGGCCTTCGTCCAGACCCTTGATGATGCCGGCCAGCACCGTTGCCGCGATCAGGTAGGGATTGGCGTCGACACCCGACGGCCGGTGCTCGATGCGCCGGTTTTTGGCGTCGCCCGCCGGGATGCGCAGCGCCACCGAACGGTTGTTGACGCCCCAGGTCGGCGCCACCGGCGCATAGGACTGCGAGACGAAGCGCCGCCAGGAATTGGCGTGCGGCGCAAACACCAGCATCGATTCGGCCATGGTCTGGATCAGCCCGCCGAGCCCCTGCAGCAGCGGCAGCGACCAGCTTTCGCCGCCAGCCTCGGCAAAAACGTTGCGGCCGTTCTTGTCCTGCAACGAAACATGGAAATGCATGCCGGAGCCGGCGTATTTTTCGATCGGCTTGGCCATGAAGCAGGCGGTGACACCATGGCGGCGCGCCTGCGCCCGCACCAGCCGCTTCAACATGACGAGGTCGTCGGCCGCCCGCATGACATCCTTGCGATAGTTCAGCGTCAGCTCGTACTGGCCGGGCGCGTATTCGGAAATCACCGTTTCGGCCGGAATGCCTTGCGCCTTGGCCGCGGCATAGATGTCGGAAAACAACGGCTCCATGCCGTGCAGATGGTCGACGGAATAGACTTCCGTCTTGGCCGAGCGGCGGCCGTCGAGCACGGCGTCCGCCGGTTTCACCTTGCCATCGGCATCGCGCTCATTGGCCAGCAGGAAAAATTCGAGTTCGAAGGCGCCGGCGGGATAGAGGCCCTTGGCCGCCAAGATGTCGACCTGCCTGGCCAGCGCCAAGCGCGGGTCCGACGACATTGGCTGTCCCTCGAGATGGTACATCGCCATCAGCAGCTGGCCGCGCGGCGGGTTGGTGCCGTAAAGCGGCACCAGGGTGCCGGGGATGGGCCAGGCCCTGAGGTCGCCGTCTCCAGTCGTCCAGATCAGCCCGGTTTCGTGCACATCCTCGCCGGTGATGTCGAGGCCGAGGATCGAGATCGGCATGTGGCGGCCGCCCTCGAAGATGCTTTTCAGCTCATGCCGGCGCACGATCTTGCCGCGGCCGACCCCGTTGGCGTCGGTCAAGACGATATCGAAGGCTTCGATTTCGGGATGGGCGTCGAGAAAGGCTTGCGCCTCGGCGGGCGTCGAGCCCGAAGGTGAAGTCATGATTAGTGTACTCGAGTTTGGCTTGGCAGCTTGTCTCATGCCGTCAGCCTTGCCGCAACCGTGGCGAAGGCGGTGATCAGCCGGTTGACCTGGGCGCCGGTGGTGGCCGGTGAGATCAGCATCATGTTGTGAAAGGGCGCGATCAGCACGCCCTGGTTGACCAGCGCGACATGGATAGCCGCCTCAAGCTCCGGCGCATGGGCAGTCTCGGCTTCGGCGCCGTTCCTGAGCGGGCCAGGGGCGCAGATGAACTCGACGCGGGCGCCGACGCGGGCGACATGCCAGGGCAGATTGTAGCGATCGATGACGCCGGTCAGCCCGGCATCGAGCCGCAGGGCGAGGCGATCCATCCGGGCATAATTCTCCTGCGTCATCACCTCTTCGAGCGTTGCGCGCATGGCTGCGAACTGCAGCGGGTTCGCCGACAGCGTCGTGCCCATGCCGGAATAGCCCGGCTCCTTGGTTCGATTGTAGTCGGCATAGCGCGAGGCGACCTCGTCGCTCATGCCCCACACGCTTGCCGGCACGCCGCCGGCGATCGGCTTGCCCAGCACGAACAGGTCGGGCTGCAGCCCGAATTTCCTGGTGTAGCCGCCGGGTCCAGTCGAAATCGTGTGCGTCTCGTCTATCAGCAGCAGCGTTCCGGCCGCGCGCGTCAGTTTGCGCAAGGCGTCGTGAAAACCCGGATCGGGCAGCACCATGCAGGAATTTGTCAGCACCGGCTCGGCGATGACGCAGGCGACATCGTGGTCGGCGAGCGCCGCTTCCAGTGCAGCAACATCGTTGAATTCAATGACCTTCGCCGTCCTGGTCAGGTCGCGAAACTCACCCGCCAGCCCCGGCCGATTCACGGGCTTGCCGTCGACCATCCGGACCATCGTCTCGTCGACCGAGCCGTGATAGCAGCCGTTGAAGACCAGTATCTTTTCGCGGCCGGTGACGGCGCGGGCGACGCGCAGCGCGAAGCGGTTGGCGTCGGTGGCGGTGGTGGCGATCTGCCAGAACGGCAGACCGAAACGCTGTGTGAGCAGCGGCCCGATGGCCAGCGCATCTTCCGAAGGCAGCATATAGGTCAGGCCGCGCCCGGCTTGGCGGCGGATGGCGCGCGCCACCGGCGGCGGCGAATGGCCGAACATCGAGCCGGTGTCACCGAGGCAGAAATCGTCCAGCCTGTTGCCGTCGATATCCGTGATGGCGACGCCCTTGGCGCTTTCGACCAGGATCGGGAATGGCGTCGGCCAGTCGTTCATCCAGTGCATCGGCACACCGCCGAAGAAGCCTGGCAGGCCGTTACCGACCTTGGCCTGCGATTTCGGCCGCGCCTTCCGGAAGGTGTTCGCCTCGCTTGTCCGCAATGCAGCGATGCGGTCGCGGCTGATACCGCCAATGGACGCCTTTGAACTGTTCGTGCTGTGCATGAAATCCCTCTCGGCCGGCACACTACCCAATTGGCGACGGCAACCGCAATTGGCCGTGTTGGTGCGCTGCATTGGGTCAGCAGCAAGTTCGGCAGACTTGACCTTCCGGCGCAGTCGGGCGCCAATGCGATCGGGTCTGTGGTTTGGGGAGAAAAATGCGGACGATCATCTGCGCTATTGCGCTACTCTTGTCGGCCGCTGCGGCTTCCGCATCGGGCGGCGTCTGGTGTTCCGTCGATGACAAAGCGGTGCAATTCGAGGTCGGCGCCGGGGTCACCAGAGGTATGGGCGGCCCGACCTTCAATTTTCGCGGCGATCTCGAGATACTTGGCCGGCCGGAAGGCGACAGTCTGCGCAAGACCGTCTTCGAGGATTCCGACCTCACCCAGTACTGGCTGGACGACAAGGAGTTGCGGCTGAACATCTACCACGAGCATCAGCTCGGAGATAAATTCAACTCTGTCGAACTGACGATCCTGACCAAGACCAGTGACGAGGGCGTCTATGACGGCCGGTACACGCTTGCCGTCTACGACAACGCCGCCGACACGGAACAGGACGGCAAGCCGAAAGAATTGACCGGCAAGGTGTCGTGCGGAGCCGAATAGGTCACGCCGAGATATCGATGACGCCGCAGTCGCCGGCGGCACTGCCGAAGGCGACCCGGCGCTCTTCCTTATCCCACATCATCGCGGTGATGGCGCCCTTGCCCGGGCGGCGCAACAGCACCTCTTTGGCATCGGTAAAGCGCACCGCCATGACCATGCCGTCATCATAGCCGACGGCGACGACATCCTGGCTCGGATGGCAGGCAACCGATGTCACCATGGCGTTGCCGCGCGTGCCGAGCTCCAGCGGCGCCTTTCCCATCGGGCCGTCCTTGCCCGAAAACGGCCAGACGATCGCCGCCGGCGCGCCGGAACTCGCCAGCCATTTGCCCTTCACGCTCCACGACAGGCTTTTGACCTTGCCGGGATAGCCGGTCATGCGCATGTGCTTGCCGTCGGCGAGCTTCCAGCCATGCAGCGCGTTTTCCTGCATGGTGGTGACGAGGAAGGCGCCATCCGGCGAGAAGGTGACGCCGGTATGGGCGCCGGCCCATTCCAGCTCCACCGGTCTGCCCTCGGCGGCCGGGAAATGCAGCGTCGCGCCATTGTAGCGGGCGACGCCGAAGCGCATGCCCTTGGGGGAGAAGGCCAGCGCCTCGACCGAACGTGGATGGGCAAACTCTTTGGTCTTGCCGTCGGCAAAGCGCACGAAGGCAGTCTTGCCTGTGGCATAGGCGATAGCGCCTTGCGGCCCGGCGGCAACGCTGGTGATCCACTTCTTGCCGGCGCTGGCGAGTTCGCTGACATTGCCGCCGGCGGCAACGGCAAAAATCTTGCCGTCCTCGCCGCCGGTGATCAGGCGGTCGTTGGCGGCGTCATGGAACGTGGAGAGCAGGCCGTCATTGGCCTGAATTGTCTTGTGGCCGTTGTCGAGCCTATGAACTGTCCCATCGGCCAGCGCAAAATGCGGCACGTTGTCGAGGAAGACGGCGGCAAGGCAGTGACCTTCCAGGTCGAGGGGAGCAACTGTGGGCATCAGGACCATTCCAATGAAGCTGTCACCACTCCCGGGAAGCCATTGAGGCGGCCAGGCCTGGCGTCAACCTTCCCCTTTGTGGGAGAAGGTGGATCGGCGCGCAGCGCCGAGACGGATGAGGGGTGTTGGACGGATCGCCGTCGGTGCCGAGCTGGAGCACCCCTCATCCGACCTCGCTTCGCGAGGCCACCTACTCCCACAAGGGGAGAAGGAAGAGCAGGCAGCGCTAGCGCCATAGAGTCCGGAAATCAAGCCGCCTGGCAGGCGTCAAAGCTCTTCTTCAGCCGCTCGGCGTCAAGCTCGCGGCCGATGAACACCAGCCGGCTCTCATGCTTTTCGCCGTCTTTCCAGGCGCGCTGGTGGTCGCCTTCGATGATCATGTGCACGCCTTGGATGACATAGCGCTCGTCGTCGCCCTTGAGCGCGATGATGCCTTTCAGCCGCAGGATGTTGGGACCTTCCATCTGGGTGATCTTCTCGATCCACGGGAAGAATTTCTTCGGGTCCATCTCGCCGCCGCGCAGCGACACCGACTGCACGGTCACGTCATGGATGTCGGAGGGATGCGCGTGATCGTGATGATGATGGTCGTGATCATGGTCGTGGTGATCGTGCCCGTCATGGTCATGATGGTCGTGATCATGATCGTGCGCCTCGAGGAAATGCGGGTCGTTTTCCAATGCGCGCGACAGGTCGAAGGCGCCGCGGTCGAGCACTTCGGACAGCGCCACGCCGGCGCGCGTGGTGCGGTGGATCCTGGCCGCCGGGTTGATGGCGCGGATGGTCGCTTCGACCTTGGCCAGCTCTTCGGGCGTCACCAGGTCGGTCTTGTTGAGCACGACGACATCGGCGAAGGCGATCTGGTCCTCGGCTTCCTTGGAATCCTTCAACCTGAGCGGCAGGTGCTTGGCGTCGACCAGGGCCACGACAGCGTCGAGCTTGGTCTTGGAGCGCACGTCGTCATCCATGAAGAAGGTCTGCGCCACCGGCACCGGATCGGCGAGGCCGGTGGTCTCGACGACGATGGCGTCGAAGCGGCCGGGACGGCGCATCAGGCCTTCGACGACGCGGATCAGGTCGCCGCGCACCGTGCAGCAGACGCAGCCATTGTTCATTTCGTAGATTTCCTCGTCGGATTCCACGATCAAATCATTGTCGATGCCGATCTCGCCGAATTCATTGACGATGACGGCATAACGCTTGCCATGGTTTTCCGACAGGATGCGGTTGAGCAGCGTCGTCTTGCCGGCGCCGAGATAGCCGGTGAGAACGGTCACGGGGATTTGCGTCTGTGCTTCGCTCATATCTTGCCTCGAAATGGCTGGGCCACGGAATTGCGGGCCGCAAGAAGGGATTGTTGGCCTGATATAGGATGTGTGCCGGCCTTTTGCACGAGGCAAACCGCCTGGGTGTTTGACCCAGGATTGACGAAGCGGATGGGTAGACCCGAGAGGCCGAGTGCGAGGGATGCCGACCATCAACGTGTCGCTGGAAACGCCTCTTCGTTGATCTGTGCTAAGCCGCGCCGCGTCAAACCGTTGCAATCGCCTTGGCGGAAACTCGTTTGTCATCTAACTGAAATAAACATCTGGCATCACCATTTCGAGCACCACAAATGCTTGCCGGCAAAGCTGTTTCGAAAGCCGGAATCTTTTTGATCGTCGATTGCCAACCGGCCGGCTGCGTCTATGCTGCACGCACCGGTACGGCCGAAGAGGGATCACCATGGCCAAGGCGGACAAGACTGCAACGATGAGCCGGCTGCATTCGGCGGCAAGGCTGGCAAGGACCGCGCTGGCGGCGCGGCTTCTGGCGCACGGCTTCTATGCCGGCCAGGACCAGATCATGCTGACGCTCGACCGCGAGGACGGCCAGACGCCCGGCAATCTCGCCGGCCGCCTCGGCGTTCGCCCGCCGACCATCACCAAGACCATCAACCGGCTGCAGGCCCAGGGCTTTTTGGAAAAGCGCGCCTCTTCCGCGGATGCACGCCAGGCGCATATCTTTCTCACCGACACCGGCCGCGAGATCATCCACGCCATCGAGAAGTCGGTGAAGAAGACCGAGAAGCAGGCGTTGAAGGGCCTCGACAAGAAAGAACAGAAGACGCTGTTCAAGCTGCTCGCCCGCATCGAGGCCAATTTGTCGAACGAGGAGCTGGTGCTTGTCGACGACGATGGCGACATCGACGATTGATCTTCCTGGCCTAGGCGGCTACCGAAGGCCCGCGCACCAGGGTCGACCAGCGGCCGGGCGTCAAGCCGAATGCTTTCTTGAAATGCCTGTTGAAATGGCTCTGGTCGCTGAAGCCGGCGCCAACGGCAATCTCGGCCAGCGGCTCGCCCACCTCGATCATCCGTCTTGCCTTTTGCAGCCGGCGCATCAGCAGGAACCGATGCGGGCTGGTGGAATAGGTCGCGCGAAAATGGCGTGACAGCGCATAGCGGTCGAGCCCGGTGACGGCTTCCAGCTCATCGGAACGAACGGACCGCTCGGCATTCTCCTCGAGATAGCCGCGCGCCAGCGCTGCCGCACGCGAGGCCGACTTCCCCATCGGCTTTGCTTTCTGTCCCGCATGACGCCCCAGATGCTGCGCCAGCTCCGCAACGAAATCGGCGACGAACAGCTCGTCCAGTTCCTCATCGAGCGGCGCCAGAGCCGAAAGCAGCGTGCCACGCAAGGCAGGATCGCTGACCACAGCATCCCTGACGAAAGGCAGCGGCGCGCCGTCGAGGCAGTCGAGCAGCAGTGACGGTTCCAGATAGAGGATCCGGTAGCGCAGACCATCCTCGGTCCCGGCGCCGCCATCGTGCACTTCGTCGGGATGCAGCACGATAACCTGGCCGGGCAGGCTGTGGTTGACAGTCCCCCTGTAGTGGAAGCGCTGCACACCGGAAAGCGTCACGCCGACGGCAAGCGTATCATGACGGTGCAGGTCGAAGGCGTTGCCATGGAAATGCGCCTCGATGCGCTCGATGCCAGCGGTAACAGGCGCCGACACGATCCGGTCTTCATCCGCGCACGAACGTTCAAGACCCTGCGTCGCCTCACCTTCTAGATCGTGCGTCATCACCTATCCCTGCCCTTCATCGGCGTGCTCCGGAGTCCTCATCTTGGTGTTCGATACGAAATTTGCAATCGTGCTGCGGGACGATCTCGCCGTCTGGCAAAAGCTCAACGTCGCCGCCTTCCTGACCAGCGGCATCGTCGCGCAATTCCCCGCCATTATAGGCGAACCCTACCGCGACCGCGCCGGCAACCTTTACAATCCTCTGTCGATCCAGCCGGTCATCGTACTTTCGGCCGATGGGCCGACGCTCAACTCCATCCACCGGAAGGCGCTGGAGCGGGGCGTGACGGGGTCAGCCTATGTCGAGGAGATGTTTGCCACCGGCTTCGATGCGGCCAACCGCGCGGTCTTCGCCGAGTTCGGGCCTGAGGACGCCAAGATCGTCGGCATCGCGCTGCATGCCGACAAGAAACTCGTCGACAAGATCACCAAGGGCGCCCGCATGCACGCCTAATTCAGCAGGAAGCGTGTGACGGCGCTCATGAATTCAGTCGGCCGCTCGACGTTCAGCATATGGACGCCCGGAAGCAGTGTAAGCGTGGCGCCGGGGATGCTGGCTGCGATCGCCTCGCGGTGGCTTGCCAGCGTAACCTTGTCGTCTTCTCCACCGATCACAAGGGTGGGGGCGGTAATGAGGGAGACAGTCCGGCGCAGATCGCAATCGCGTACGGCGGCGAAGCATCCCGCGAGACCTTGGGGCGGCGTCGCCAGGACCATCGCGCGGAACGCGTCGACGGTTTCGTTTGGGCTGGCAAGCATCGAGGCGGGAAACCAGTTGTGCATGAACATGTCCGCGGCGGCCGACATGTTGCTCGCAGCAAGGACAGTACGGATCTGCTCGTCAAAGTAAGACGCCGGCCCGAGATGTGGCGAGGTGTTGGAAAGGATGAGACGCTCGATGCGGTCCGGGGCATGGATACCCAGCCACTGCCCTACGAAGCCGCCCAGCGACAGCCCGCAGAAATGCACGCGGGCGATCTGAAGCGCATCCAGCAGCTCAAGGACGTCGCGGCCCAGCCGATCGAGCGAATAGGCTCCGGCCGGAGCCTCGGAACTGCCATGGCCGCGCAGATCATAGCGCAGCACCCGAAAAGATCCGGCAAATTCCGCAAGCTGCCGGTCCCACATATGCAGGTTCGTCGCAATGGAATTCGAGAGCACAAGCACAGGGCCGGCCCCCGCCAGCTGATAGGCGATCCGGCAGCCGTCGCCCGTCGTAAAATAAAGCGTGTCAGTCATCTGGTCCTCATCTCACCCTGGCGAAAGGAGTTCGATGCTCCCGCCGCCCTTTGAATGAGCCACCCTAGGCCTCGTAACTATCCAGGAAAATTACTATGATTGGACAATCTCAGTAGGTTTTTACGATAATGAATGGTCTGAAACTCCACGACCTACGGTGCTTTGACGCCGTGGCAAGCGAGGGCAGCTTCCAGGCGGCCGCGCTTGCCTTGAACCGATCGCATCCATCCGTCTTCGCCGCCGTCGCACGCCTCGAGCAGTTGCTCGGGCTCACACTTCTCGACCGCAGCGGATATCGGGTGGGGCTGACGGAGGCGGGCCGCGAGTTTCACGCGCGAGCGCAGCTGACATTGCGCGAGATCGACCAGCTGCGAACCTATGCGGGCCAATTGGCGAGCGGCGAGGAGACGGTCCTGCGTGTCGTCATGGGTGATCTGTGCCCGCGACCGCAAATCCTGCGTATGCTCAGCGGCTTCTTTGCCGAACGCACCGGGACACGCCTGCACCTGGAGTACGAGGCGGTGGGCGGTCCGCTCGAACGGTTGATGGAAGGCGAAGCTGACCTCGTCTTCCATCGCGCGGACCCTTCCGATCCGCATCTCGAGCGGATCGATCTCTGCGCGGTGACCCTCGTGCCGGTGGTGGCGCCTGGGTTCCTGCCGTTCGCGCCTGGCCGCGAGATTGCGCCGGAGCAGATGCGGCCCTTCACCCAGTGCGACACGGCGCGACGGCCGTCGCCGGAGAGCTATTTCCTCGTCGACGGTGCGCATCAGTGCTCGGCGCCGGATCATCTGATGAAGAAGGAGCTGATCCTTCACGGACTGGCCTGGGGCCATCTGCCGGCATGGCTGATCGAGGACGAACTGCGGGATAGGAGGCTGATCTCGATCGCTGGTGCACATCTGCCCGGCCGGACGGAGACCCTGGCGGCGGTGCGCCGGCGCGACCGACCGCATGGACCCGTCGCCCAGGCGTTGTGGCTTCATCTCCAGGCGCAAGTGGCATCCGGCGAGGCGCTTTAGCCGGCATAGGATCGGCCCGCGCTGAGCCTGCGCGCGGCTCCTGTTGTGCCAGTCGCTTTTGGCTTGCCGGGCGCAGGCGATTGCCGCAAAGGTTAAGCGTTGATCCTCCCTGCCCGGCCTGACATTTGAACGTTCCCGCAAGATCAGACGAAAGCGCAACGCCGCCCGCGGCGATGCTGTTCATGCTGTCCACCTATGTCTTTTTCACCTTTCTCGACACATCGAGCAAATATCTGGTGCTGGCCGGCGTCTCGGCGCTGATCGTCGCCTGGGCCCGCTTCACCGTCCATGTCCTGCTTGTCGGCGTCTTCCTGCGCGGCTGGCGCGAGCCGTCGCGCTTCCGCGCCAACAATTTGCCGGCCCACATCCTGCGCGGCGGTCTGCTGTTCGGCTCGACGATGTGCAACGTCATGGCGCTCAAAACGCTTCAACTGGCCGAGACCACCTCGATCTACTTCTTCGGGCCGATGGTGATCACCGCCCTTGCCGGACCGCTGCTTGGTGAATGGGCCGGCTGGCGGCGCTGGCTGGCAATCCTGTCGGGCTTTGTCGGCGTGCTGGTGATCACAAGGCCTGGCGTCGGCGTGTTCGGCGTCGGCCACCTCTTTGCGCTCGGCTCGATGCTGTCGAACAGTTTTTACGTCATCATGACGCGGCGCATGTCGGCCAGCGAAAGCTCGGAGAGCCTGATCCTGTTTTCAGCGCTGGCGCCGGCCGTGCTGCTTCTGCCGATGCTGCCGTTCTCGCATGGGCTGCCGCAGGATGGCTGGCACTGGTTCATACTGGTGATGCTGGGCGTGTTCGGCGCCGGCGGCCACTGGCTGCTGGTGCAGGCCTACCGCCTGGCGACCACCACGGCGCTGGCGCCGTACCCCTATTCGCAGATGGTCTGGATGATCCTGTCCGGCTGGATCATCTTCCACCAGTTCCCCGACCGCTGGACGCTGGTGGGTGCAGCCATCATCGTCGCCAGCGGCCTTTACATCATCCATCGCGAGCACCGTTTGCGGCTGCGCAATCGCACGACCGTCGATGCCGAGGCGGAGGCGCTGGCGAAAAAACTTTGATTTGCTCCGAATCCGATGGCATAACGCCGCATTTAAAAAATTTTAAAAAAACTCGGGGAGCGAAGGGCTGGCACAAAAGATCAAGCTTTCGACGATCGCGGATGCGCTTGGCGTCTCAACGGCCACGGTATCCCTCGCCTTGCGCGACAGTCCACTGGTCGCAGGCGCCACGCGTGACCGCATCAAGGAGCATGCGCGGGCCATCGGGTATATCTACAACCGCCGCGCCGCCTCACTGCGCACCTCGCGCTCGGGGATTGTCGGCGTCGTCGTGCACGACATCATGAACCCGTTCTTCGCCGAGATCCTGCGCTCCATCGAAAGCGAACTCGATCGCAGCCGGCAGACCTTTATCCTGTCCAACCACTACGACCAGCTGGAAAAGCAGCGCACCTTCATCGACACGCTGCTGCAGCTCGGCGCCGATGGCGTCATCATGTCGCCGGCCATCGGCACGCCGGCTTCCGACATCGTCATGGCCGAAGAAAACGGCCTGCCGGCGGTGCTGATCGCACGCAGCGTGGAAGGCGCCGACGTGCCGGTGTTTCGCGGCGACGATGCCTATGGCACAGCACTTGCCACCAATCACCTGATCTCGCTCGGCCACAAGCGCATCGCCATGATCGGCGGCACCGACCAGACCTCGACCGGGCGCGACCGCTACCAGGGCTATCTCAACGCCATGGAAGCCGCCGGGCTGGAAGTCAGGCCGTCCTGGCGCATTGCCGGGCCGCGCACCAAGCAGGGCGGATTCGAGGCGGCTGGACAGTTTTTGGCGCTTAAAGACAAGCCAACCGCCGCCTGCTGCTGGAATGATCTCGTCGCCATAGGGCTGATGAACGGCATTGCCCGCGCCGGCCTGGTGCCGGGCGCCGACATATCGGTCACCGGCTATGACGATCTCGAGGAGGCGGCAATCGCGACACCGGCGCTCACCACGGTCTGGAATGGCCAGCGAGAGGTTGGCCGCCGTGCCGCCAGCGCGCTGCTCGACAAATTGAACGGACAGGCGGTACGGCCGTCACAGGAACTGATCAAGCCGGAACTGCATGTGCGCCAGTCGACCGGCAAGCCGGTGGAGCGTGCATGACCAAGACGGATGCGTTGCAGACCGTCGCCGTTCTGGTGCCGGGACATTTCAACGACCATGCGGTCGAGCGCATCGACCGCACCTTCAAGCGGGTCAAGATAGAGCGCGCCGATCCCGCCCTGGTCACCGACGAGATGCGCCATGACGTGCGCGCCATTGCGTCCTTCGCCGGCGTCAATGCGGCATTGATGGATGCATTGCCCAACCTCGAACTCATCGCCTCCTTCGGCGTCGGCTATGATTCGGTCGATGCCGGCCATGCGGCCAAGAAAAACATCATGGTCACCAACACCCCCGATGTTTTGACCGAGGAGGTCGCCGACACCACGATCGGCCTTTTGCTCAACACCGTGCGTGAACTTTACAACGCCGAGAAATGGCTGCGCGACGGCAGTTGGGTGAAGAAGGGCAACTATCCGCTGAGCCGGCTGACCTTGCGCGGTCGGCATGTCGGCATTTTCGGCATGGGCCGCATCGGCCTTGCCATTGCGCGCCGGCTGGAAGCGTTCGGGCTGCCGGTGGCCTACCACAACAGGCGCAAGGTCGAAGGTCTGGCTTATGAATACCACCCGACGCTGAAGGGCCTTGCCGAAGCGGTCGATACGCTGATTTCCGTAGTGCCGGGCGGCGCTTCCACGGAGAAGGCGGTCAATGCCGAAATCCTGGCGGCGCTTGGCGCCAACGGCGTTTTCGTCAACATCGGCCGTGGCAGCACGGTCGACGAGGCAGACCTCGCCGCAGCGCTTGCCAACGGCACCATCGCCGCCGCCGGGCTCGATGTTTTCGCCGATGAACCGAATGTGCCTAAGGCTTTGCTGGAGGCGCCCAACACCTCGCTTTTGCCCCATGTCGGCTCGGCCTCGCACCACACGCGCCGCGCCATGGCGGATCTGTGCGTCGACAATCTCGTATCCTGGTTCAGCGAGCGCCGGCCACTGACCCCGGTGCCGGAGACGGCGCAAGTCAAGCCACGAAGCTGAGCGGCTGTCTGCCACACTCGTTAACGTCGGCTTAACGCTTTGGAATCATTCTGCATCTGCGCCGGGGGGCGCGGAGTGCAAGATGACGAAACTTCCGGCATTGATTGCGGCAGCGGCACTTTTCGCCGGCTTTCAGCTGTTTCACGGCGGCAGCAGTGAAAGTTCGGCCAATGAAGCAAGGCCGGCAACCACCTTCAGGCTGGTCGCCAATGGCGACGAAGGCGACTGCGCGGTTAGCCGCGGCGCCGCGATTGACGATGGCCTGTCGCTGTTGACCGTGGCGCCGAACTGCCGCGGGCTGCTGCCGGGGATCGAGCGGGCAAAATTCTGGCGAGAGGGCGAGGACGGCACGATCGCGTTCAGCGCCGACGGCACCGACCCGATCGTCACCTTCTCGGTTGCGGATGGCGACGGCTACGAATCCTACGCTCCGGCCACGCCGCTGCTTTCGCTGGCGACAACCGGCGAACGGGATCAATCCGCCGGCAATTGATCGTCGGGATTTATTCCGCCGCCGCCCGCGCGCCGGCCTTCGCCGCCGCATGCAGGCGCACCGCATCGCCGAAGGCGCGGAAGATCTTGGCCGAGTTGCCGTCCGACTTGACCCAGTATTCGGGGTGCCATTGCACGCCGACGGCGAAGGCGCGGGCGTCCTTCACCGAAACTGCCTCCACCGTGCCGTCGCCGGCAACCGCCTCGACCTGCAGCTTCGAGCCGAGCCGGTCGATGCCTTGGCGGTGCAGCGAGTTGACCTTGATGTCGCCGGCGCCAAACACGCCGGCCAGGCAGCTGCCCGGCTTGATCGAAATGGTCTGGTGAATGGCGAAGCGTTCGTCCTGGTTGTCGCTCACCGGCGCGCGATGGTCGAGCGAGCCTTCGCGCTCCTGGATCTCGGTGCCAAGCGTGCCGCCCAGCGCAACGTTCAACTCCTGGATGCCGCGGCAGATGGCAAGCAGCGGCACGCCGCGCTCGATCGCCTTGCGGATTAGCGGCAGCGTGGTGGAATCGCGCGCCGGGTCGTAGGGGCCGTTGGCTTCGCTGGCGTCGCCGCCATAGAGCGATGGATGCACGTTGGACTTCGAGCCAGTGACCATGACACCGTCGACCGAAGACAACAGCTCGTCGAAGTCGAGCCGGTCACCGAATGACGGCACCAAAAGCGGGAACACGCCGGCGCCGGAAAGTGCTGCCTCGATATATTGCTGCGGGACGGCATGCCAGGTGTAGTTGTCGAACTGACGGACGTCGGTTGATATGGCGACGAGCGGCTGGTGCATTTTGGGTCCGGATTCCATTTGGCGCGAAGCGAATAGCTATTGTGCCTGCAAAATAGGCGATCCGAAGGCGCTTTTCCATGGCAAGTTTCGCCATCTCGCATGGGCCACGCGGCGAACGTTAGACTATAGTTGCGGGCTGGCCGGCCGGCCCGCGGATTTGTCGCCAGCGCCGCCGTCAAATCCCGCCACCATGCTGGACTCGACCTTTTGCCCGTGTATTGTTTCGGGCAAATCGATACCGGACGTGAGGAGATGTCCCTGATATCGGTTGTTGGTCCAATAGGGAGGAACTGCATGGATCGTCGTTCATTCATCCGCAAGGCCGGGGTCACCGGCGTGGGCGCAGCGGCGGCTGCCGCTACGCTAGCCGCACCGGCAATCGCCCAGTCCAATCCGAAAGTGACGTGGCGGTTGGCGTCATCCTTTCCCAAGTCACTCGATACGATCTATGGCGGCGCCGAAGTCTTCTCCAAGATGCTGTCTGAGGCGACGGACGGCAATTTCCAGGTCCAGGTCTTCGCCTCCGGCGAACTCGTGCCCGGCCTGCAGGCCGCCGACGCCACCACTGCCGGCACCGTCGAGGCCTGCCACACGGTGTCATACTATTATTGGGGCAAGGACCCGACATGGGCGCTCGGTGCGGCGGTGCCGTTCTCGCTCAACGCGCGCGGCATGAACGCCTGGCACTATCATGGCGGCGGCATCGACCTGTTCAACGAGTTTCTTGCCACGCAGGGTCTTTTCGGCCTGCCCGGCGGCAACACCGGCGTGCAGATGGGCGGCTGGTTCCGCAAGGAGATCAACACCGTCGCCGACCTGTCCGGCCTCAAGATGCGCATCGGCGGCTTTGCCGGCAAAGTGGTGCAGAAGCTCGGCGTCGTGCCGCAGCAGATCGCCGGTGGCGACATCTATCCGGCGCTGGAAAAAGGCACGATCGACGCCGCCGAATGGGTCGGCCCCTATGACGACGAGAAGCTCGGCTTCTACAAGGTCGCGCCCTACTACTATTATCCCGGCTGGTGGGAAGGCGGCCCGACCGTCCATCTATTGTTCAACAAGGCCAAGTACGAGGAGCTGTCGCCCGCCTACAAGTCGCTTGTGCACACCGCCGCGCAGGCGGCGGACGCCAACATGCTGCAGAAATACGATTTTCTCAATCCTGCGGCGGTGAAGCGGCTGGTGGCCGGCGGCGCGAAATTGCGCCCGTTCAGCCAGGACATCATGGCCGCCTGTTTCGAGAAGGCCAATGAGGTCTACACCGAAATGGAAGCCACCAACGCACCGTTCAAGAAGATCTGGGACTCGATCAAGGGCTTCCGCAAGGAGCACTATCTGTGGGCGCAGGTGGCCGAGTACAATTACGACACCTTCATGATGGTCCAGCAGCGCAACGGCAAACTGTAGGCTGGGATCTGTCCCTTCTCCCCGTCACTATACGGGGAGAAGGTCCCGGCAGGTGGATGAGGGGCGGCGCAAACTTCGGCGATCGATCGCCTTGGGCTTGGTAGCCGCCCCGAAATTATAGCTTATTTTTCCGAGCGTTGACGCTACCCCTCACCTGCCTGCCGGCATCCTGTCCCCGTATAGTGACGGGGAGAGGGGCGCGGTCATCGCCGTTTCGCCAATCGCCAACGCCGCAGGATTGAGGCTGCCCTTCATTCCATGCCCGGCACCACCAACACCTTGACCTCGCCGGGCGCTGCCGGATTGGCGATCACCGAGGCGGCTTCCTCCAGGCCGACCTGCCTTGAGATGAGCTTGTCGATCTCGATTGCGCCGGACGCGACAAGGTCCGCCGCCCGCCTGTGGGTGAAGGGGTTGATGAACGAGCCGAGAACCTTCAGTTCGCGAAACAGGATGTCGAACGGTTCGAAGGGCACTTTCACGCCTTGCGGCATCACGCCGACGATCACCACCGAGCCGCCGGACTTCGCCAGCCGCATCGATTGTTCGACGGTATCGGGGACACCGGCGCATTCGAGCACCACGTCGGCCCCGCCGGGCACAAGGCCGGTTGGGCCGGCGATCGCCTCGATCGGGTCGACCGCGTTTGGGTCGACCGTCGCCGTTGCACCGAGCTCTTCGGCGAGCGCACGGCGGGAGGCCTGCCGCGTCGACAGGATGATGGTCGCCGCTCCTGCGAGCCTCGCCAATTGCACGGTAAGCAGGCCGATGACGCCGCCACCAAGCACCACCACGGCAGCGCCGGGTCTGATTCCGGCGAGGTCGACAGCGTGCAGGCAGCAGGCCAGCGGCTCGCAGAAGGCGCCATGCGTTGGCTTGAGGTTCGCAGGCAGAAGAAAGGCCTGGCTCTGCGGCATCACGACGTAGTCGGCGAAGCCGCCGTCGCGATGGATGCCGATGGCCCTGAGATTGCTGCACAGATTGACGCGGCCGGCTCGGCAATGACTGCAGCGTCCGCAGAAGATGTTGGGATCGCCGGTAACACGGTCACCGATGGCGATGCCGGAAACCGCATCGCCGACAGCCTCCACGATGCCGCAGAATTCGTGACCAAGCGTCACCGGCGGGCTCGAAGGGAATTCGCCGTGGAGGAGGTGACGGTCGGTGCCGCAAACGCCGCAGGCTTCGACGCGCACCAGAACGTCCTGCGGTCCCGCAACAGGCTTGTCGACCTCCCGTAGCGCAATGCTGCCCACGGCTTCCAGGCGCACGGCTCTCATGACATCCTCACTCAGGTTCTCAGTGTTCACACATCAGTTGAAGTTCGGCGGCTGCGACAGGTCGGTCGCCGGCGCCGCCGGCTTGGCGGGCGGCGTCTCGCCGAAATTCGGCGGCTGCGAGAGATCGTTCGACGGTGGCGCCGCGGGTGATGGGCTACCGTTGGCTGGTGGTGGTGTGCCGAGAGGCGCAAGGCCTGGCATATCAGGCAAGTTGATCTCGATCGTTCCCGGATCGACGGCCGCACCCTTGTAGCGCATGACCATTTGCGGGAAGGCGATGGTCAGCCCGATCATGATCACCTGGATGCAGACGAAGGGCACGGCGCCCCAATAGATCTGGCCGGTGGTCACCGGCGCGATCTGCTTGCCGGTGAGGCGATCGAGATAGGGCACGCGCGCGGCGACCGAGCGCAGGTAGAACAGCGCAAAGCCGAAAGGCGGGTGCATGAAGGAGGTCTGCATGTTGACGCCGAGCAGCACGCCGAACCAGATCAGGTCGATGCCGAGCTTATCGGCTGCCGGCGCCAAAAGCGGTACGATGATGAAGGCGAGCTCGAAGAAATCGAGGAAGAAGGCGAGCACGAAGACCAGGATGTTGACGCCGATCAGGAAGCCGACTTCGCCGCCCGGCAGCGACGTCAACAAATGCTCGACCCAGACGTGGCCGTTGACGCCGTAGAAGGTCAGCGAGAACACCCGCGCGCCGATCAGGATGAACAGCACGAAGGAGGAAAGCCTGGTCGTCGAAGCCAGCGCCTGCTTGATGACCTCCAGCGACAACCGCCCCTTCATTGCCGCCATCGCCAGGGCGCCAACCGCGCCCATGGCGCCGCCCTCCGTCGGGGTTGCGATGCCGAGGAAGATGGTGCCCAGCACCAGGAAGATCAGTGCCAGAGGCGGGATCAAAACGATGATCACCTGCTGCGCCAGCCTGGACATCATGTTGATGTTCAGGCCCTTGTCGGCGATCGCCACGATATAGATCAGGATCACGCCGATGCTGGCGCCAAGGATATCGGCATTGTCGCCATGCGCCGGCGCAAGGTAGCGATAGGCCGCATAGGAAGCCGCGACTGCCACCAGCAGTGCCGCGAGCAGCGACAGCACGCCGTGGCCAAGCGTGCGGGCCGCCAGCGGCAACGCCGGCATCGAGTTCGGCCGGACGACCGACATGATCAGGATGTAGAGCGTGTAAAGGCCGGTCAGCACCAGGCCGGGGATCAGCGCGCCGGCATACATGTCGCCGACCGAACGGCCGAGCTGGTCGGCCAGAACGATCAGCACCAGCGACGGCGGGATGATCTGGGCGAGTGTGCCGGATGCCGCGATGACGCCCGACGCCAGTCGTCGGTCATAGCCGTAGCGCAGCATGATCGGCAGCGAGATCAGGCCCATGGCGATGACCGAAGCCGCGACCACGCCCGTGGTAGCGGCAAGCAGCGCGCCGACGAAAATCACAGCATAGGCAAGGCCGCCGCGAACCGGGCCGAACAGCTGGCCGATCGTGTCGAGCAGGTCCTCGGCCATGCCCGATCGTTCCAGCACGATGCCCATGAAGGTGAAGAACGGGATTGCCAAGAGCGTGTCGTTCGACATCACCCGGCTGCCGTAGAAATTGTCGGGCAGCGCATGCAGCAGCGGCCACGCCAGGTTGATCGAGCCGCCCGAATAGGGCGACAGCACGACGCCGATGAAGAAGAACATCAGGCCGTTTGCGGCGAGTGAAAAAGCGACGGGATAGCCGATCAGCAGGAAGATGATCAGCGAAGCGAACATGATCGGCGCCATGTTCTGGGCGATGAACTCGATCATGGGCGCGCCTCCTGGGCGAGCGCCTTGGCCTCTTCAGCAAGGGCTTTAGCCTCGAGCTCGGCCTGTTCGTGCACCGAGATGAACGGATTGGGATCGTCCATGTCGCCGCGCATGATGGCGATCTTCTTGATGATCTCGGAGATGCCTTGCAGCGCCAGCAGGAAGAAGCCGACGAGCAGGATTGCCTTGGCCGGCCAGATGATCAGGCCGCCGGAATTGTTCGACATTTCGCCGCTGCGGAACGACAGCGACACGTAGGGGACAAAATAGATCACCATCAGCGTCACGAACGGCATCAGGAAGAAGACATGACCGAGCAGGTCGATCCAGTGCTGCACGCGGCGCGACCACATGCCGTAGACGATGTCGATGCGGATATGGTCGTTCTGTTTCAGCGTGTAGGCGGCGGCCAGCATGAAGGCGGCGCCGAACAGGTACCACTGCAGTTCCAGCCAGGCATTCGACGAGACGTCGAAGACCTTGCGGATGGTGGCATTGGCGGCGCTGACCAGGATTGCCAGCAGGATCAGCCACGATATCCACCGGCCGATGAACTCGTTCATACGGTCGATCGTTCTGGATAGAGCGAGCAGCCCTGCCATGCATTTCCTCCCTGAGGTCGAAGGCGCGCCGGCTCCCCTATTTTCCGTCGCGCCGCTGTGGCCCAACGGTATGCCGTGCGTGGTTCGGCGGGTCAACATGGCATGGGCGCGATCAACGCCGTCGTGACGGGAGGCAGGGGATAAGTGCCGACCGGCTGCTGCGTCATGCAACCAAAGTCTGACAGCGGATGCGGCGATCAGGCGATCTTCTGCTGGTCGCGGCCGGGACCGATCAGCACAAGTGCCGCGACCAGGAACAGATACATCCAGCCATCGCGCCATTCGATCGGGAAATAGCCGGCCCATAGCGACTCCGTCATGCCGAAGGCGGCCGCACCGAGCGCGGCCCGAGGCGGAGAGAGATAGCCGCCCACCGCCGTCACGAACAGGATTTTCAGCCCGTAGACGAGGCCGGAGCCGAAGCTGACATTGCCGTAGTAAAGGGCGGCCATGATTCCGGCCAGCGCGGCGCAGAAACCGCCGAACAGCACCGCATGCCGGAACACTGCGCGCACGTCCACGCCGCACATGGCAGCCGCTTTGGGATCGTCGGAGACGGCGCGCCAACGGCGACCGAAGCCCGAGCGGGCAAACGCCCATGCAGCGAGCATGATGGCCGCCAGAACCACCGCGCAATCGATGAGCTGGATCAGCGTCAGCGTCGCCTGGAAGCCGGCATCCTGAGCGAAGACAATGGGTTGCGCCAGCATCGGCGGCAGCCACCAATCATGCGTGTCGGCGGCGATACGGCTTGCTTCCGACAGCACCAGCAGGATGCCGAGCGTCGTCACCACAATGGCATTGGGCGTGCGGTCGGCCAGCGGTTCGAAGACGCTGCGCGACAGCACGTGGCCGATCAGCGCGGCATAAAGGAAAGCCGTGACGACGCCGAGCACCACTGCCGCCAGCAAGGTCAGCCACAATACCTGATAGCCGAAGGCCACGGTCAGGATCATCGTCTGGCCGCAAAAGGCGAACAGCGCGCCATAGGCGAGATTGGTCCGGTGCAGGATGCCGTTGGTCAGCACGTAGCCGAAGGCAAGCAGCGCATAGAGCGCGCCGGAATGCAGCCCGTTCAGCACCTGCTGGAAGAAATAGAGCATAGACAGCTTTCCGGGCGCCGGAGCCCGCGCCAAGGTTTGCATCGTAGAATCTAACTTGTCAAATGCGTTTTATGGGTTAGATTTCTGATATGACAGTATCTTGGACCCCACATCGCTTCACCGGCGGCATTCTTGCGCTCGATACGGCCAACACCGTGGTGTTGCGCAACGATCCGGAAAAGACCTTCGACCGTTTTGACGATCCGGCCGAGATCGCGCACTTCGCCGATGCCGCAAGCGGCTTTCGCGGTGCCGAGCTTGGCGGCAGACCGCTGGAGGCGACCTCGCCGGACAGCATCGCCCCGGTGGTGCTGGCGATCCGCGAGACGACCGACCGCCTGTTTCGCGGCGCGGTGTCGAAAGGTGCGCTTGCCGCCGGCGATCTCGCCGCTTTTCTCAAGGCCTGCGCCAACGGCCTAGATCGGAGCCTGGCCGAAATCGGCGCACCGGGTAGACCGTTCGGCGACCCATCGACGCCGATCGCGTTCGAGGCGGCGCTGGCGGTTTCGGCCTTGTCGCTGCTGCGCGACGACACGGTCGCCAGGCTCAGGATCTGTCCCAATTGCAGCTGGCTGTTCGTCGACAGGAGCCGCAATTCCAGCCGCCTTTGGTGCGATATGGCTGTGTGCGGCAACCGCCAGAAAGCAAGCCGTCACTATCGCCGCCGCACGGCGGCACATGAGGTCAACAATGCCTAGGGTTGTTTTTCGTTCGATCCTTGTCGGTGCAGCGCTCATTGCAGCCGTTGCGCTTGGCGCCTGCCGCGACACCGGCGGCGACGGCAAGCTGTTCGAGGTTTCCGGCAAGGTCGTCGTCTTCAATTACCGTCTCGCCCGGGCGACCTATGTCGTGACGCTGCGGCCCCTGCAGCCGATGGGCGAAGGCCAGGTTGCGGTCGCCAGTTTCCAGAATCCGGCCGGCGGCCCTCCCCTGGTAGTCGAGCAGAAGGTCTGGCCGAAGCTCGACAAGGTCAGCCTGGAGAGCCCGGCGCTGACCTGTATCGTCAAGGACAAGCCCTATGCGATTTCGATCAGCATCAGGGGTCCTGACGGCACGTTCCTGCAGAAGATCGACACGACGCTGATGTCGAGCGAGGACCAGTCGATCCTTCCCGACCGGCCGCTGGTGGTCGACCAGCTCTATACGGCCAATCCCGATCTTGCCGGCCATCCCGACGGCAAGCTGCCGGGTGAGCCGAAGCCGGATTGCTCGAAAGGCTGACGCGTCTTAGCCCGGCGCGACTGCGTGGAAATTTCTGGTCGCCGGACAACCGCCGCGGACCGATTTCGTGCCGGATACGCGACGGCAGCGGATCGTTCGTTGCGCTTTGCCTGGCACTTTCGATTTCGTTTGACCTGCCTTGCAAGCGGAGAAAGACTGCGCCATCTCACTCCTACGTTGGCTGCGCGCCCCCGGTGCTGCCTCCGCAGAGGAAATGCCTGATGACGCTGCACGACGTCGCGCTCGACGACAAGTTCGATCTTGGTAAGGAGCGCATCTTCCTGTCCGGCGCACAGGCGGTCATCCGCATGCTTTTGATGCAGCGCGAGCGCGACCGCCGGGCCGGCCTCAACACGGCCGGCTTCGTGTCCGGTTATCGCGGCTCGCCGCTCGGCGGCCTCGATATGCAGCTGTGGCGGGCGAAAAAGCAGCTGGCGCAGGCCGACATCGTTTTCCAGCCCGGCCTCAACGAGGAGCTTGCCGCCACCGCCTGCTGGGGCTCTCAGCAGACGGAATTGCTGGGCGAAGGCAAGCATGACGGGGTGTTTTCGGTCTGGTACGGCAAGGGACCGGGCGTCGACCGCTCCGGCGACGTTTTCCGCCACGCCAACCTCGCGGGATCGTCGAAGTATGGCGGCGTGCTTGCGCTGATGGGCGACGACCATATGGCCGAATCATCGACCAATGCGCACGCCACCGAATTCCTGTTCGTCGACACCATGGTGCCGATCCTCAACCCGGCCGGCGTTCAGGAGATCATCGACTACGGCCTCTACGGCTTTGCCATGTCGCGCTTCGCCGGCACCTGGGCGGCTATCAAATGCGTCAAGGACAACATCGAATCCACGGCCTCCGTCGATGCCGCGCTCGAGCGCCTGAACATCGTCGTGCCGGAGTTCGATATGCCGCCCGGCGGCCTCAACATCCGCAACGAGATCGACATGCTCGGCCAGGAGGAGCGGCTGCATGAATACAAGCGCGCCGCTGCGTCCGCCTTCATCCATGCCAACCGCCTGAACCGCATCGTCTATTCGGGCGGCCGGGCGCCGAAGCTCGGTATCATCACGCTCGGCAAGAGCTATCTCGATGTCCGCCAGGCGCTGGAAGACATCGGCATCGACGAGGCCGCCGCCGGCCGCATCGGCATCCGCCTGTTCAAGGTCGGCTGCCCATGGCCGCTCGACCTGCAGCATATCGCCGAATTCGCCCGCGGCCTCGACACCATCGTCGTCGTCGAGGAGAAGCGCTCGCTGATCGAGGTGCAGCTGCGCGAAAACCTCTACGGCACCGCCACCCAGCCGGCGATCGTCGGCAAGAAGGACGAGCGCGGCGACTGGCTGTTCCCGGCCAAGGGCGCGCTCGACCCCAACGAGATCGCCATTGCGCTGGGCGAGCGCATCCTGCGCACAATCGGCCCTTCGGAAGAGATCACTGCCAAGGTGGCGAAGCTGCGCCAGTTCCAGGCGATGCTTGCCGACACCAGCGATATCGGTTCGCGCACGCCGTTCTTCTGCTCCGGCTGCCCGCACAATTCCTCGACCAAGGTGCCCGACGGCTCGATCGCCGCCGCCGGTATCGGCTGCCATTTCATGGCGCTGTGGATGGACCGCAACACGGTCGGCTTCACCGCCATGGGGGGCGAGGGCGCACAATGGGTCGGCCAGGCGCCATTCTCCAAGCGCGGCCACATTTTCCAGAATCTCGGCGACGGGACCTACAATCACTCCGGCACGCTGGCGATCCGCTTCGCGCTGTCGACCGATGCCAACATCACCTACAAGATCCTCTACAACGACGCCGTCGCCATGACCGGCGGCCAGCCGCATGAAGGCGGCCTGACTGTCGACATGATCGCCAGGCAGGTGCGCGCCGAAGGCGTCGAGCGCATCGCCATCGTCACCGACGAGCCGGACAAATATGCAGGAAAGGCCGAATTCCCCTCCGGCGCCACCATCCACCACCGCGACGACCTCGACCTCGTCCAGCGCGAGTTGCGCGACGTCAAGGGCGTCTCGGTGCTGCTCTATGACCAGACCTGCGCCGCCGAAAAGCGCCGCCGCCGCAAGCGCGGCACCTTCCCGGATCCCGACAAGCGGGTCTTCATCAACGAACTGGTCTGCGAGGGCTGCGGCGATTGCGGGGTGCAATCGAACTGCGTCTCGATCCAGCCGGTCGAAACCGAGTTCGGCCGCAAGCGCAGAATAGACCAGTCGAGCTGCAACAAGGACTTCTCCTGCGTCAACGGCTTCTGCCCGTCCTTCGTCACCGTGCACGGCGCCAAGATCAGGAAGGCCGAAGGCATTGCCGGGCGCTCCGACCCGCTTGACGGCGTGCCGGTGCCAGCCGAATTCCCGCTCGGTAGCGAGGGTTGGGCGGCGATCATCGACGGCGTCGGCGGCACCGGCGTCGTCACCATAGGTGCTGTGCTCGGTATGGCCGCCCATCTCGAGGACAAGGGCTGCGGCATGATTGACATGGCCGGCCTCGCCCAGAAGGGCGGTTCGGTGTTCACCCATGTCCGCATCGCCCGCACGCCGGACGACATCCACGCGATCCGCGTTTCGGCCGGCAAGGCCGACCTGGTACTCGGCTGCGACCTTGTCGTGTCCGGCGCCAAGAAGGTGCTTGGCGCGGTGCGCGAAGGCCATACCATCTTCCTCGCCAACACCGCCGAGATCATGCCCGGCGAATTCGCCCGTTCGGCCGATTTCTCGCTGCCGATCGAGCGCCTGAAGAAGGCGATCCGTGCTGCTGCAGGCGAAGACAAGACGCATTTCTTCGACGCCACGCGCACCGCCACCCAATTGTTCGGCAATTCGCTCGGCGCCAACATGTTCATGCTCGGCTTCGCTTTCCAGCATGGCGGGCTGCCGCTGTCGGCGCAAGCCGTTGAAACAGCAATCGAATTGAACGGCGAGGCGGTGGCGATGAACATCGCCGCGTTCCGCTGGGGCCGGCGCGCCGCGCATCAGCCGGACTTTGTGCGCGGCCTCATCGCGCAGCCGGGCAAGGCCACTGAGATCGCCGAGACGCTGGACGATATCATCGCCCGCCGCGTCGCTTTCCTCTCTGCCTATCAGAATGCCGCCTATGGCAGGCGCTATGCCGAGAAGCTGGCGGTTTTGCGTGCTGCCGAGGCCAAGGCCGTGCCTGGCTCGACCGCGGTGACCGAGGCCGCCGCCAGAAACCTGTTCAAGCTGATGGCGATCAAGGACGAATATGAGGTGGCGCGGCTCTACACCGACGGCTCCTTCGCTATGGAGCTCTCAAAACAGTTCCAGAGCTACGACAAACTCGAATTTCATCTGGCGCCACCGATCATGGGCAGGCGCGGCAATGACGGCAAGCCGAGGAAATCGAGCTTCGGCCCGTGGATGATGAAGGGATTTCGCCTGCTGGCGGCGCTGAAAGGCCTGCGCGGCACGGCCTTCGACGTGTTCGGCTACAGCACTGAGCGGCGCATCGAGCGGCAGCTTCTGGCCCGCTATGAGGCCGATCTGGAGCTTGTCGCCAAGGCCCTTGCGCCAGGCAGGATCGAGGCCGCCATCGCCCTTGCCTCGGTGCCGGCGCTCATTCGCGGCTACGGCCATGTGAGGCAGGCCAGCGCCGAAAAGGCGGCGGATGAACGAAATCGCCTTCTTGAACGATTCAAGTTGCCGGTGCAGCCAAGCGCATTACAAGCCGCTGAGTAGCCAAAAGGGCCGGAAAAACAGGCCCTTCAGCGCGAGCTAAAGGTTTTTTAATGGGACTATGCCAAGGCTGTGGTTCAGTTGGGCGCCAGTAATGGGCAGAACAAAGACCGATAACATCCCTGTGGATGTTTATATCCAGTTTGTGCGCTCGTTGTTCGACAACGCGCATATGCTGGTCATTGGCGCGCTTTGCCACGCAACCGCCAGTCTTATGGTCTATTGGCGCAACGGCCAGCCTGTCTTCCTGGTTCTTGCCGGAGCACTGCTTGGCATCGGCGTTTGGCGGTATTTCAGCTTGCGGCGGTTCCATCGCCTGGGTGGTTCCATCCACGATGCCTTGGATGCGACACGATGGGAGCGCGAATATATCCTGAACGGCAGCATCCAGGGGCTGATGCTGGGCCTGTTCTGCTTCATTTCGATCTATGTCTACTCGGATGCGTATGCCGAGATCGCAGCGCTCGCCATAACGCTTGGCTCTCTGGTCACGGTCGTAGGCCGAAACTACGGCTCGCCCCGCATGGTCACGATCTTCGCGGTAACCTTCGTCGGGCCGATCGCAGCAGCCCTTATCCTCAGGTTTGACATCCCCAGTGTCGTGCTTGGGCTGCTCATCATCCCGTTCATGTTCATCATCAAGGGCAGTGCCGACCATGTGCGCAACGTGCTGTTCTCGGCCGTGGTCGGGCATAAGCAGGCGAGGCAAATCGCGCAGCGCTTCAACCGCGCACTCAACACCATGTCGCATGGCCTGGTCATGCTCGGACCCGACGGCAAGGTCGTGGTCGGCAATGCCGAAGCAGCGCATCTGATGTCGCTGCGCTCGCCCGACCAGCTGCTCGGGCGGTCGATCCATTCGCTGCTCCTGCGCGGCGTTGCGGGCGGCATGCTGGCGCCGAAAGACTGCCGCTATGTCGAAGCGCAGCTGACGCGCGCCTTGCGCGAAGGCCGTGACCGCAAGGTGCTGGTCTCCTTCTCCAATGGCCAGCACTACGAGTTCTCGGCCCGCGAGGGCAATCAGGACCTCGGCGTCATCACGTTCGAGGACGTCACCGCCCGCGTCGAGTCCGAAGAAAAGATCCGCTTCATGGCGCGCTATGACAGCCTCACCGGCCTGCCGAACCGCGCCTATTTCCATGAGCTCGTCGGCGAGGCCATGGCGTCGGGCAGCCGCGACCGGCTGTGCGCCCTGGCGGTGCTCGATCTCGACGATTTCAAGAGCGTCAACGACACACTTGGCCATCCGGTCGGCGATGGGCTGATCTATGCCGTTGCCGAGCGACTGGCGGCCGTCGCCGGGCAAGGCGTCAATGTCAGCCGTTTCGGCGGCGACGAGTTCATGATCTTCTTCGACCGCGTCGAGGATGAAAGCCATCTGACCGGCCTGCTCGACCAGATCTTTGCCGATCTGCAGGGCGAAGTCGATGTCGCTGGTCACAGCCTGCGCATCCAGGCAAGCGCGGGCGCCGTGCTGTCCAGGGTCGAGGACACCGATGTCGACGCCATGATCGTCAAGGCGGATCTGGCGCTCTACAAGGCCAAGGAACTCGGCAAGAACAACTGGCGACTGTTCGAGGCGGCGATGGATGCGGCGTTCCGCAACCGCCAGATGATGAAGGCCGACCTGCGCACGGCGGTCGAAGGCAAGGCCTTGCGGGTGGTCTATCAGCCCATCGTGGCGATGAACACCATGCGCATCGCCAGCTGCGAGGCGCTGTGCCGCTGGGATCATCCCGACCTTGGGCCGGTTTCGCCCAGCGTCTTCATTCCGCTGGCCGAAGAAATGGGCATCATTTCCGAGATCAGCACCTTCGTGCTCGCGGCGGCCTGCGCCGAATGCGCCAAATGGCCCGCACAGACCAGCGTCTCGGTCAACCTTTCGGCCAAGGATTTCCGCAGCCGCGACGTCGTCCAGAAGGTTCGCGACGCGCTTGCCACTTCGGGGCTCGCCGCCGGCCGCCTCGAGATCGAAGTCACCGAAACCGCGCTGCTCGACGACAAATCGCTGACGCGCCAGTATATCGAGGAACTGAAGCAGCTTGGCGTGCGCATCGCGCTCGACGATTTCGGCACCGGCTATTCAAGCCTGAGCTACCTCCACAAGCTGCCGCTCGACAAGATCAAGATCGACCGTTCGTTCCTGATGGACGTGACCCAGAACAAGCGTTCGCTCGACTTGTTGAAGGGCATCGTCGACCTGACCCGCGTGCTCGGGCTGACCGTCACCATCGAAGGTGTGGAAACGTTCGAACAGCTGAAGATCCTGGTGCATTCGGTGAAACCCGATCTCGTCCAGGGCTTCCTCTTCGGCGCAGCTCTCAGCGCGTCCGGCATCGAAACGATGTCCAATGTGACCTGGCCCTTCGCCGCGGAATTGCGGCCCGTCGCCAAACTCGCGACCACATGAAGCCCAACCTTTAAATCGCGCTTGAAAGCCGTCAAAAAAGCTGTGAATTGCCAAAACGTTAACCTATTGTTAACGTTAATATTCGGTAAACACAGACGATTAGAGTTTCATCTTCTTGTTCATTCGGTCGTCCGGTATGGTTTAGTTGCGACGGCACGAGGGTAACAATGGAAACTCAGCTAGCAGGTATGCCTCTGGTGGCTTCTAGGGCCACCGCTCAGTCTCCTTCGGTGTTTTCTCGTCATATCATGGACGTCCTGGAGCACGTCGAGTATCGCCTTTGCGACGGTGCCGAGGATTTGGAAGCCATCTATCGACTTCGCTACAAATCCTACCTTCATGCTGGCATGGTGAAGCCCGATGCCTCGCGTATGGTAAAGGACGACTTCGACGATCTGCGCAATTCCTACCGATTTGGCGTGTTCTTCGATGGTGTTCTGGTCAGCACCATCAGAATCCACTACGCCTGCGCGAAATACCCTGTTTCCCCCAGCACCGCCGTGTTCGGCGACACGCTGGCGCGGCGGCTGGCAGTTGGCGAGACGTTCGTCGATCCAAGCCGTTTCGCTGCCGATATCGAGTGGTCGACCAGCCTGCGCGTGCTGCCCTACGTGACGCTCAGGCTTGCGGTCGTAGCTTGCAGCCACTTCAAACCGACATATTGCCTGACGGCGGTCAAGGAAGAGCATGCCGGCTTCTATCATCGCATCTTCCGTTCCGAGCAGGCGGTGCCCCCGCGCATCTATCCCGGTCTCACCGTTCCCGTGCATCTGTTCCAGTCGAAGTGCTCCGAAAACATGCAGGCGACGCTGGATCGCTTCCCGTTCTTCAACTCCACGGCGTTCGAGCAGCGCATGCTCTTCCAACGCCCCAAGAGCGGCGAACTCGCACCGCTAACCATCCTGCCCACCGCCAAGTTTTTCCGCGAAGCCGCCTGACACCACTGAAGCCTGCGTAATTCGGCACGCGAACTCTGGAGCTTTCCCGCCGCTTCCGCGTTCTGGATGACGCCGACGCGGCCATAGAAAGGAACCGACATGCATATTCCCGAGCTAGCACTGACCCCGCTGATCTCGCTGATTGCCGGCGTGCTGATCCTGGTGATGCCGCGGCTGCTCAACTACATCGTCGCGCTCTATCTGATCGTCATTGGGCTGCTCGGGCTGTTTCCGCATCTGGCCGGTTGAAACGCAAAACCCTCAACGTTCGACGTTAGGCCGGCGACAAGCCCTACCGCCGGCTTTCAACATTCCTTTGAGGCTGTTGTCACTGGTCGTGCGGCAATAGCGCCATTGCTCTTGGCCCGGCTTTTCGCTATGTGCCTCAAAGATGTCTTCGAAGGGGTATTCCTATGGCTGATCACACGCCGACCGGTCCTGTCGAACTGGGCGCGAAGATGGACTATGCCGAACATGACCGCACCTATCATGGCTTTCTGGCGCTGGCCAAATACGGCTCGCTGTTCTGCGGCGCCCTGCTCCTGGCCATGGCTTTCGGCTTCTTCGCAGGCGGCTTCTTCTCCGCGACCATCCTGTTCGTGCTGATCCTCGCCCTCGGCGCCTTCATTCTCCGATAGTCTCTTCAGACCCTTGCCAAGGGCGTAGCCGGACATCCGGCCGCACTCTTTCGCAAAGCCGCACTCTTGCGCAAACAGGTTCCAGCCGAAAGGATCATGCGGTGGGACAGACGGTTTTCATCCCTCGCGAGCTCGATGCCAGGGAGCCTCGTGTCGCGGCCTCGCCCGATACCGTGAAGCGGCTGGCGGCGCTGGGCTTCGACGTCACCGTCGAGACGGGCGCCGGCACCAGGTCGCGCATCCCCGATGAGGAGTTCGCCAAGGCGGGTGCCGCGATCGGCAAGGCTTCGGATGCGAGCCGGGCGGATGTGGTGCTGAAGGTGCGCCGGCCGACCGACGCCGAGCTGAAGGGCTACAAATCGGGTGCGGCGGTCATCGCCATCATGGATCCCTACGGCAATGATGCCGCGGTCGCGGCGCTTGCCGAGGCTGGGGTCACCGCCTTCTCGATGGAATTCATGCCGCGCATCACCCGCGCCCAGTCGATGGATGTGCTGTCGTCGCAGGCCAATCTCGCCGGCTACCAGGCCGTGATTGACGGCGCATCGGAGTATGACCGCGCGCTGCCGATGATGATGACTGCGGCCGGCACCGTGCCGGCGGCGAAGATCTTCATCATGGGCGTCGGCGTTGCCGGCCTGCAGGCGATCGCCACGGCGCGCCGTCTCGGCGCTGTCGTCACCGCCACCGACGTTCGTCCCGCCGCCAAGGAACAGGTGGCGTCGCTTGGGGCAAAGTTCCTCGCCGTCGAGGACGAGGAGTTCAAGGCGGCCGAGACCGCCGGCGGCTACGCCAAGGAAATGTCGAAGGAGTACCAGGCCAAGCAGGCAGCGCTCACCGCTGAGCACATCGCCAAGCAGGACATCGTCATCACCACGGCGCTGATCCCCGGCCGTCCGGCGCCGAAGCTGGTGTCGGCGGCGATGGTCGCCTCGATGAAGCCGGGCTCGGTGATCGTCGACCTCGCCGTCGAGCGCGGCGGCAATGTCGAAGGCGCGGTTGCAGGCCAGGTGGTGACCACGGCCAATGGCGTGAAAATCGTCGGCCACCTCAACGTGCCCGGCCGCGTCGCCGCATCGGCCTCGCTGCTCTACGCCAGGAACCTGTTCGCCTTCCTCGAGACGCTGGTCGACAAGACCAGCAAGACGCTCGCCATCAACCGCGGAGACGATCTGGTCAAGGCGACGATGCTGACCGACGCTGGCCGCGTGGTGCATACAGCCTTCGCCAAGGCGGCGGAACAGCCCCATGTCGAACCGGCGGCCATTCCGGCCGAGACCATGGTGGCTGATGCCACGCCGAAGAAGGCTGCACCGAAAAAGGCGTCCGACAAAGCCACCGCCGGCAAGTCCGCCGCCAAGCCGAAGGGGATCGCGTGATGGATCAGACCTTGCAGAAAGCCCTCGATCAGCTCGACCAGGCAAGTGCCGCCGTCCGGCTGGCTGTGCAGAACCTGGCCAACGCGCCCGGTGGCGCCGATGCGGCGGGCGATGCCGCGCACGCACTGTCCGGCGGCGCCATCGATCCCTTCGTCTTCCGCTTCGCCATCTTCGTACTTGCGATATTCGTCGGATACTACGTCGTCTGGTCGGTGACGCCGGCGCTGCACACGCCGCTGATGGCGGTCACCAACGCCATCTCCTCGGTCATCGTCGTCGGCGCGCTGCTGGCCGTCGGCATCTCGGCCTCCGGCATTGCCACCGGCTTCGGCTTCGTCGCGCTGATGCTGGTCTCGGTCAACATCTTTGGCGGCTTCCTGGTCACCCAGCGCATGCTGGCCATGTACAAGAAGAAGGACCGGTAGAGAGCCATGAACGCCAACTTCGCGTCCTTCCTCTACCTGGTCTCCGGCGTCCTGTTCATCATGGCGCTGCGCGGCCTGTCGCATCCGACCACCAGCCGCCAAGGCAATCTCTACGGCATGATCGGCATGGGCATTGCCATTGCCACCACGCTGGCGCTGGCGACTCCGTCCGCCGGGCGCTTCGGCCTGATCGTGCTTGGTCTGGCCATCGGCGGCGGCGTCGGCGCCGTTACAGCGCGCCGCATCGCCATGACTTCGATGCCGCAGCTGGTCGCCGCCTTCCACTCGCTGGTCGGCCTTGCCGCCGTCATGGTAGCGGCAGCCGCCATCTACGCGCCGGAAAGTTTCGGCATCGGCACCAATGGCGACATCCACGCCCAGGCGCTGATCGAGATGAGCCTTGGCGTTGCCATCGGCGCCATCACTTTCACCGGCTCCGTCATCGCCTTCCTCAAGCTCGATGGCCGCATGTCGGGCAAGCCGATCATGATCGGCGGCCGTCACATCATCAACGCGGTCCTCGGCATCGCGCTGATCGTGCTGATCGTGCTTCTGGTCACCACCGAGGCCAAGCTGGTGTTCTGGCTGATCGTCGCGGCGTCACTGGCGCTCGGCGTCCTCTTGATCATCCCGATCGGCGGCGCCGACATGCCGGTCGTCGTCTCGATGCTGAATTCCTATTCCGGCTGGGCCGCCGCGGCACTCGGCTTCACGCTTGGCAATCTGGCGCTGATCATCACCGGCGCGCTGGTCGGCTCGTCCGGCGCCATCCTGTCCTACATCATGTGCAAGGGCATGAACCGGTCGTTCATCTCGGTCATCCTCGGCGGCTTCGGCGGCGAGACCGCGGCGGTTGCCGATGACGGCATCGAACGCACGGTCAAGCAGGGCTCGGCCGACGACGCCGCCTATCTGATGATGAACGCACAGAAGGTCATCATCGTGCCGGGCTACGGCATGGCGGTCGCCCAGGCCCAGCACGCGCTGCGCGAAATGGCCGATAAGCTCAAGGCCAATGGCGTCGACGTCAAATACGCCATCCACCCAGTGGCCGGCCGCATGCCCGGCCACATGAACGTGCTGCTCGCCGAAGCCAATGTTCCCTATGACGAAGTGTTCGAGCTGGAAGACATCAACTCCGAGTTCGCGCAGGCCGATGTTGCCTATGTCATCGGCGCCAACGATGTCACCAATCCGTCCGCCCGCGACGACAAGTCGTCGCCGATCTACGGTATGCCGATCCTCGACGTCGACAAGGCCCGCACCTGTCTCTTCGTCAAGCGCTCGCTCGGCTCGGGCTACGCCGGCATCGACAACACGCTGTTCTACAAGGACGGCACCATGATGCTGCTCGGCGACGCCAAGAAGATGACCGAGGAAATCGTCAAGGCCATGGATCACTGATCCCGCCGCAACCTTCCAGTGGAAGGTTGTCGGTCCATCATCGGAAACAAAAAAGCCCGGTTCGACCGGGCTTTTCGATGTTGAAGACCGGTTAGCGGCTGGTCAGGAAAACCGCTTCCTCGTCGTCGCGCTGCCTGCCGCCCAGTGCTGCCGCAGCGCTGGCGATGAAGGCGCCGATAACCAGCGACAGGGCGCCAAGCAGTGCGAAGGTGGCGCTGCCTTTCCGGGCGGCGTCGGCGGCCTGCTTGGCCTTGACCTTGGCGTCCTCGACCCTGGCCACCAGGGCGTCGACACGCGCCTTGGCGTCAGCCTCGGAAAGCCCGGTGCGGGCGGCGACCAGCTGCGACAAATAGGTCTTGTCGTCAGCCGAAATTTCGCCTGCCGCCGCACTGGCGATGAGGATGCGCGAAGCCTGCCCGGCCGCAGCCGCATCGCTGTCCGGATTGGCCGCCGCGAGCCTGGCGGCATCAGCCGGACGGAACAGCGTATCCACGAGATAGGATGTCGCATTGTCGGTCGGTGCGCTGCCAGCATTGGCGGACGCGCCGGCCGAAGCACCCATGGCGGCGCCCGAGGCAACAGTAGAAGCCGCCTGCACGCCTGAACCAAGCACTGCCGACAGCGCCGACCCGAGAATGCCGACGACCAGCAATGTCGCCAGCGCCCAGGCGAGGAGGCCGTGCGCGGTGTCACGGAAATAGACCTCGTCGGTGTGGATGCCGACCCATTTGGTGCGCAGGCGTCCGGCAAGATAGCCACCGACCCCGGAGGACAGCCATTGCACGATGATGAGCCAGATGGCGCCGGACACCGCGAAGGTGGTCAGCGAGGCACTGGCGCCGGACCATGGCGAGACCATGGTCAGCCCCAGTCCTGAGCCGAGCAGCATGAGGATGAAGGTCAGCGTCGAGGCCGCGAAGGCGCCGGCGATGATCGGCCCCCAGCTGACGGCCGTGGCGGAGGATTCTGTTGAAGCAGATACGTCGACAGCCGATACGGTGGACTGCATCGACGCCTCCTACCGTACGAACAGCATGATGAGAATGATGATCGGGATCGGAATACCGAGCAACCAGAGCAAAATACCGCGTCCCATAAAGAGCCTCCCTGCGAGAAATTGATCGATGTCGTCACAATGTTCCTGAGCGATTTCCGTTCCGAGGAGCAATGAAATGATTTGCTTACCGGGAACGGAACTATTTTCCGCGCGGCCCGAGGCACGACTGCGAAACTGTGGATTGGTTCACGGAGTTCCACATGGGCTGCCGTGTATTGTTGGCTCGGTGAGCCGGGGGTAGCATGAGCGATCCCGCCGTCGGATGTCGTCAACGGAGACGCTGATGCCCAAGACTGTCGCATCGCTGGCTTACAAAAAGGCGCAGCCCAGCCAGGCGGTGGTGATCGTGCATGGCATGGGCGAGCAGCGGCCGATGGGTACGCTGCGCGGCTTCGTCCAGGCGGTCTGGAGCAGCGACCCCACCCGTGCTCCGCCTTACGCCCGCATCCCTGATCCGGCCGTTTCAGGCGCCACGATCAACCAGAGCTGGATAACGCCAGACAGCCGGACCAAATCACACGAGCTGCGCCGCATCACCACGCCCTACGACGTCGATAGCCGCCGCACCGATTTCTACGAGCTTTATTGGGCCGACATCACGCAAGGCACGACGCGCGGCCGGCTGGCCGCCTGGGTGACGAACCTGTTGTGGCGCAAGCCCGCCGACATTCCGCTTGACGCCCGCAAGCTTTACGTCGCCACACTTCTGATCGTTATCGTCATTCTGGGCGCAGCACTCGTGCTGGCAACATCGGTCTGGCAACAGGCCGTTACCTTGACGACCGGCCTGATGATCACCGCCCTCGCTTCTTTTGTCATCTGGGCGGTGGATCAGTTCGCCCTGCCCTATTTCGGCGACGTCGCCGCTTATGTGCGCGCCGAGGCCGGAACGATCGAGAAGCGTGCGCTGATCCGCGACCGCGGCCTGACGTTGCTCAAGACGCTGATGAAGGACGATGCTTACGACCGCATCGTGCTAGTCTCGCACAGCCTGGGGTCGATCATCGCCTATGATTTGCTGCAGATCCTGTGGGCCGAGTTCCGGCCGCGAAGGCTGGAAGCGGTCCGCGACAAGGCCAAACTGGCGGCGGTCGAGGCCATCGACAAGGCAACGCTCGGCTCTGATGGGTCAGCGTGGCCAAAGAACCTTGAAGACCTCGCCGGGTTCCGGCGCGGCCAATGGGCGCTCTACCAGCAGCTTCGGGCCAAGGACGCCGACCACCCGCTGCCCTGGAAGATCAGCGATTTCGTCACGCTTGGCAGTCCGCTCTCCCACAGCGAATTCCTGGTGACCTACAATCTCGCGGAATTCAGGCGTGGCCTTGCCGAGCGCCTGTTCTCGGCCTGCCCGCCGATTGCCGATGACGGGCGCCCCGGCGGCACCGTGCTTTACCGGGAAGGACACAGCCAAGGCAAGGCGCAGCGCGCAGTGCATCATGGCGCGGTGTTTGCGGCAACGCGCTGGACCAACGTCTACGACCGCGGCAATGGCTGGGCGACAGGCGATCCGATTTCCGGTCCGATGACGGAAAACTTCGGCCCCGGTGTGGAGAACATCCAGATCGAGCTTCGCAGCTCACTTGGCCGTATCTTCACGCACACGCTTTATTGGTCATCGACGGCAAACGGCGTTGAAATCGCCCCGCCGGCGGGCACCGCGCCGCGCTCGCATCTGCAAGTGCTGCGCGACGTGGTGGACCTCGGGCGAAAGCTGGAACCAAAGGCCTGACCCCGGAGTGGAGCTTCGGCGGCAAGGCCCCCGCCATCAAATGTCCAGATTGGCCACCGACAGCGCATTGTCCTGGATGAATTCGCGCCGCGGCTCGACCTCGTCGCCCATCAGCCGCGAGAACAAGCTGTCAGCATCGGTTGCGTCATTCACCTTGACCTGCAGCAGCGAGCGCACATTCGGGTCGAGCGTGGTTTCCCAGAGCTGCTCGGCGTTCATCTCGCCGAGGCCCTTGTAGCGCTGCATAGTCAGGCCCTTGCGGCCGGTCGCAAACACCGCGTTGAGCAGCGCCAGCGGCCCCGAAATGGTTTCGGAGACATCCTTGCGGCGCAGCACCGGCGGCTCGCCATAAACCTCCATGAGGCGCGGAGCATAGCGGTCGAGCTGGCGTGCGTCGGCTGAATTTATCAGCCCGGCATCGAGCTGCGCGAATTCCTTGACGCTGCGCACCGTGCGTTCGAACACGTAGCCGCCGACGCCTTCATTGGAGGTCGACAGCCGGCCGGTCCAGCCGCGCTCGGTGTCCTCGGCGATGATGTCGAGGCGCTGGGCGACGCGTTCGGCCATGGCGTTGGCGCGGCCGAGATCGTTCAGCACATCGGCATTGAGCGCACCGGCGATCGCCGCCTGTTCGACCACACCCCTGTTGTAGCGCGTATGCAGCCCGTTGATGAGCTGGCGTACTGCCAGTGCATCGTCGATCGAGCCGCGCAGATCCTGTCCGGCCCGCGCCTCGCCGGAGGCAAGCGTCAGCGACGCCTCTTCCAGCCCGGAGCCGATCAGGAATTCCTCGAAGGCGCTCTCGTCCTTGATGTATTGCGAGCTTTTTCCGCGCGTCACTTTGTAGAGCGGCGGCTGGGCGATGTAGAGATGGCCGCGCTCGATCAGCTCCGGCATCTGGCGGAAGAAGAAGGTGAGCAGCAAGGTCCTGATATGGGCGCCGTCGACGTCGGCGTCGGTCATCAGGATGATCTTGTGGTAGCGCAATTTGTCGGCGTTGAACTCGTCCTTGCCGATCGAGGTGCCGAGCGCGGTGATCAGCGTGCCGATCATCTCGGAGCCTAGCATGCGGTCGAAGCGGGCGCGCTCGACATTGAGGATCTTGCCGCGCAGCGGCAGGATCGCCTGGTTCTGGCGCGAACGGCCGCCCTTGGCGGAGCCGCCGGCCGAGTCACCCTCGACGATGAAGATTTCGGATTTCGCCGGGTCGCGTTCCTGGCAGTCGGCAAGCTTGCCGGGCAGAGAGGTGACGCCGAGCGAGCTTTTGCGGGTGATGTCGCGGGCCTTGCGCGCGGCTTCACGCGCCGCGGCCGCCTGGATCACCTTGTCGATGACCACCTTGCCCTCGGTCGGGTGTTCTTCCAGCCATGTGCCAAGCGCCTCGTTGACCAGGCCTTCGACCACGGGCCGCACCTCTGACGAGACCAGCTTGTCCTTGGTCTGCGAGGAGAATTTCGGGTCGGGCACCTTGACCGACAGCACCGCCGTCAGGCCTTCGCGGCAGTCGTCGCCGATCAGCGCCACCTTTTCCTTCTTGGTCAGGCCCGACGATTCGCCATAGCCGGTGATCTGGCGCGTCAGCGCGCCACGGAAGCCGGCCAGATGGGTGCCGCCATCGCGCTGCGGGATGTTGTTGGTGAAGGCCAGCACGTTCTCGTGGTAGCTGTCGTTCCACCACATCGCCACTTCGACGGTGATGCCGTCGCGCTCGGCCTTGATGGCGATCGGCTTGTCGATCAGCGGTTTCTTGACCCGGTCGAGATATTTGACGAACTCTTCCAGGCCGCCATCATAGTGCAGTTCGTGGCGCACGAGATCGGCATGGCGGGCATCGGTCAAAATGATGCGCACCCCGGAATTCAGGAAGGCGAGCTCGCGCAGCCGGTGCTCCAGCGTGCCGAAGTCGAATTCGACCATGGTGAAGGTTTCGGACGACGGAAAGAAGGTGATCTCGGAACCGCTGCGGCCCTCATAGGTGCCGGGCTGCTTGTTCTGCTCATAGCTGCCGGTGGCCTTGAGCGGCGCATCGGCATTGCCATGCGTGAAGCTCATCTCGAAAATCTGGCCGTTGCGGCGGATTTTCAGCTTCAGCCAGGCCGACAGCGCATTGACGACCGAGACGCCGACGCCGTGCAGGCCGCCAGACACCTTGTAGGAATTCTGGTCGAATTTGCCGCCGGCATGCAGCTGCGTCATGATCACTTCGGCCGCCGAAATGCCTTCGCCAGTGTGAATATCGGTCGGAATCCCGCGGCCATTGTCGATAACGGTGACCGAACCGTCGGGATTAAGCGTCACCGTGACCAGGTCGGCATGGCCGGCCAGCGCCTCGTCGATGGCGTTGTCGACCACCTCATAGACCATGTGATGCAGGCCCGAGCCGTCGTCGGTGTCGCCGATATACATGCCCGGCCGCTTGCGGACAGCGTCCAACCCCTTCAAAACCTTGATGGAATCGGCGCCGTATTCGGCCTCAGCGCCGTTGGCGTTGTCGCTTTGATCGCTCATGAAAACCTGTCTGATTGATGCCGCATGCTCAGCGCGAAAAAATGGCTTCGAATCACGCCGCTTTGATGTCCTAGATATAGGCGCAAAAGGCGGTTTTTCCAAGGTTTGCGGGCATTTCAGGGCTGAATCCCGAGCTGGCAGCCGGCTATTTTTTCGCGGCTTTCAATTTGGCCAGAAGACGGCGCAGATATTTGATCGTGGGTTTGTCCCTCGGCGCCAGTTTGCCTGTGCGGTCAAGCTCCAGCGTCAGGTCTAGCGCCTGCGACAACACAGCCTTCGGATTCTTCGCCATATAGGCATAGTTGATGTAGGCCTGTACCAGATCGAATTGCCAGATCGCATTGTCCGGATCGGACAGGGCCAACCGCTGGCGGATGGCCAGGCTGGCTTCGAAGGCCTTCTTCGAGCCCTCATAGTGGCGCTGCTTGGTCTCCAGCAGGCCTATTTCCTCGAACGTGATCGACAGGTCGCGCTGCCAGTCGGAATTGCCCGGGTCGAGATTTGCCAACCGGTCGGCAATGACGAGACTGTCCTGGTAGTTCTGCAAAGCACCGGCGATATCGCCCTGGGCATCAAACACGCCGGCAATTTTTTCCAGACAGACCGACAGGTCGCGCTGCCAATCGGTGTTGCCTGGGTCGCTGGCGGCAAGGTCTCGCGCCGTGGCCAGCGCCTGCTGGTAGGCCTCCAACGCGAATGGCCAGTCCTTCTGGTCGCCGTAAGCATTGCCGATCTTGGCGTAACCGACCGACAGGTCGCGCTTCAAATCGGTGTCGTTTGAGTCGCGGCGCACCAGCGCTTCGGCGATTATTTGGCTCTTGTTGTAGGCGTCGAGCGCGCCCGCAGCGTCGCCACGCTCGCGCAGGACGTCGCCGATCCTGGTGTAGCTGACGGAGACGGCGCGCTGATGCCTGGGGTCGTCGGGGTTGTTCTGCGCCAGCGCCAGCCGAATTCTCAGGCTCTCTTCGAATGCAGTCTGGGCGCCATCCAGCTGGCCGGCGGTACGGGCAAGACCGCCGATTTCGTCGTAGGTAATGGTCAGGTCGCGCAGCAGATAGACGCTGTTCGGCTCGGCATCGGCCAATTGCTGCTTGATGGACAGGCTTTGCTGGTAGGCCTGGGCTGCCGCACCCAGGTCGCCTTGCGTGGCCAGCACATTGCCGATCTTGTCATTGGCCATGGCGAGATCGCCGAGCCAGTCCTTCTTGTCCGGCACGTCTGTGGTCAGGCCCTGCAACATGTCCCTGGCCGCCTCATAGTTTTGCAGGGAGGCCGGCAGATCGCCTTGCGCCATCTTGATGTTGGCGAACTTGATATGGCCGATGGCGAGGTCGCGCTTGACGCTCGGATCGGTTTCCTGGCGCGCTCGCTGCTCAAGATTGGCGACCAGCGCCGCAAAGGCGCGGCCGGCGGCGTCGGTGTTGCCGACCGTTGTGTAGAGGATGCCGAGCTCTTCCAGCGTGCGGCTTTGGCGGTCGGCCTGTTCCAGGCTGAGCGAGGTCTGCCCGGCTTCGCCATAGAGCGCCAGCACCGTTTCATAGTCCTTGATGGCGGTTGCATAGTCCAGGGTGGCACGCGCCGCGCCGCCCGAGAGAAATCGCGTCGCGGCTTCGGACAGGGTGCGGCTGACGAAATTGGCCTTCAACGCCTGGCGCGAGACATTGTCGACGTCGGCGGCCTTGGCGAGGATCACGCGTGCACCATCGAAAGCGCCGAGCGCCAACTGTTCCTCGGCCTGGCGGCGCAGTTCGGTCACCTGCGGGTCGTCGGCGGCCAGCGTCTTCATCTCGCCGCGCACCTTGACGAAGGCGTCGGCCGCCTCGCGCAGCTTGGCGTCCAGGCTTTCGCCGGAGAGATGGCTGGTGTCGGAACTGATCAGCGCGCCATAGAGCGGCGCCAGCGGCATGTCGGCATCGCTGGCGACCCGTTCGACCGCGCCGCGCATTTCCGGCGTCACATCGGCCATGGCAAGCAACAGCCGCTCGCGCTCCGGCAGTTGTTCCTTGGCCGCCGAGGCGAAGAACAGCTTCGGCAGCCCGCTCTCGACGTAGGGCAGCTGTTTTCCGCGCGAAAGGTCGTAGACCTCCTGCTGCACCAGCGTCAGCACCGAGCGGATTTCGAGCCCGTCGGTGCCGAGGTATTTGATCAGCGCCGCTGTAAAGGGCGAATTCGCACCGGTACCGTCGGCAGCCGTCTCGCCGGGCGCCGCCGAAAAGGCGAACAGGATGTTTTCCGCCTTGCCGACGCGTCCGAGGCCCGGCTTGATCTTGTCCACCAGGTCCTTGATCAGCGATGTGGCGCCACGCCCGTCGCCGTTGCCGCCTGTGAACGGATCGCTGCGGCAGGCGTCGAGCACGATCAGCCCGACCTTCGCCGTGGCGGCAACCGCATCGCGCACTTCCTCCAACGGCAGGCTGGTCTTCTCCAGCTGGTCGAGCGAGGAGGCATCGGCATCGACCGGCAGAAGACGGTTGTCGCCGGAGATTTCGACGCCATGGCCGGAGAAATACACCAGCGCCACGTCGGCGCCCATGGCGTCCTCGCGAAAATCGTCGAGAGCCCGGCGCATGCGCCTGAGATCACGATTGGTCTCGACCACGACCTCGAAGCCGAGCTTCTTCAGCGCCACTTCCATCACCTCGCCGTCATTGACAGGATTGGCCAGCGGCCGCACCAGCCGGTAGTCGTCCTCGGCAATGACCAACGCCACGCGCCGCTCCGCCACCGCTGTGGCGGTGGTCGCAAGCATCAACAGCAAGGCAAACAACAGGCGCAAATCGAACCGCCCCCGGCTCAGTCACCTGCCGACCATTCCACCTCTTTATGGCATGAGCAAGCCGGGGCCGGCTGCGTTACGTAGCCCGCATCGGCTTCAGCGCCCCGCTCCAGCGCGAGAGCTCGTCCAGCATGGTCTTGGTCCCACCCTCTACCTGCTCACTAGCCTGGAAGGAGCCGTCGCTCTCCAGCAGTTTCTGATACATCGGCAGCGCGACGCCTTCCGAGATGGGCATGACGCCCACCGCGGTCAGCAGCGGCTTCAGCGCCTGCGCGGCGCGCAGGCCTCCGGAAATGCCGCCATAGCTGAAGATGGCGGCTGGCTTGTATTTCCATTCGCGCGCAAGGTAGTCGATGGCGTTGACGATCGCAGGCGCCACGAAATAATTGTACTCCGGCGCCACGAACACGAAGGCGTCGGCGGCATCAATGACCTTCGACCAGGCTTTGGTGTGGTCGTTCTGGTAATTGCCGAGCCTGGGGTGATGCGGCTCGTCCAGAACCGGCAGATGGAACGTGGCAATGTCGGTCAGCACCGGTTCGAATTTGCCGTGCTCGCGGGCAAAATCCTCCAGCCAGTGGGCGAAGACCGGCCCGGCGCGGCCCGGCCGCGTGCTGCCGATTATGATGTTCAGCTTGTGCTTCAAGCGGACTCTCCTGGGCGATTGGCAGTAGCTGTTGGTAACTGTCACCTATGGCAGAGTGTCCAACCGGACAAGCCGCAACCGTTTCACCGGCGGTCACGATCCGATGAACACACCGTCTGTCGGGCACACCGGGCGCTGCAGCGTTTCAGTTTGCCGTTCGGTCACATGGACGCCCGGATTGCCAGCCACTACATCTGAGCTATCAGCGGAGCACCTCATGGACACGCAGCCCGTCCCCTTCGTGCCGCCGGCGCCCAGGCCGCGCACGACGCCGCCTTCGACGCTGGAGATGATGCGGATCGTCTACCGCAATCCGCTCGAACTGTGGGGCGAGCACACCTACAACGAGCCCTGGATTTCGGCGAATGGCGTCGGCGGGCATCTGATCGTCGCCAACGATCCCGGCCTTATCCGCCACGTGCTGATCGACAACGCCAAGAACTACAAGATGGCGACGGTGCGCCAGATGATCCTGCGACCGATCTTGCGCGACGGGCTGTTGACCGCCGAAGGCGAGGTGTGGAAGCGCTCGCGCAAGGCGATGGCGCCGGTGTTCACGCCGCGGCATATCTTCGGCTTCGCCGAGCCGATGCTGCGCCGCACGATGCAGTTCGTCGCCCGCTATGACGAAGGCGGCATGACCGATGTCGCCCATGACATGACGCTGCTCACCTACGATATCCTGGCCGAGACGCTGTTTTCGGGCGAGATTGCGGGCGAGCCCGGCAGTTTCGCGCAGGAGATCGACCGCCTGTTCGAGACCATGGGCCGCGTCGATCCGCTCGACCTGTTGCGCGCGCCCGAATGGCTGCCGCGGCTGACCCGCATCCGCGGCCGCAAGACCATGGCCTATTTCCGCAAGATCGTCACCGATACGGTCAAGATGCGCGAGGAGCGGCTGAAGCGCGACCCCGACACCGCGCCGCAGGATTTCCTGACGCTTCTGCTGCGCGCCGAAGGCCCCGACGGGCTGACGCGGGCGGAAGTCGAGGACAACATCATCACCTTCATCGGCGCCGGCCACGAGACCACCGCGCGGGCACTGGGCTGGACGATCTACTGCCTCGCCGAAGCGCCGTGGGAGCGCGAAAAGGTCGAGCGCGAGATCGAGGCCGTGCTGGCGCGCGAACCCGACCCAACGAAATGGCTCGAGGCAATGCCGTTCACCCGCGCCGCCTTCGAGGAGGCGCTGCGGCTTTATCCGCCGGCGCCGTCGATCAACCGCGAGCCGATCGAGACGGAGACCTGGAACGATCTGGTGCTCCCCAAGCGCGCGGCCGTACTGGTGATGCCTTGGGTCGTCCACCGCCACAGAAAACTGTGGGACATGCCCGACGCCTTCATGCCCGAACGCTTCCATCCGGGAAACCGCGAGAAGATCGACCGCTTCCAGTATCTGCCGTTCGGCGCCGGTCCGCGCATCTGCATCGGCGCCAGCTTCGCCATGCAGGAGGCGATCATTGCGCTGGCCATCATGCTGTCGCGCTTCCGCTTCGATGTGACCGCCGAGACCAAGCCGTGGCCGGTGCAGAAACTGACGACACAGCCGCAGGGCGGCCTGCCGATGCAGGTCACGCGGCGCGTTTAACGGCGCAACGCCTTGTTACGCGATACCGGCGGGCTTGCGCTGGAACTGGCCTGCGGCGCGGAAGCGCCAGAGATAGCTGGGCAGGATGGTGCCGATAGACTGCGGCTGGATGTCGAGGCCGGCAAGGTTCCGGTTGGCCTTGTTGGCCTCCTCCGACACGATGTTGGGCTGGCGCAGCAGCAGCACCTGGTCCTTGGTCAGCAACGGGTTGGGCAGCAGGCCGAGGATCGAGGCCTGCAGATTGGCCATCCACCACGGCACCGGTACCAGGAGCCGCTTGCGCTCGATGACGGTCAGCAGCTCTTCCATGCACTGCTTGAAGGTGAGCACTTGCGGCCCGCCGAGTTCATAGATCTGGCCACCCTTGACCTTGCCCTCGACCGAACGCGCCACGGCTTCGGCGACATCGCCGACATAGACCGGCTGGAACTTGGTCTGGCCGCCGCCGATCAGCGGCAGCACCGGCGAATAGCGCGCCATGTCGGCGAAGCGATTGAAGAAACTGTCCTCCGGTCCGAAATTGATCGACGGACGGAAGATGACGGCGTCCGGGATCGTCTCCAGGACGGCCTTTTCGCCGAGCGCCTTGGTGCGGGCATAGTCGGATTCGGCGTTGAGGTCGGCGCCCAGCGCCGAGATGTGGGTGAGCCCTGCGCCGACCGAGCGTGCGGCTTCGGCGACGGCGCGGGCGCCGAATTCGTGCACGGTGTTGAATTTCTGCCGGCCGCTTTCATGCGGGATGGCGACCAGATTGATGACATGGTCGGCGCCCTGCACGGCGCGGTCGACCGACCAGCGCACGCGCACATTGGCCTGCACCGGCTGGATCTGGCCGACATTGCCGAGCGGCTGCAGATGTCCCGCCAGATCGGGCCGGCGCACCGCCACCCTGATGCGGTAGCCGCGCTTGGCCAGCGCCCGCACGATGTGGCGGCCGACGAAGCCGGAGCCGCCGAAGACGACCACGAGCTTGGGGATCTGCAGGATTTCGGTCATGGCTGGCTCCGGCGCTCGAAAGCTTGGCTGAAGCCGTTTCATAGTCCGTTTTGGGCCAAAGGCAAAGGGTGACGCGTCGTCGCTGCCACCCTCTTATAGACCCTTCAGAACGCCTTGCCGAGGCGCGCGTCGACCGACTGGCGGTTGCCGCCGCGGATAACGAAGAACAGCAGGATCGCCGCCTCCCATAGAAGCGACTTTTCAGCGCCGGAAAAGCCCTGGCCGACAGTGATCCAGTGGAACCAGACGGTGACCAGCAGCACGATCATGCCGGCAAAGGCGGCGGGCCGAGTCAACAGGCCGATGGCGATCAGAATGCCGCCGAAGAATTCGGTGCAGGACAAAAGCAACGACCAGAACGCGCCGGGATAGAAGCCGAGGCCTTCGACCATCTCGGCGGCGCCGAAAGGGTTGGTGATCTTCTGCGAGCCGTGAATGGTGAGAAACCCGCCGGCGACGACGCGCAGAAGGGTTTCGGCGCCGTCATGCAGCGACGAGTACAGGCGGCCAAACACCGGAATGATCAGTCTGCCGCGGGAGGCGTCGGTGGTTGCGGACATCGTAGCTCTGTTGTTGTGATGACCTCTCGCAAACGCCCGATGGTCCCATCAAGTCAAGTTAACAAAAGTTAACTTTCACCGTCATGTTTATTGCTCACGGAGGGATGAAACGCAGAAAACCCCGCCGAAGCGGGGTTTTCCGGGCAGCATCAGGACGAAGCCAGGGGCCGACGGAGCGGCCTGACCTGAGACGGTATCAGGAGGGCGTGAAGCAAGTACGCCCACCCCAGCCCTGGACATCCGACATGGTGCCGCCGACCTGCTTGCAGGCCGCGATGAAGTCGGCGCTGCAATTGGCAAATTTGGCGTGGCCGTTCTTGCAGTAATGGTCCTCGGTTGCACCGCCGCTCGGAGCCGTGATGACGCCGGCCGAAGATGGCTTGACCGGCGCGGCCTTCAGGGAGGCCGCCTGGGTGGCGCCCATGAAAGAACCGAGCAGAAGGACTGCTATCAGCAGGGTGGTCTTGGTGTTGGTCATGATGATTTCCTTTGATTGCGGTTGATGTTTCCGGAGCGCAAAGGGCACACCCTTCGCGTGAAGCAGGCTTTCGATTTGGTTGGGTGTTTCCTCCGGTCTGGTTCGGGCAAGCTCACCTTGCCCTGGACAAGGATGGGTCGCCGCAAGACGCAAGAAGGTTCAGCAGGCGGCGCAAATGCGCGCCTGCCCGTCGCCAACCGGAAGGTCAGTTTAAATTGTTTGATAAAGAAGGATTCTTCAGCCCGAATAGCGCTCGGCGAATTCGGAAATGCGCTGCACCACGGCTTTGGGGGCGTTGATGCCGCGCGCCTGCGCCTTCTCCGCCGCTTCGGCCCGCGCCCGGCCCGGCACGTGCACGCCAAAGCGCCGGCGCAGCCGGTCGAGCTGGTCCTTCATGCGCTGCTCAAAATCCGGGTCGAGCAGCTTGGGCTCGACGGCGAGCACGAACAGGCCGGTTCCCGGGCTGTCCGGTCCGCCGGAGAACCAGGGCGCGTCGAGCGACCAGTTGGCGCCCGACAGGCCAGCCGCCAGCACTTCGACCATCAGCGCGATGTTGGCGCCGCGCTGGCCGCCGAAGGCCAGCATGGCGCCCTTCATGGCCGCGGCCGGATCGGTGGTCGGGTTGCCGCTGGCGTCCAGCGCCCAGCCTTCGGGGATCTTCTTGCCGTCCTCGGCCGCCTTGCGGATGTTGACGAACGCCGTGGCGCTCGACGACTGGTCGATGACCAGCGGCGCGCCATCGGCGGCGGGTGCCGCAAACGACATCGGGTTGGTGCAATAGACCGGCTTGACCGAGCCCGAGCCTGCCAGCACCGCCGGCCCGTTGGTGGCGGCGAAGGAGACCAATCCCAGCTGCGCCAGACGCCCGGTGAAATAGCCGAGCGCGCCGCAGGTATAAGCGTTCTTCTGCGAGAAGATGGCGACGCCGAACAGCTTTGCCGCCTTGGCAAGGTCATCGATGGTGCGGTCGAACCCGGTATGGGCGAGGCCGCCACGCGCATCGGAGAGATAGACGGCGAGCGCCGGCCTGGTGATCACCGGATCGGCATTGCCGTCGATGCGGCCGGCTTCCAGCGCTTCGAGGTAATCGATGAAATGGGTCAGCCCGACGGTCGAAAGCCCTTCCGCCTCGGCGGCAATGATCGAGGCGGTGAGCGACCGCGCCGCCTCCTCATTGGCGCCGGCGCCGAGCGCCGCCATCCGGCACAGCCCTGTTGCCTGGTCGAGAGAGAGTTGCATGGTGCGGACCCGATTGGTGGTGAGAGTGAGTAGGGAGTAGTCAGTAGGGAGTAGCGAAAGCAAGCGGTTTCCCGGTCATATGCTGACTACTCACTACTGCCTGCTCACTATTCCCTAGCCCACCTTGTTCGGTATGCGCGCTTCGATCTTGCTGAATGCAAACACCAGTATGCCGGTGATGATCATGTAGATCAGCGCCAAAAGCAGCAAGGGTTCGTAGGTGAGGTAGGTGTCCTGCCGGACCTTGGACGAGACTGCGAAGATGTCGATGACGCTGATCGTCGCCACCAGCGGCGTCGACTTCAGCTGCAGCACGGTTTCGCCGGTCAGCGTCGGCAGCGCCCGGTAGATGGCCTGCGGCAGCCAGATGCGGCGGAAAATCTTCCAGCGGCTCATGCCGAAAGCGCGGGCCGCCTCTAACTGCCCCTTCGGCACGCCGGCAAAGGCGCCGCGCATTACTTCGCCCTCATAGCCGGCGAAGGACAAGGTCAGTGCCAGCACGCCATAAGGCCAGGCTTGCCTCAGATACGGCCACATCCAGGATTCGCGGATCCAGGGAAATTGCGGAAACAGCGAGCCCAGCCCGTAATAGAGCAGCCATAGCTGGATCAGCAGCGGCGTGCCCCTGATGACGGTGCAGAATGTCCTGGCGGGCGCGGAAAACCAGAACGGGCCGGCGGCCTGCGCGAGCCCGAGCGGCACGGCGAGCAGGAAGCCGAGAAAGCAGGTGACGGCCAGGATCCACAGCGACCGCCAGATGCCGAGAAGCCCCATTTCATAATATTGCGGCAGCCAATCCCAGCGCATGAAGAAGGCTGCGCCGAAAACCAGCGCGATCGCGACCAGGATCAGCACGATGCGATGCGGCTGCAGCCACAGCGACGTGCGCGCGGCAGCGTTGATGATGGTCGCTTCTCCGGCCATCAGCGCGCATCCTTGAGCGACGGCATACCGCGCCGCGACCAGGCCTCGACGCGGCCGATGAGCAGGTTGGAGACCAGCGACAAGATGAGATAGAGCACGCCCGCGGCGAAAAAGAAGGTGAAATAGGCTTTGGTGACCCCCGCAGCCTGCCGCGTCGCCAGCGCCAGCTCGTAAAAGCCGACGACCGCCAGAAGGGCCGTATCCTTGGTGGCGATCAGCCACAGATTGGCGAGCCCGGGTATGGCGAAGGGCAGCATCGCCGGCAAGGTGATGCGCCGCAGCATGAGCCCGGGTGACATGCCATAGGCGCGGGCGGCTTCGATCTGGCCCTGCGGTATGGCTAGGATGGCGCCGCGGATCACTTCGGTCGAATAGGCACCCTGGACAAAGCCGAGCACGGCGATGCCCGCGGCAAGGCCGCTGATGTCGACGCGCTGGTAGCCCATTGCCGTCAGCGCCTGGTTGATCAGGTCCGTCCCGGCATAATAGAGCAGCAGGATCAGCACCAGTTCGGGCACGGCGCGCACGATGGTGGTGTAAACCGCCAGCAGGTCGCGCACGACCGGACCGCCGTAAAGCTTGCCAAAGGCGCCACCGGTGCCGATCAGGAGACCGAGGACCGTGGCGCCGAGCGCGATCTCGATCGAATGGAGCAGTCCAAGCAAGAGCGTGCCGCCCCAGCCCGGCGGATTGGGCGAAAGGAGCTCTATGATGCCGGCCGCCGAGGCCGAAAGAAGTGCGTCGATCAGCGTCGCCCCCGGATGCTGGCTCTAACCGCCGACGGCAGCGCCGGCGGCAAGCATGTCTGGGAAAGATCGGGCAGGGAGGCATGGCGCTAACGCCATGCCCCCTAGCTCATGCGAGGATCGTCAGTTCGACTGCGCGCCGCCACCACCGTAAATGTCGAAATCGAAGTATTTCTTCGATATCTCGTCATATTTGCCGTTCGAGCGGATCGCCTTGATGCCGGCGTTGATCTTGGCCTTAAGGTCGGTGTCTTCCTTGCGCACGCCGGCGCCCACGCCCGGTCCGAGCACTTCATCGTCCGGAGCCACCATGCCCTTCAGATCGCAGCAGGCCTTGCCCTGGTCCGACTTCAGGAATGCGTCGAGCGCGATCGAATCCGCCTGGACGGCGTCGAGGCGGCCTGCGGCCAGATCGTTGTTGGCTTCGTCCTGCGTCTGGTATTCCTTGATCTCGGCGGCCGTGGGCCCGAAATGCTTCTTGGCATAGGCCGAATGGGTGGTCGACACCTGCACGCCGAGCACTTTGCCCTTGAGATCGTCGGGCGTGGCGCCGAATTTCTGGTCCTTCGGCCCGATGATGGCGGTCGGCGTGTTGTAGTACTTATCCGAGAAGTCGATGGTCTTCTCGCGTTCGGCAGTGATCGACATCGAACTGGCGATGACGTCGATCTTCTTGGTCGTCAGCGCCGGGATGATGCCGTCCCAGGCGACAGGCGTGATGACGCAGTCGAGCTTCTCCTCGGCGCAGACGGCGTCGATGAACTCGATTTCCCAGCCAACCCATTTGCCGGAAGCGTCCGGCGAGGTGAAGGGCGGATAGGGCTCGGCGGCGACGCCGATCTTGACCGGATCGGCCTTGGCCACGCCCATGGCGGCGACGCCGAGCAGCAGCGCTGCGGCGAATGTTTTCAGAACAGTCTTCATGTCACGACTCCCAGTTTGTTGTTGGTTCCCGGTTTTCTTCCGTCCCGGCTTGTCCTAGCCGATGTTGCGGATGAACTGCTTCAGCCTTTCGGATTTCGGTGCGCCGAATATCTGCTCCGGCGGCCCCTCTTCCTCGACCAGCCCGTTGCAGAGGTAGACGACATGGGTCGCGACCTCGCGGGCGAATTTCATTTCATGCGTGACCAGCACCATGGTGCGGCCCTCGCGCGCCAGGTCGCCGATCACCTTCAGCACCTCGCCAACCAGCTCCGGGTCGAGCGCCGAGGTCGGCTCGTCGAACAGCATGACGCGCGGGTTGATGGCCAGGGCGCGGGCGATCGCCGCGCGCTGCTGCTGACCGCCGGAGAGATAGGCCGGATAGACGTCGCGCTTTTCGGCGAGGCCGACCCGCGCCAAAAGCTTTTCGGCTTCCCTGATCGCCACGTCGCGCCTGACGCCCAGAACATGCACCGGAACTTCGATGACGTTCTCGATCAGCGTCATGTGGCTCCACAGGTTGAAGTTCTGGAACACCATGCCGAGCTTGGCGCGGATGCGTTCGATCTGCCGGCGGTCGGCAGGCACGGTGTGGCCGTGGCTGTCGGCCTTGAGTTTGATCTCCTCGCCATTGACGCGGATGATGCCGCTGGTCGGATTTTCCAGGCAGTTGATGCAGCGCAGCAGCGTCGACTTGCCGGAACCCGAGCCGCCGATAATGGCGATCACCTCGCCGTCGCGCGCCGACAGCGAAACGCCTTTCAGCACATGCAGATGGCCGAATTTCTTGTGCAGGTTCTCGACATGGATGGCTTCGGCGGCGCCGTCCTGCGCCTTGCCGGATTGGACTGCGGCGGTTCCCGCCGCGCTCACCGGGGAACCTCTGCCACAGGGTCCACGGCAGATCGTCGAACGTCTATCCGGCTAATCAACATACGCTGTAATGCCCACTCCAGACTTCAGCATGGACCCAACAGCGCGAGCCCGTCAATCCCGCTCATTACGGCACTTGCGGCCTTATTGTGCAAGTGTATAAATAGCCTCCGATGAAATTTTTTCCATTTTTTTCACCTTGAACACGGCATTGAAAAGGGCACTGATGAGCGCTTTCGGATCACAATCCATGGCGGCGCCGTTGCGGCGCGTGCTGATGCGGTCGGCGGCCAATGCCATGCGCGGTGCCGACCGGGCTACCTGGCACTATGGCCCGGGTTTCGATCCGGCGAAAGCGGCGGCGCAGCACGCGGCTCTCGCTGAGCTGGTGACGGCGTCCGGCGCCGAAATCGAATGGATCGATGACAAGGCCGACGGGCTGTCGGATTCCGTATTCACCCACGACCCGTCGCTGATGACCGACCGCGGCGCGCTGATCCTGTCCATGGGCAAGCCATTGCGCGCCCGGGAGCCATCGCTGCATGAGGAAACCTACACACGCCTGGGTATTCCCATCCTCGGCCGCGTCCAGGCTCCCGGCCAGGTCGAAGGCGGCGATTGCGTATGGCTGGATGCCAGCACGCTGGTGATCGGGCGCGGGGTGCGCTCCAACCAGGAAGGCATACAGCAGGTTTCCAATCTGCTGACGCCGCTCGGCATTTCCGTCTACGGCTTCGATCTGCCGCTGTGGCAGGGCGAGGAGGCGTGCCTGCATCTGATGTCGGTGATCAGCCCGCTGGCCGACGACCTGGCCCTGGTCTATTCACCGCTTTTGCCGGCGCCGTTCTATCAGTTGCTGAAGGCGCGCGGCATCCGGCTGGTGGAAGGCGACGCCGAAGAGTTTGCCGCGTCCAACGGCCTCAGCCTGAACGTGCTGCCGACCAGCCCGCACAAGGTCATTGCCGTCGCCGGCTTTCCCAAGACCAAGGCCGCGATGGAAGCCGCCGGCTGCACGGTTCAAATCTTCGAGGCGGATGCCCTCTGCATCGCCTGCGAAGGTGGGCCGACATGCCTGACGCGGCCCATCCTGCGGCAATGAATGAGCGCCGCAAGTTCCGCCGCGAGGGCGAGGAGCGGCGGCGGCAGGATTTGATCGACGCGACCCTGGACAGCGTGGCCGAACATGGGCTGGAGGGCGCCAGCCTGCGCACCATCGCACTGCGCGCCGGCGTCACCGCGGGGCTGATCCGGCACTATTTCCCCGGCAAGGAAGACTTGCTGCAGGAAGCGTACGCGGCGCTGATGGGCCGTATGACCGAGCAGGCGAAGGCGGCATTGCTCATGGAAGACGCCTCGCCGCGCCGGCGCCTTGCGGCCTTCGTTGCCGCCAACCTCAACGTGCCGATCATCGATGCACGCGTGTTTTCGCTGTGGGCAACCTTCATCGGCCGCGCCGGCGCGGATCCGAGCCTGGCTCGCGCCCACCGCGAAGGCTATCTCGGCTTTCGCAACGAGGTGGAAGCGGTCGTCGCCGAAGTGCTCGGCGCCGAACGACGCAGGCCGGACGCGAATGAGCTGCGCCGCCATGCCATTGCGATCAACGCGATCATCGACGGGCTCTGGATCGAAGGCTGTCTGGCCGCAGAGATGTTCTCGCCTGGAGAATTGGCGGCGATCGGCGTCAAAGCCATAGAGGCCGAGCTCGGCCTCGCGCCGCAAAAGGGAGAGAAGCCATGACCACCATCGGCGAAGCGCTGATCACGCTGCTCGAAGCGCATGGCGTCGACACCGTTTTCGGCATTCCTGGCGTCCACACTGTCGAGCTTTACCGCGGGCTGGCGCGTTCAAAGATACGCCATGTCACGCCGCGTCACGAACAGGGCGCCGGCTTCATGGCCGACGGCTATGCCCGCGCCAGCGGCCGGGCGGGCGTTGCCTTTGTCATCACCGGACCGGGGCTGACCAACACCATCACCGCAATGGGCCAGGCGCGCGCCGATTCGGTGCCGATGCTGGTGATTTCGGGCGTCAACGCGATGCCGACGCTGGGCAAGGGGCTGGGCTTCCTGCACGAACTGCCGGACCAGCGCGGCATGATGGAGAAGGTGGCGCTGTTTTCGCAGCGTGTCACCGAGGCCAGCGAATTGCCGGGCGCTCTGGCGCGGGCCTTTGCGCTGTTTTCGTCGTCGCGGCCAGGCCCCGTCCATATCGAGATCCCGACCGACGTCATGGTCAAACCGGCCGACGGCATCGCTGCTTCGCTCACCAATGCGGCGGCGCCGGCGCCGGATGGCTCGGCCATTGCCGAGGCCGCCAGACTGATCGCAGCCGCGCGCCGGCCGCTGATCCTTGCCGGTGGCGGCGCCAAGCGCGCCGAACAGCCACTGCAGCGCCTGGCCGAGCGGCTCGGCGCACCTGTCGTCCAGACCGCCAATGCGCGCGGTCTGCTGCACGCGCATCCGCTTTGCGTGCCGGCCAGCCCCAGCCTGAAGGCGGTGCGTGCGCTGATGGCAGACGCCGATCTGGTCATCGCCGCCGGCACCGAATTCGGCCCGACCGACTATGACGGTTACAGCGACGGCGGCTTCGTGCTGCCCGCCAATCTGATCCGCATCGATATCGGCGCCGACCAGCTCGCCCGCCGCCCGGTGAGCGTCGGCATCCAGGCCGATTGCGCGGAGGCGCTTGGTGCACTGCTAGGCGCGCTCCACCCTGATCATGCCGCGGCGAAGGACGGCGAGAGCCGCGCAGCCGCGTCGAGGAAGGCGGCCTTTGCCGAGCTCAGCCCGGCCTATGCCGCGCAGGTGCGTGCGGTGGAAACCATCCGCGACGCACTGCCGGGCGCCATCATCGTCGGCGATTCCACCCAGCCGATCTACGCCGCCAATCTCTATTACGACCATGACCGGCCAGGCGGCTGGTTCAACGCCGCCACCGGTTTCGGCGCGCTCGGCTACGGGCCGCCGGCGGCGATCGGCGCAGCGCTCGCCACGCCCGGCGTGCCGGTGGTTTGCCTCACCGGCGACGGCGGCTTTCAGTTCACCTTGCCGGAGCTGGGCGCGGCGCTCGATGCACCCGCACCGGTCATCTTCGTCGTCTGGAACAACAGAGGCTATCGCGAGATCGAAACGTCGATGCTCGATGTCGGCGTCGAGCCGGTCGGCGTGTCCCCGGCGCCGCCGGATTTCTGCAAGCTGGCCGATGCCTACGGCATATCAGCCGAACGGCTTGCCGGTACTGCCGGTCTCGCCGATGCGCTCAAACGCGCACGCGCAACGGGCATGCCTCACGTCATCGAAATCACCATCTACTGACGCCTGGCCGCGCGCCCGGATGTCCATGCGCGGGGGTCGGAAGGGGCGGTCGGCGGCTTCGAGCGATGCAAAGACGCAACAACTGCCATGTCAAGATGTCGGTTGAGTGATCGTGCAAAAGGCGCGACGCTTTGCGTCGGCGCGGCACGACAAGCGGCATAATCATAAGAAACGACAGGAGCGTCCAGGATGACGGAAACAGTTCAGGGCAAGCATATCGTGGTGACCGGTGGCACCGGGGCGCTGGGTGCCGCGGTCGTCGGCAAATTGCTGGCGGACGGCGCGATCTGCCATGTGCCCAATGCCCACGCGTCGGCCCCCACGCATTTCCCCTTCGCGGCCCATGATCGCGTCCGGCTGGCGCATAATGTCGATCTCGCCGATCCTGCCAAGGTCGATGCCTTCTATGACAGCGTTCCCGAATTGTGGGCCTCCATCCATCTGGCCGGCGGCTTTGCCGCAGCCCCGGTCGAGAAGATCGAATCCGCATCCTTTGCCGAAATGATGGACACCAACGCCCGCACCGCCTTTCTGTGCTGCCGCGCTGCGGTGCGCTCCATGCTGGGCTCGAACACAGCGGGCCGCATCGTCAATGTCACGGCACGCGCCGGGCTCGACCCGCGCCGGGGTGCCGGCATGGTCGCCTATAGCGCCAGCAAAGCGGCGGTGGCGGCGATGACCGTGGCGATGGCGGAAGAGCTGAAGCACAAAGGCATACTGGTCAATGCGGTTGCGCCTTCGACGCTCGATACGCCGGCCAACCGCGCCGATATGCCGGACGCCGATTTCGGCAAATGGGTCAGCCTCGAAGCCGCCGCCGAGGCAATCGCCTATCTGGCATCACCCGCCAATCTGGCAATGAGCGGCACGCTGGTGCCGCTCTACGGCCGCGCCTGAAGTTCCGCCGCGCAGAGCGGCTCATTTGGTTTGGCTTCCGATGGCGGCCTTTGCCGACCTCGCCTGATCTACAGCGGAGGTTGGCCATTCAATCATGGCGACCGCCGACGCCTCCACGGCATTAGACTAGAAGGCCTGCGACTACGTCAGGTTCGAGACCCCCACTTCCACGACCTCGACTGCGTCGCCGATGGCGATCGTGCCGGCGTTGTTGGGAATGGCATTCTGGCCGAAAATGATGCCGCCCTTGGCGGAGCGGTGGAGTTTGCCAAGCGTCTGCAACGGCTCGCGCGGGTCCGGCTGCTCGCCGCTCAACGGATCTCGGGTCGTGATGACGCACCGCGAGCAAGGCTTTGCGATGCGCAACTCGACAGCGCCGATGCGGATCGTCTTCCAGCTGTCTTCGAGCCATGCGCCGTCTGCGTCGACGACGATGTTTGGCCGGAACCGCGCCATCTCGATGGGCCTGGCAAGATGGCTGTTCAGATGGTTCAGCGAGCCTGTCGTGGCGATCAGCAGCGGAAAACCGTCGGCAAAGCCGACGAAATCGCCGGGCTGGCCGAATTCCGCATCGACCGGCCGGTTTTGCGGATCGTCGAAATAGACGAGATCGACGGGCCGGCCAAGAATAGCCGAGAGATAGGCGCCGGCGGCCGGATCGCCCGGCCGCGCGGCAGCCATATCCTTCCAGATCTTGACTTGCCGGAGCGCGGTGCCGGGAGCCGGAGCCTCGACGAAGTGCGAGCCATGCCTGTCATGTTTCAACAGGATGCCCGTTCCGCGATGCTCGACGTCGATCGTCGTCATATCAGGTATCTGGCGAATGGTGAGGAATTGCCCATCCTTGTCGACGACCATCCAACGGCGGTCGCCTTCCATGCCCATTGTCTCGATGTCGGCGCTCGGCACGGCATGGCCGCGCAGGCTCTTGACCGGATAGCGATAGAGTTCGACGACCTTCATCGCGCATGCTTCTCCGTTGCCCGAAGGGCCGGACTTCCGTGTTTACGTCTGCAACGACAGCCGAGCCTACAGCCGCGCATGCGGAATTGAAGGGGTTCCGCCGTCTTTGTCTTGTGCCAACCGCGTCGCCGAGCATGAAAAAACCCGCGAGCCTTGCGGCCCGCGGGTCTTCTTGTTCAAGCCGCGCGTGAGGCGCAGCCGAGGTTTACGCTTGCGCGAAGCGACTTACGCGCTGCGCGCGAAGCGGCTTAGCTGCCCTGCTTCTTCAGCGCGGCGCCAAGGATGTCGCCCAGCGAAGCGCCGGAGTCGGTAGAGCCGTACTGTGCGACGGCTTCCTTCTCTTCGGCGATTTCCAGCGCCTTGATCGAGACCTGCAGCTTGCGGGTCTTCTTGTCGAAGGCGATGACGCGGGCGTCGAGCTTCTGGCCGACCGAGAAGCGCTCGGGGCGCTGCTCGTCGCGGTCACGGCTGAGGTCGTTGCGCTTGATGAAGGTCTCGATGCCGCTGTCGACCAGCCGCACTTCCAGACCGCCATCCTTGATGCCCGTGACTTCGCAGGTGACCACCGCGTTCTTGCGCAGTTCGCCTGAAGTCGCGGCTTCGCCGACCGTATCCTTGGCCAGTTGCTTGATGCCGAGCGAGATGCGCTCCTTGTCGATGTCGACGTCGAGCACCTGCGCCTTGACCATGTCGCCGCGATTGTACTCTTCGATGACCTGCTCGCCCGGACGGGTCCAGTCGAGGTCGGAGAGGTGCACCATGCCGTCCACGTCGCCTTCGAGGCCGATGAACAGGCCGAACTCGGTCTTGTTCTTGACCTCGCCCTCGACCTGGCTGCCGACCGGATGGCTCGCGGCAAAAGCCTGCCACGGGTTTTCCAGCGTCTGCTTGAGGCCGAGCGAGATGCGGCGCTTGGCCGGATCGACCTCGAGCACGACAACATCGACTTCCTGCGTCGTCGACAGGATCTTGCCGGGGTGCACGTTCTTCTTGGTCCACGACATTTCCGAAACGTGGATGAGGCCTTCGATGCCCGGCTCCAGCTCGACGAAGGCGCCGTAGTCAGTGATGTTGGTGACGGTACCCTTGATCTTCTTGCCGATCGGGAACTTGGTGCCGATCTCGGACCACGGATCGCTCTCGAGCTGCTTCATGCCGAGCGAGATGCGGTGGGTTTCCTGGTTGATGCGGATGATCTGCACCTTGACCGTCTGACCGATGTTGAGGATTTCGGTCGGATGGTTGACGCGGCGCCACGCCATGTCGGTAACATGCAGCAGGCCATCGATGCCGCCGAGGTCGACGAACGCACCGTAATCGGTGATGTTCTTGACGACGCCTTCGACAACCTGGCCTTCTTCGAGGTTCTGCACGATTTCCGAACGCTGTTCGGCGCGGCTTTCCTCGAGCACGGTGCGGCGCGACACCACGATGTTGCCGCGGCGGCGATCCATCTTGAGGATCTCGAAGGGCTGCGGGTTGTGCATCAGCGGGGAGACGTCGCGGATCGGGCGGATATCGACCTGGCTGCGCGGCAGGAAGGCCACGGCGCCGTCGAGGTCGACGGTGAAGCCGCCCTTGACCTGGTTGAAGATAACGCCTTCGACGCGCTCACCCTTGGTGAACTTCTCTTCGAGTTTGACCCAGCTCTCTTCGCGGCGGGCTTTGTCGCGCGACAGGACGGCTTCGCCCAGTGCGTTCTCGATGCGCTCGACCATGACCTCGACGGTGTCGCCGACCTTGAGCGTCGAGTCCTTGCCCTTGACGCCGAATTCCTTCAGCGGCACGCGGCCTTCGACCTTGAGGCCGACATCGATGATGGCCATGTCTTTTTCGATCGCCAGGATCGTGCCCTTGACGACCTGACCTTCGCCGGAATGACCGGTGGTAAATGATTCTTCGAGCAGGCTCGCGAAATCGTCGCGAGTGGGATTTGCAGCTGACATATTTTCTCCTGGAGTGCCCCGCATCTCTTGCGGGACGGGCGCCGTGGGTTAGCGTTGCGTTGGCCTGCCGGCGTTCCGGGCTACAAAAGCCCTGGGCCGCCTAAGCGGCAATTCCGGCGCATGAAGAATGCTGGCAGGCTGGTTCGTGCCCGATATGGGTATTTTCTTCGCCTCCGGCAACGGAAACGCGGGGAAAACCTCAGATCAGGCTTTGTCTCTCTTGGCCAGGGCGTCGTCGATGATCGCTTTGGCCGCTAGAAACGCGGCCTCTATAGCCATTTCGGAGGTATCAAGCAAGTGCGCGTCCGCCGCCGGCTTCAGCGGCGAGTCGGCGCGGCCCACGTCGCGCTCGTCGCGGCGCACGATATCGGCAAGGATTTCGGCGTAATTGGCAGTGCCGCCGATGCTCTCGATCTCCGCCAGCCGGCGCTGCGCGCGCACCTGCGCGCTCGCCGTCACATAGAGCTTTATGTTGGCGTCAGGGCACACGACCGTGCCGATGTCGCGCCCGTCGAGCACCGCGCCCGGCGGCGTTTTGGCGAAATCGCGCTGCTTTTCGACCAGGATGCGCCGAACGGTAGGGTAAACCGCTACCTTCGAAGCCGCTTCGCCGACAGCATGCGCCGACAAGACCGCCCGGTCGAGCTTGGCTAGATTGACCTGGCGGGCAGCGGTTTCGGCGGCCGAGACATTGTCGAGCGGCAGCGCGTGCCGGATCAACGCATGGGCGACCGCGCGATAAGTGAGGCCGGTGTCGAGCAGGTTGAGACGGTAGTGGTCGGCCAGCCGGCGGGCCAGCGTGCCCTTGCCGGCGCCGGCCGGGCCGTCGATGGCTATGGTGAAGGTGTGGGTCATGGTCGGGCCAAAGAAAGGTACAGGCGCCGCGATCCTTCACACCCCCCTCTGTCCTGCCGGACATCTCCCCCGCAAGGGGGGAGATTGGCGGCTTTGGCGCCCTGCTCAATTCTGTAGCGTTGAAGACTAGCGAAGGCTGCGGTGACGGCTGATCTCCCCCCTTGCGGGGGAGATGTCCGGCAGGACAGAGGGGGGCGCTGTCCCGCCGACATCTCTGCTAGCTTTGCGCTTGGCATCAACCTACCCGATCTCCGCACCGAGCCCCGTCATCAGCCCCATGAACTCCGGGAAACTCGTCGCGATCATGGCGGCGTCGTCGATGGTCACCGGCTTTTCCGTTGCCAGCCCCATTACCAGGAAGCTCATGGCGATACGATGGTCGAGATGCGTCTGCACCGTCGTGTCCTGGCCATTGGGATGGCCGCCCAGCCCCTTGCCGCCGGGCTTTCCGCGCACCGCGAGCGAAGCTTCGCCTTCGGTGCAGTCGACGCCGTTGAGCTTCAGCCCATTGGCAACCGCTGCCAGTCGGTCGGATTCCTTCACCCGCAACTCTTCCAGCCCCTGCATAAGCGTCTCGCCCTCGGCGAAGCTCGCGGCAACAGCCAGCACCGGGTATTCGTCGATCATAGACGGCGCCCGCTCGGGCGGCACGGTGACGCCCTTGAGCTCGGAGTAGCGCACGCGCAGATCGGCGACATCCTCGCCGCCGGAATTGCGCGGGTTCAAGATGCCGATCTGGCCGCCCATTTCCTGCAGCGTTAAAAGCAGCCCGGTGCGGGTCGGGTTCATCAGCACGTTCTCGATGACGATGTCCGAACCCGGCACGATCAGGGCCGCGACCAGCGGGAAGCCGGCCGAGGAGGGGTCGCCGGGCACGGCGATGGTCTGCCCCGTCAATTTGCCCTGGCCCTCGATGAAGATGTGGCGCACGCCGCGCTCGTCGGTCTCGACCGAGAGATTGGCGCCAAATCCCCTAAGCATCTTTTCGGTATGATCGCGCGTCATCACCGGCTCGATCACGGTGGTGATGCCGGGCGTGTTTAGGCCTGCCAGCAGCACGGCCGACTTCACCTGCGCCGAGGCCATCGGCACGCGGTAGGTAATGGGTGCGGCGTGTTTCGGCCCATGCAGCGTGATCGGCATGCGGTCGCCCGGCGTCGCCTTCAGCACCTGCACGCCCATCTGGCGCAAGGGTTCGAGCACGCGGCCCATCGGCCGTCCCGACAGCGATGCGTCGCCGATGAAGGTGGTTTCCATGTCGTAAGTGCCGACAAGGCCCATTGTGAGGCGGGAGCCGGTGCCGGCATTGCCGAAATCGAGCGGGCCTTCCGGCTGCAGCAGCGCGCCATTGCCGGTGCCGCGGATCACCCACTCGGCGCCGCGCTTCTCGATATGCGCGCCCATCGCCTTCATGGCGGCAGCCGTGCGCATCACATCCTCGCCTTCGAGCAGGCCGGTGACGCGGGTTTCGCCGGACGCGAGCCCGCCGAACATCATGGAACGGTGCGAAATCGACTTGTCGCCCGGCACGCGAGCGGTGCCGGAAAGGGCAGATGATTTGCGGGCGGTGGCCGGCTTGGCAGCGGCGGCGTGAGACATGGAATTTCCCTGGACGGAATGCCGGCGCACCGGCGCTTTTCATTTGTTGCGGCGGTCTCGTATCACGGCGGGGGGAAATGGTCATCCCCATGGTCGCCGCTTGGCGCGAGGCCTTTCAGTGCTTGGTTTTGTGACGCCGGCTTTTCGCTTTGACAGCGCGGTAAACTGTGGTTAAGGGGACCACTCTTTTACTGACGAGGCTTGACGTGGCAAAAAACGAACTTGGCACAAAGCGTGTCGACCCTGAAACGGGCCGAAAATTCTACGACCTGAACAAGGACCCTATCGTCTCGCCCTATACGGGCAAGACGTATCCGCGTTCCTATTTCGAGGACGGCAAGATCGCCGCCCTCGAAGAGGAAGAGGAAGTGGCCGAGAAGGAAGTGGACGCCGAGGAAGAAGAAGGCGTTGAAGTCGTCTCGCTTGAAGAGGCCGACGAAGACGTCAAGGCCGGCGACGAGCTTCCCGACCTGGGCGACGACGAGGACGATGTCGATCTAGGCGACGATGAGGACGATACTTTCCTTGCGGACGAAGAGGAAGAAGACGACGATGTCGCCGACATGATCGGCGTCGGCGACGACGACGACGAAGTCTAAGAACGCTTCGAACGCATGCATTTAGCGGCGTTCACGGGCTATGACGAAAAAGCGGCCCTCGAAGGCTTGATCTTCAGGGAAGGCGGGGTTAGAAGCCGCCTGCACTAAACGGCGCGGTCCTGAAACCCGCGCCGGACCTCTCGCCGGCAACGGCGACGGCTGACTGCCGGAGTGGGGCCATAGCTCAGTTGGGAGAGCGCTTGAATGGCATTCAAGAGGTCGTCGGTTCGATCCCGATTGGCTCCACCAAACAGTCTGCAATGTTTCCATGCATTTAGCATCGCGGCTTGCTTAACGCTGTTACTGTGATTAGTTCCGGGGCACCGCAGTGTTTCACGTCGACGGATTCCACTGCGGGCACACTTTGCCGACAGGTGTGGCTTCCTAGCTACATACAAAGTTGCAGGCATATTCTACTAGTTGCCTGACATTCTGCTGGGGATTCCGATGAAAGCCTTTCTTTTCGCTTCACTTATCGCGCTTTCGGTGACCGCGCCGGCAATCGCCGCCGACACCATTACTGCTCCTGTGGACACCCCTGAATGGACCTGGCAAGGACCTTACGCTGGTATCTTCGGCGCGGGAACGCTGGAGCACTACAAGATCGATGAGCCGAACATTGGCGCCGGAGCTACCCACAGCCCCGGCTCGGCAACAATCGGCGGCTTTGCGGGCTATAACTTCCAGTCGGGCAAGATTGTCTACGGCGTCGAAGGCGAGCTTGGGTATCGCTTCAAGAAGAACACCTTCAACGACATTCCTGGCCCAGGCGTCCTCGACGCTTCCACCGGGTTGTTTGGCTCTGTAAAGGGTCGAGTCGGAATGGACATGGGAGCGTACATGCCGTTCGTCACGGCGGGGGTAACCGCCGCAAAGTTGAAGACGTTCTATCCAGGTGGTGACGCGGAGCGCGATGCCACCTTGGTAGGCGGCATCGTTGGAGCAGGTTTAGACGTCGCACTCACCCACAACGTGTTTTTGCGCGGAGAGTATGATTTCTCCTTCTTTGGCAAGAAATCGCTAGAATATTGCGGTGGCGGGTGCACACTCGAACACACGGTTCAGACGCACGACTTCCGCGTCGGCGTCGCGATGAAATTCTAGCTGTTAGCAGCACGAGCCTTGCTGAACTGGTCGCGTGTGCGACTTGCCGCAAAGGTCGACCTTAGCGGAATGGCGATCAGCGGTCTCGAGAACGGATTCAGGAAATCGCGTCCTCACGATATCGCGGCAGTCCGCAAAGCGTTTGAAGAGGCCGGAATCGTCTTCACCGTCGAAGGCACTCCCTCGCTAGCCCGCTCAGAAGGTGATAGCGGCCTCGCCACCGACAACAGACAGTGGCGCCGGCGGCAGAGCAAATAATAAGGGCGAAAAGCACGGGCGACCGATGAAGAACGTCCGGGTGCGACTGAACATCCTCGCTCCAAGGATGTTCTTGGGCCGCACGAAAAAGCCCGCCAGCTTGAGCTGGGGGCAATCGGTCTGGAGTAGCTGGAATGAGCCAGCATAGACGAACGAGCGGCGGGTTGGATGGTCCCTTTACCTGCCTGGCTTACCAGCCACCGCTCTCCAAGGCTCCCATAGACCTACGCCTGCTAAGTCGTCACGTCGAGCGCGTGAGTGGCCGTCACCTTGCCAACCTTGGCAATTGTCACGCAGATCGCCCGGACCAGGCTCGGTAGCGCAAGATAACACGAAATGCCGCCGGTGGCGCGAACGCGAAGGCCAAACCCGATCCGCTCGCTGTCGAATACAGAAGTCCGTGCCGTTCGGCTTCGTAGCGCCCACCACGCGCTTTGTGATTTTGACTGATTTGGCGCCTTCGGACATACTGTGGCACCGCTTGGAGGGTCGGGGCACCGCCAGGGCACCATAAAATAGACAACCCGGCGACACTCACGGAAGCACCGTAGCTGATTTGCGTTGAAACTAATAACTTCCCGGACACTGGCTGCAACGCACGGAAACAGAACGAAAGAAAGGCCCTATGAATGGCATTCAAGAGGTCGTCGGTTCGATCCCGATTGGCTCCACCAAACAGTCTCTTTCCGACGCTCGGTTTCGCGGCATTCATGCTTGTCGCCTGCCAGTCGGCGCCTGAACCATCATCGCCGCCGCCAGCGCCCGCACCTCAGCCCATGGCGCCTGCCGCGATCTCTGCTCCGGATGGTGCGGCGGTCCTCGATCCATCCGTGCGGGTTATGCCGCCCGGCGAAGGCGTCCCGGCCAAATATGTCGCGTTTTCCGGCATATGGGGCGGACAGCTGGACGGGATGTATGACGGCAAGCTCGCCGTGCTGACGATTACGCGCGGCGGCAATGTCACCGCCACCTATGCCTGGGGCGATGTCGCCGACAACAAACCGGGCGTGGCCGATGGCGAAGGCAAGATTTTCGGCAACACGTTGAAACTGCGGCGCCTTCCCAATGGCGCGGACGTCAGCGCGGTCATTCAGGCGGACGGAACGCTGGCCGTCACCTATGGGCTTGCCGACCGAACCTATACGGGCACGTTCACCAAGCAGTAATCGCGAGAGCGAGTGTCAGCCTACGGTTCGCGCCTGCCCCGATCAGTGCAGGCCGAATTCGCGCAGCAGTTCTTCGCGATAGCGCACGAAGCGGCTCTCGCTGCGCTCGCGCGGGCGTGGCAGGTCGATGTCGATCAACCGCGCCGCGCCGCCTTTCTCCTTGGGCAGGATCAGCACGCGGTCAGCCAGATAGATCGCCTCCTCCAGATCGTGGGTGACCATCACCATGGTGACGTTCTCTTCGCTCCAGATGCGCGCCAGTTCCTCCTGCATGCCGATCTTGGTCATGGCATCCAGCGCCCCGAGCGGCTCGTCGAGCAGAAGGATTTCGGGCTGCACGGTGAGCGCCCGGGCGATGCCGACGCGCTGCGCCATGCCGCCGGAAAGCTGGCTCGGAAAAGCATCCGCGAATTCGGCAAGGCCGACCAGGGCGACGTAGAAGCGGGCGCGTTCCTCGGCTTGTCTCTTGGGAACACCGCGCACTTCGAGGCCGAACGCGACATTGCCGAGCACGCTCAGCCACGGCAGCAGCCGCGGCTCCTGGAAGATCACGGCACGCTCGGCGCCGACGCCATGCACCGGCTGGCCGTCGATCGCGACACCGCCGCTGTCGGCCGCCTCCAGCCCGGCCAGAATACGCAGCAGCGTGGTCTTGCCGGAGCCGCTGGCGCCGACAATGACCAGGCATTCCCCCGAACGAATGTCGAGGTTGAGCGTCCGCAGCACGGCAAGCTGGCGCCCGCCGAGGCTGAAGGATTTGGACAGGTCGCGGATCGAGACCTCCCCGCCGCGGTTGGAACCGGTCATCTCATCTCTCAGCTATTTCAGAGCTCAGTTGATCTTGGTTTCGCCGGGCCGGTACAGAATGTCGGCGGCTTTCAGCTTGCCCGTGGCCAGACGGCCGTCGCGCTCCAGCACGGCGACCCAGAAGTCGATGTCGCGGTCGGTCGCCTGCGCACCTTCGCGCAGACCAAAGCCGGTCCAGTAGCGGGCGAGATCGCCGTTTTCACCGCGCTTGTCGAGGATAGTGGCCAGCACCTTGCGGGCTTCGTCCGGGTTCTGGCGCGACCAGTCCGAGGCGCGCGCCGACTGTTCGACGAAGTTGCGCGCCGCATCCGGGTTGGCGGCAATGAAGTCGCGCCTGAGTACGACGAAGCCGCCGGCGAGTTCGCCGAGCACCTGCGTGTCGTCGAACACGCCGCGCACGCCGCCATTGGCGACCAGCGCGCCGGCAAAGGTCGCCTGCCAGTAGCCGAGGCCGGCAATGTCGACCTGGCGCGAGCGCAGCGTCTGCTCAAGCTGCGGGCCGGGCACGACAATGAGGTTGGCGGCGGTCGGCGGCAGGCCGACGCTGTGCAGGGCCTCACGCACCGTATAGTCGAGATGAGCGCCGAGCGTGTTGACCGAGATGGTCTTGCCGGCAATGTCGGCGATCGATTTGATCGGGCTGTCTTCCAGCACGTAGAAGACGCTCTTCACATCCTTGTTGATGCCGTTGCTCGGATACGCCGCGACGAAGTCGTTGCCGCCCGAGATCGAGTTGATCACCGCCGCGGTGGCGGCCGAGCCGATGTCGACGCTGCCGGAAGACAGCGCAAACAGCGATTCCGGTCCACCCGAGGAATAGCCGACATTCTCCAGCTCGACGCCGAGCCCTTTGAAGTAGCCGAGCTCGTCGGCCAGCTCATGCGGGGAGATGCTGCCACGGCTGGCGAGGTAGCGGAACTTGACGGCTGCGGCTTGCGCAAAGGCCAGGCGCGGCAGGCCGGCGGCGATGAGGCCGGCGGCAAGCGGCGCGCCGGCAAGCAGCGAACGGCGGGTGATTTTCATGATCGGGTCCTTGTGAGGTAAACGGTGAGGGGCGGACTGCTCAGTTGACAGGATTGCTCCAGCGACAGAGCCGCCGCTGCAGGGTGACCAATGCCTGGTTGGCGATCAGGCCAAGCCCGGCGAGGATGACGATTGCCGCAAACATCAGCGGGATCTGGAAATTGTACTGCGCGTTCATCACCTGGAAGCCGATGCCCTTGTTGGCACCGATCATCTCGGACGCGATCAGCAGCAGCAGCGCCGTGGTGGCGCTCAGCCGCAAGCCGACGAAGATCGACGGCACGGCGCCCGGCAGTACGACGCGGCGAAACACGGTGAGCCGGCTTGCACCATAGACGCGCGCCATTTCAAGCAGCTTGGGATCGACTTCCTTGACGCCGCTGGTGGTGTTGAGCAGCAGCGGAAACAGCGTCGCCCAGAAGATGACGAAGATCTTCGAGGTCTCGCCAAGTCCCAAGAGCAGGATGAACACCGGGTAGAGCGCCAGTGCAGAGGTCTGCCGGAACACCTGCAGGATCGGATCGAGCGCGGTTTCGACCGGGCGCACCTGGCCCATGAACAGGCCGAGCGGAATGGCGACGGCGACGGCTGCGGCAAAGGCGATGCCGGCGCGCTGCAGGCTGATGGCGATGTCGCCGAGCAGGCTGCCGCCGGCAAGCCCCTTCCAGAGCGCTTCGACGATCATGTCGATCGGCGGCAGCACCGCCGCGTTGACCCATCCGACGCTGCTCGCCACCTGCCAGAGCGCCAGGAAGCCGGCAAGCACGCCGTAGCGCTTCAGGAAGCGAACAGCAGCCCGGCCGCCGAGGCGCAGGAAGTCGGTGCCGAGCCCGGTTTCGCCACCACTGCGGCGAACCGTGATTTGCCGATCGATGTGCTGCAATGTCATTGTTTCACCCGTTCGGCTACGCGGATCATTCGGCGGCAAGGACGGTCGAGCGAGCGACGGTCCATGGATTTTCCGGCCGCCTGAGGCCGAGGTTCTCGCGCAACGTGCGGCCTTCGTAAGCCGTGCGGAACAGGCCGCGCCGCTGCAGTTCGGGAATGACCAGATCGACGAAATCGTCGAGCGCGCCGGGCAGCCAGGGCGGCAGGATGTTGAAGCCGTCGGCCGCCTCGCTGGTAAACCATTCTTCCAGTTGGTCGGCGACCTGCGTGACGCTGCCGACGATGGTGTAGTGGCCGCGCGCCGTCGCTACCCATTGGTAAAGCTGGCGTATGGTGAAGTTGTGCTCGTCGGCAATCTGCCGGATCAGCGCCTGGCGGCTTTTCATGCCTTCGGTTTCCTTGCTCGGCGGCAACGGGCCGTCGAGCGGATAGCCCCTGATGTCGAGCGTCTGGCCGGCCAGCCCGTTGAGCAGGGCGACACCGTCCTCGGGCAGGATAAGGTCGTTAAGCTGTTGGTATTTGGCACGGGCCTCGTCCTCGGTGCGGCCGACGAAGGGCGCGACGCCCGGCATGATCAGCACCTGGTCGGGATCGCGGCCGACTTCAGCCACGCGCGCCTTGATGTCGCGGTAGAATTCCTGCGCCGTCTCGAGCTTCTGATGGGCGGTGAAGATGACCTCGGCCGAGTGCGCGGCAAGCCCGCGGCCGTCTTCCGACTGCCCCGCTTGTACGACAACCGGATGTCCCTGCACCGGGCGCGGCACGTTGAGCGGACCCTTGACGCTGAAATGCTCGCCCTTGTGGTCGATGTCGTGCAATCTGTCCTTGTCGTAGAAGCGGCCCGACTGCTTGTCGCGAATGAAGGCGTCATCCTCCCAGCTGTCCCACAGCGCCTTGACCGTCTCGACATGCTCATGCGCCCTGGCATAGCGCTCGGCATGGCTGGGCTGGACGTCGCGGTTGAAATTGCGTGCCGTTTCGTCGCCGGCCGAGGTCACCACGTTCCAGCCGGCGCGGCCGTTCGACAACAGGTCGAGCGAAGCGAATTTGCGCGCCAGCGTGTAAGGCTCCTCATAAGTGGTGGACGCCGTTGCGATGAAGCCGAGATGCGTCGTCAGCGGCGCCAGCGCCGCAAACAGCGTCACCGGCTCGAAGCCGGCGATCTTGGCGTTGCCGCCCTCGCGGGCGCCGAGGCCGACGGTCAGGTTGTCGGCCAGGAAATAGGCGTCGAACAGGCCGCGCTCGGCGGTCAGCGCCAGCTGCTTGTGGAACTCGAAATTGGTGGCGCCGTCGGCCGGCGCATCGGGATGACGCCAGGCGGCGATATGCTGCCCGCCGCCGGGCAGGAAAGCGCCTAGCTTGATCTGCCGCGGCCTGCTATCGGACTTGCTGGCTCGAGTCATTGCAGGCGTCCTTCTGGTCTATGCGGGATGGAATATTGCGTCGCGGATCGTGGTTTCAGGCGGCAAGGACGACGCTGTAGGGCACGCCGGCCACCCGGCATGCCTCGGCGACCGCCTGCCGGGCTCGCGCCTTGACTGCCTCTGACACCAGCACGCCATCTGCAAAGTCCTTGTCCGAGGCGTAGATCGCGGTCGGCAGGGTCTGCGCCTCGAAGAAGCCGAACAACGGCCGCAACTGGTGTTCGACGACAAGCGAATGACGCTCGCCGCCGCCTGTTGCCGCCAGGATGATCGGCTTGCCGCGCAGTGACGACGGGTCGAGCAGGTCGAAGAAGTGCTTGAACAGCCCGGTGTAGCTGCCCTTGAAGGTCGGGGAGCCGACCACCAGCACGTCGGCGCCGAGCAGCTGCTCGATAATACCGCGCGCCGCCGGATCGAGATCGCCAAGCTGTCTTGCAGGCGCAAAGGACGGGCCGAGATCCTCGATGTCGAAAACGCTCAAAGCCGAGCCGGCCCGGCTCGCCACCTCACCGGCGATGTGGCTGACGAATGCCTTCGTCTTGGACGGACGGGTCAGGTTGCCGGACAACCCCACCACCAGCTTTTTTGACATCCGAGGCTCCTTCTCGCAAACGCACTATCCGCATTAAGCCTACCGATTTTGTAGAATTAAATGAGCGAGAAGATTTCAAAACCGGGCTCTGAAGCGAATGGAGTTTGCGGTACATCGCCTTTGGTTGGTTCATTTGGCCCCAAAAGCGCCGCGGCAGATGCTGACGCGGTCGCGCAGGGCATCGCCGGGGACCATGGCCTTGGTCCTTTGCGCACCGATGGGTATCGTCGCGAAACCGTCAAGGGCCGGCGGCATTGACACTGCGTTGTGTCAGTGTCGATTGAACCCAATCGCGTGGGCGACGAAGTAGGCAACTGCAATCAAAGAACAGGATACGCGCATGAAGAAGATCGGCTTTCTTTCCTTCGGCCATTGGTCGCCCTCGTTGCAATCGCAGACGCGCTCGGCGTCCGACGCGCTGCTGCAGTCGATCGACCTGGCCGTCGCCGCCGAGGAGCTGGGCGCGGACGGCGCCTATTTCCGCGTCCATCATTTTGCCCGCCAGCTCGCTTCGCCGTTTCCGCTTCTGGCCGCGGTCGGCGCCCGCACCAGCCGCATCGAGATCGGCACCGCCGTCATCGACATGCGCTATGAGAATCCGCTGTATATGGCCGAGGATGCGGGTGCTGCCGACCTGATCGCCGGTGGCCGGCTGCAGCTTGGCATCAGCCGCGGTTCGCCGGAGCAGGTGATCGACGGCTGGCGCTACTTCGGCTACGTGCCGCAGGACGGCAAAAGCGATGCCGACATGGCGCGCAATCATGCCGAGGTTTTCCTGAATGTGCTGCACGGCGAAGGTTTCGCGCAACCCAATCCGCGGCCGATGTTCCCCAATCCTCCGGGAATGCTGCGGCTCGAGCCATTCTCGGCCGGCCTGCGCGACCGGATCTGGTGGGGCGCCGCTACCAACGCGACCGCCGAATGGGCGGGCAAGCTCGGCATGAACCTGCAAAGTTCGACGCTGAAGTTCGATGAGGGCGGCCAGCCGCTCCACATCCAGCAGGCCGAACAGATCCGCGCCTATCGCGCGGCGTGGAAGGCGGCCGACCACACACGCGAGCCGCGCGTGTCGGTCAGCCGCAGCATCTTTGCGCTGGTGAACGACCGCGACCGCGCCTATTTCGGCGGCGGCAGCAGCGAAGATCATTTCGGCTATATCGAGCCTGAGAAGCTTGCCGTCTTCGGCCGCTCCTATGCCGCGGAGCCCGATGTGCTGATCGATCAGCTGAAAGAGGACGAAGCGATCGCCGAGGCCGACACGCTGCTTCTGACCGTCCCCAACCAGCTTGGCGTCGAGTACAACGCCCACGTCATCGAGGCGATCCTGAAGCACGTCGCGCCGGCTCTGGGCTGGCGCTGACAAGAGGCGCCAGCCGCCCGGCAAACAAAGAGATAGACCGTTTCGCCGGCAAACGGTGAAACGCTCTAAGGGAAGAGGCGGCTAGGCATCCGCCTTGAAGGTCTGCTTCTGCTGGCCGAGCCCCTCGATGCCCAGTTCCACCACATCGCCGGGCTTCAGGAACACCGGCGGCTTCATGCCGAGACCGACGCCGGGCGGGGTGCCGGTGGAGATGATGTCGCCAGGATGCAGCGACATGAACTGGCTGAGATAGGAAACGAGATAGGCGACGCCGTAGACCATGGTCCTGGTCGAGCCGTTCTGCATCGTCTTGCCGTTGACCGTCAGCCACATTTTGAGGTTCTGCGGATCGGCAACCTCGTCCTTGGTGACAAGCCACGGCCCGGTCGGACCGAACGTGTCGCAGCTCTTGCCCTTGGTCCACTGGCCCTGGCGCTCGGCCTGGAAGGCTCGCTCGGACACGTCATGGGCAACGGCATAGCCGGCGACATAATCCAGCGCATCGGCCTCGCTGACATATTTGGCTTTTCTGCCGATGACCACGGCGAGTTCAACCTCCCAGTCGGTCTTTTCCGAGCCGCGCGGGATCAGCACATCATCGTCGGGGCCGACAATGGCCGAACTCGCCTTCATGAAGATGATCGGCTCCGGCGGCACGGTGGCGCCGGTTTCGGCGGCATGATCGGAATAATTCAGGCCGATGCAGATGAACTTGCCCGTGCCGGCGACGCAGGCGCCGAGGCGCGGCTTGCCGGAAACCACCGGCAGCGACTTCGGATCGAGCTTCGACAATGTCTCGAGCGACGCCGGATCGAGCGCCTTGCCGGCAATGTCGGTGACATGACCCGAAAGATCGCGGATCGTTCCATCCGCATCGAGCAGGCCGGGGCGTTCGCTCCCTATCTCGCCATAGCGCAGCAGTTTCATCTTGCTCTCCAAATTGCGGCCCAAGGCCGTTTTCAACTCACTCTGCCAAAGCGACGAGGACTGGCCGACTCTGGCTAACGGATCCGACCTGGGGCAAGCCGGACTTTAGGACTGGTCGACCCGGAACCTGCGTATCGAGACTATGCTCAGATCGACCAGCCGCCGTCGATATTATAGGCCTGCCCCGAGGTGTAAGTGGCGCCGGCGAGGTAGACGGCAAGGTCGGCGATTTCCTCGGGCGTGCCGAGACGGCCCATCGGCTGGCGGGCAATGAAGGCTGCGCGGGCCGCCTCGTAATCGCCCTGCGCATGCATGCGGTCCTGCAGCGACGGGCTCTCGACGGTGCCGGGGCAGATGGCGTTGCAGCGAATGCCCTTGGCGACATAGTCCGCGGCAACCGCCTTGGTGAGACCGATCACGGCCGCCTTGGAGACGCCATAGGCGAAGCGGTTGGGCACGCCCTTGCCGGCGCCGGCGACGGACGACATGTTGATGATCGAGCCATCGCCGCGCTCCAGCATGCCGGGCAGTACGGCCCGAATGGTGCGGATCATGGCGCGGACATTGAGATTGAAGGCGAAATCGAGATCGGCATCCTTCATCTCGAGAATCGAGCCGGAATGAACGAAGCCGGCGCAGTTGAACAGCACGTCGACGCGGCCGATTTCGGCGAAGCCCGATATCACGGCATCATCGTTGAGGACGTCGAGCTTGCGGGTCTTGATGCCGGAGGTCTTGGCGAGTTCGGCCAGCAGCGCCTCGTTGATGTCGGTGGCGTGCACGACGGCACCTGCCTTGGCGAAGGCCAGAGCGCTCGCTCTGCCGATGCCTTGCGCCGCCGCCGTGACGACAACGACCTTGCCTGCCAGATCCGCCATGCGTTTCTCCTCGCCCTCTTTGGCCACTTCTCGGCCCGATTTACTGCCGGCTAACCGGGGCGTCCTGTGCCAGGCAGGCGCGACTATGCGGCCTGCACAATCCATCAGTCAAAATAACAAATGTTTTTTCTGGTTAAAGAACACACGTCCGGGCGTCAAGCCCGAACGCGATCACCTTCGTGACGGCCGATGTAATGCACATCGCTTGCTCTGATGCAACAACATGTATGACAACCGGGCAACGAGTGACGCTGCCATGGTTCGCTCAAGCACAGCGCGCTTCAGGCGGCATTAGTCGCCGTATGGCACCCAGACGTTCTTCACTTCGACGGCGCGGCGCAGCAGGGCATCGCCGGCGGCCTCGTCGGACGCCCAGTCGAGGCTGCGGCCGTTGCCGGTCCAGACGCGCTTGAGATTGCCGACGGAATCGGCCTCCGCCTTGGCGCAAGTGTCGGCATCGGCAAACAGCCAGAGCCCGTCGACATCGTCATGCTTGGCCAGCACGCCGGAAAGTTCGGCGCTGCGGCCGGTGACGATGTTGATGGCGCCTGCCGGAACGTCGGAATATTCGATCACCTGGTAGAGATCGGTGGCGAGCAGCGGGTATTTTTCCGACGGCACGGCCACCACGGTGTTGCCCATGGCAAGCGCAGGTGCGATCAGGGAGATCAAGCCGAGCAGCGGCGCGCTGTCCTGGGCGACGATGCCGAGGACGCCGACCGGCTCGTGCAAAGCGAGCGTGACGGCGCGGGCCGGTGGCTGATGCACCCTGCCCTCGAACTTGTCGGCAAGGCCGGCATAGAGGAAGAGCCGCTCGATGGACTGTTCTACTTCCTCCCGCGCGGCCTTGGCGTTGGCGCCGGTCAGTTCGGTGAGGCGGGCGGCGAACTCGCCGGTGCGGCCGGACAGATTTTCGGCGAGGTAGTAGAGCACCTGGGAACGATTGTAGGCGGTCGCCTCCGGCCAGGCCTTGCAGGCGCGGGCGGCGGCAACGGCGTCGCGGATGTCCTTGCGGCTGCCGAGACCGACTTCGCCGGCGAGCTTGCCCTTGGCAGTGGCTATCGCCAGCGAATAATTGCCGTCGGGCCGCACCTGCTTGCCGCCGATGAACAGCTTTGCGGTACGATCGATGGCGCCGCCATCCGATTGCTCGACCGGCTGCGCCGAAGCCGCCGTCGGCTTGATCACCGGGCCGAGCGGCAGCTTTGCCGAGAGATACTCGAACATGCCCTCGCGCCCGCCCTCGCGGCCAAAGCCGCTTTCGCGATAGCCGCCGAAGCCGCAGGCGGCGTCGAACATGTTGGTGCCGTTGACCCAGACGACGCCGGCCTTCAGCTGCGGCGCGACATGCAGCGTGAGGTTGATGTTTTCGCTCCACGCCGAGGCGGCCAGCCCATAGCGCGTGTTGTTGGCGAGTTCGACCGCTTCCTCGGTGTTGCGGAAGGTCATGGTGGCCAGAACCGGGCCGAACACCTCTTCCTGCGCCAATATATTTGCCGGCGAAACACCGGTGGCGAGCGTCGGCAGGTGGTAGTAGCCGGAAGACGGCAGCACCGCGTCGGGCTGCCAGCAGACGGCGCCCTGTCTGGCGCCTTCTGCGACCAGGCCCTTGACGCGGTCGAGCTGTGTGGCGTCGACCAGCGGTCCGATATCGGTGTTCTTGTCGAGCGGGCTGCCGACGCGAAGCCGGCTCATCCTGACCTTGACCTTTGCGATCAACGCGTCGGCAATGCCTTCCTGCACCAGAAGCCGCGAGCCTGCGCAGCAGACCTGGCCCTGGTTGAACCAGATGCCGTCGACCAGTCCTTCGACGGCGCTGTCGAGATCGGCGTCCTCGAAGACGATGAAGGCCGATTTGCCGCCAAGCTCCAATGACAGCTTCTTGCCCGATCCAGCCGTGGCTTTCCTGATGATCTTGCCGACCTCCGAAGAGCCGGTGAAGGCGATCTTCTGGATGCCGGGATGGTTGACGATGGCGACGCCCGCTTCCGGCCCGCCCTGGACGATGTTGACGACGCCCTTGGGCACGCCGGCACGCTCGCAGATCTCGGCAAACAGGATGGCGGTGAGCGGCGTGAACTCGGCCGGCTTCAGCACCACCGTGCAGCCGGCGGCGAGCGCCGGCGCAATCTTCCAGGCCAGCATCAGCAGCGGGAAATTCCATGGGATGATCTGGCCGACGACGCCGACACCCTTGTGGCCTGGGAAATCCTTGTCCAGCGCCTGTGCCCAGCCGGCATGATGGATGAAATGGCGGATGGCCAGCGGCACGTCGATGTCGCGGCTTTCGCGGATCGGCTTGCCGTTGTCGATTGACTCAAGCACTGCGAACAGGCGCTGATGACGCTGCATCGCGCGGCCAATGGCGTAAAGCACTTTTGCGCGCTGGTAGCCCGAGGATGCCGACCATTTCGGTAAGGCCCTGGTGGCTGCGGCGACGGCTGCGTCGATATCGGCGGCGCCGGCATCGGAGATCTTTGCCAGCAGCTTGCCGGATGAGGGTTCGCTGGTCTCGAAGGTCTTGCCGCCGCCTGCTGCCTTCCAGCCGCCGTCGATGAACAGCGCCTTGCCGAAATCGCGTCCGGCAAGCCAGGCATCGGCCTCGGTGCGGGCTTCCGGCGCCGGGCCGTATTCCATGGCGTGATAGCGTTCGAGAATGTTCATGACGCGCTCCAGATAATCGTCTTGGCAGGCGCTCTGTGGCGCCCCCCTCTGTCCTGCCGGACATCTCCCCCACAAGGAGGGAGATTAGCCTTCGCGCCTGTCGGCTCTGAAACGTCGACAATTGGCGAAATCGCCGACGTTAGCCAATCTCCCCCCAAGTGGGGGAGATGTCCGGCAGGACAGAGGGAGGCGCGAAGGAACACGACGTTCAAGGCCTTCATCCGCCTCACGCCATTGCGTGGCGGTGATTGGCCGAATAATGCCCGGTCAGATGATGCTCGAGCTGGCGCTCGATATCGGTGAGGAGGCTCGAGGCGCCGAAGCGGAACAGGTCTGGCTCCAGCCAGGGCCGGCCGAGCTCCTCCTTCATCAGCACCAGCCAGTCGAGCGAGGCCTTGGCGGTAGAGATGCCGCCGGCCGGCTTGAAGCCGATGAGAAAGCCGGTCTCCTCGAAATAGGCTCGGATGGCGCGCACCATGGCAAGGCCGACGGGCAGCGTGGCGTTGACGCTTTCCTTGCCGGTCGAGGTCTTGATGAAATCGGCGCCGGCCATCATCGCCACCATCGAGGCCAGCATGACATTTCGCAGCGTGGCGAGGTCGCCGGTGCCGAGAATGACCTTGAGATGCGCATCGCCGCAGGCTTCGCGCATCGAGACGATCTCGTTGTAGAGCTCCTGCCACTTGGCGCCGAAGACCAGGCCGCGCGGGATGACGACGTCGATCTCGTCCGCGCCGTCGCGCACCGATGCCTCGATCTCCTGCAGGCGGGTCGACAGCGGCGCAAGGCCGTGCGGGAAAGCGGTGGAGACGGCGGCGACATGGATGCCGGTGCCGCGCACGGCATCAACAGCCGTCGCGACGAATGGATGATAGACGCAGACCGCCGCCGGGCGGATTTTTTCGCCCTCGATGCCAAGCCCCTCGACGATGTCGCGGCGGAACGGGTTGATCGCCTTGGCGCACAGGCGGCGCACGCGCTCTTCGGTGTCGTTGGAATTCAGCGTCGTCAAATCCATGCAGGAGACGGCGCGCAGCAGCCATGCCGCCTGGTTGTCGGCCTTGATCGAACGACGCTTGGTCAGGCTGGCGACGCGGCGCTCCAGCGCCGAGCGATTGACCGAGCGCACCGATTCCATGAAGCCGAGATCGAGCCGCATGCCGGTGTTGCGGGCGATGCCATGCGATTGCGGAACGGGCGTGTTGGCTGCGGCACGCGCCGGCAGCGGCGTGACCTTGGACGCGCCGAGATCGGCTTCGCGGATTGTGCTGCTCATCTCCTGCCCTTTCGCTCGACGATTTTACGTCGTGGTGCGTGTCGTTGCTCCCGGACCGCACGGCGGCTTTAGGCGACGCACACCGAAGATAGCCCGTGAAGCATCGCTTCACGAGTCCTTCAAGCGGTCATAGCGGAAAAAGGCGGCGAAAGCAGCTGAATTTTGACCGCATGGTCAAAATTCCAATCGAGAAGCAGGCGCCGAGGCGCCGGCTGATGTCAGCCGACGAAAGCGCGCTCGACGACGAAGGTCGAGGGATGGCTGAGCGAGCCCTCATGGAAGCCGAGGCTTTCGGCCATTTCCTTGACGTCCTTCAGCATATGCATCGAGCCGCAGATCATGATGCGATCCGTCTCCGGATTGAGCTTCTCGATGCCGAGGTCGTCGTAGAATTTGCCGGAGCCGATCAGCGCGGTGATGCGGCCCATGCGCGCCGACTCTTCGCGGGTCGTCGAATTGTAGAGGGTGACGCGGCCGCCGCTCAGTTCGCCGATCAGGGGATCGTTCTCGAGCGCGGCCACCAGTTCCTGGCCATAGGTCAGTTCGGCATTGTCGCGGCAGGTGTGGGTCAGGATGACCTGATCGAATTTTTCGTAGGTATCGGGGTCGCGCAGAAGGCTGGCGAAGGGCGCAATGCCGGTGCCGGTCGAGATCATGAACAGGCGCTTTGCCGGGGTCAGCGCGTCGACAACCAGCGTGCCGGTCGACTTCTGGCGCATGATGACGGTGTCGCCGACCTGGATCTTCTGCAGTTCGGAGGTCAGCGGACCATCCGGCACCTTGATCGAGAAGAATTCCAGCTCCTCGTCCCAGGCCGGGCTGGCGACCGAATAGGCGCGGTACACCGGCTTTTCGGCATTGGGCAGACCGATCATGACGAACTCGCCGGAGCGGAAGCGCAACGACTGCGGACGGGTGATGCGGAACGAGAACAGGCGGTCGGTGTAATGCTTCACCGAGACGACGGTTTCGGCATAGACATTGGCCGGAATCGGAAACTGCAGCGGACGGGCGCCGGCTGTGTTGAGTGCGGATGTGGTGTTCATCAAATCCAACTCTGTCTTGCCCACGCCTGTGCGGGCGCCAAACCGTTTCCTGCGCGCCCAGACCATTCAGGTCCCGGCGAGCCGTTCACACACTCCAAAGCAGTGAGCTCTTGTGTCCCAAATTTATTAGTATACAAACGATATTTGTGTCAAGATACCACGCTAAAACAGCTTTCCAAACTGCGGCATATTCGTAGTTCCGCCATTTCGGATTTCGACAATGAAAGAGAATTTTTCGGTGCAACAACCGGATTCCCTGGGTCACGTCGTTGCCGGCATCGATGTTGGCGGAACCTTCACCGACCTCATTTTGATCGACGGAAATGACGGCGGAAAGGTGCATATCGCCAAGACGCCGACGACGGTCGACAACCAGGCGTTCGGCGTGGTTTCAGCGCTGGGCGCCACAGGCTTTGCCATAGACGGCATCGACCTCATCGTGCATGGCACGACCACCACCACCAATGCGGTTCTGGAACGCCGGCTGGCGAAAACCGGCATGATCACCACGCGCGGTTTTCGCGACGTGATCGAGTTGGGACGGCGCACACGGCCGCAGCCCTATGGCATGACCGGCACCTTCGTTCCGATCATCCCGCGCGATCTCCGGCTCGAAGTCTCGGAGCGCGTCGAAGCATCCGGCGCGGTGCGCACCCCGCTCGATGAGACCGAGATGCGCGACGCCGTGAAGACGCTGATCGTGGCCGGCTGCGAGTCCCTCGTCATCCATTTCCTGCATTCCTACGCCAACCCTTCGCATGAGCGGCGCGCAGCCGAAATCGCCGCCGAGCTTTGGCCGAACGGCTACATCACGACTGGCCATGCGCTGCTGTCGGAAGCCCGCGAATTCGAGCGCGGCGTGACCGCCGCGGTCAACGCCTCGGTGCAGCCGATCCTCGAGCGCTATGTCGAGCGGCTGCGCAAGGAATTGGCCGCCAAAGGTTACGCCCGCGACTTCCTGATCATGAACGGCAATGGCGGCATGATCTCGGCCCGTTTCGTCACCAGGGAATCGGCCAAGACCGTGATGTCCGGCCCGGCTTCCGGCGTCATCGCCGCCGCCTATACGGGCAAGCGTGCCGGCTTTGAAAACCTCGTCACCTACGACATGGGCGGCACCTCGACCGATGTGGCGCTGATCCGCAATGCGGAGCCCGCCGTCTCGAACGAGATCGAGATCGAATATGCGATGCCGATCCACGTGCCGATGGTGGCGGTGCATACGGTCGGTGCCGGCGGCGGCTCCATCGCCCGGGTCGATGCGGCCGGGCTGATCCAGATCGGCCCGGAAAGTGCCGGCGCCAATCCCGGCCCGATCTGCTACGGTCGTGGTGGAGCCGAGCCGACCATCACCGACGCCAATCTGGTGCTGGGCCGGCTGGCGCCGAAGAAGCTGCTGGCGGTCGAAAATCCGGTCACCGTCGAGCGGGTCACCGGGATCTTCGAAGACAGAATAGGCAAGGCCGCCGGCCTCTCCGGCGTCGAAGCGGCGGGCGCGGTGCTGCGCCTCGGCAACATGAAGATGGCCGGCGCCATCCGCATGGTCTCGGTGTCGCGCGGCCATGATCCGCGCGATTTCGCGCTGTTCGCCTTCGGTGGCGCCGGGCCGCTGCATGCCTCCGCCCTGGCGCGCGAACTCGGCCTGCCCCGTGTGCTGGTGCCGGCGCGTCCGGGCATCACCAATGCGCTCGGCTGCGTCGTGGCCGATCTGCGTCACGACTTCGTCAACACGATCAACCAGCCGGTCGCCGTGCTCGATGAAGCCAAGCTTCGCGAGGTGCTGGAACGTCACCGCGGGGAAGGCGAGGAACTGATCGGCAAGGAAGCGGTGAAGCCGGAAACGATCCGCGTTACGCACTCTGCCGACATGCAGTTTGTCGGCCAGACCCACATCATCAACGTGCCGTTGCCGTCTTCATCGGTGACAAGGCAGGAGTTGCAGGCGCTGTTCGAAAAAGCCTATTTTGCCCGCTTCAAGGTCGAGTTGCCGGAGATCCGCGCCAATCTGGTCAACCTCAACACGTCGGTGACGGGCGTGCGGCCGGCAATCGACCTGTCACGGCTGATCGACCCGGCCGGACGTACAAAGACGCTAGACGAGGCGCTGCGCGAAACAAGGCCTGTCTGGTACGCAGGACGCTGGCACGATACGCCGATATACGCACGCGAAAAGCTGCCGCCCGATGCCGTCATCGAAGGGCCGGCGATCCTCGAACAGATGGATGCGACCACCGTGCTCGAACCCGGCGACCGCGCAAGATCGGACGCCGACGGCAACATCATCATCGATATCGGCGAGGCCTGAGATGCAAAAGCTCGACGCCATCACGCTTTCGGTCCTGCAGGCAGCCTTGCAGCAGGTCTGCGACGAGATGGATCTCACTTTCTCCCGCGCTGCCTTCTCGCCTGTCATCGCCGAGGCCAATGACCGCTCCGACGGCATCTACTCGGCCGTCGATGGTTCGTTGATCGCACAAGGCAGCCAGGGCCTGCCGGTGTTCGTCGGCGTCATGCAGTATTCGACCAAAACGGTGATCGAGATGATCGCCGACGGCCGCTGCCTGCCGCCGGAACCCGGCGACATCTACATCGTCAACGATCCCTATCTCGGCGGCACGCATCTGATGGACGTGCGCTTCGCCATGCCGGTCTACCGCGGCGGCAAGATATTTTGCTGGCTATCGAATACCGGCCACTGGCCCGATATCGGTGGCTCGGTGCCGGGCGGCTTCTCCGCCTCCGCCACAGCCGTCGAGCAGGAAGGCCTGCGGCTGCCGCCGGTCAAGCTGTTCAAGAAGGGCGTGCTCGACACCGAAATCTACGCCATCATCTGCTCCAACATCCGCGTCGCCGACCAGCGCATCGGCGATATAAGGGCGCAAGCCGCGGCACTGCTGATCGGCCAGGACAGGCTCAATGGAATCCTCGATCGTTACGGGGATGAAACCGTCGTCGGGGCGATCGCCGAACTGCGTCGCCGCGCCGCCGAGCAGATGCGCGCCAACATCTCCGCCATTCCCGACGGCACCTACAGCTCGAAGGCCTTTGTCGACTCGGACGGCGTGGTCAACGAGCCGCTGACCATCGCGCTCGCGGTGGAGAAGAAGGGCGATACGCTGACCTTCGATTTCACAGGTTCGTCAAAACCCTGTGCCGGGCCGATGAACAGCGTGCTGGCGACGACATTGTCGTCGGTCTATCTCGCCATGCGCCATATTTTCCCTGATGTGCCGATCAGCGCCGGCGCTTTCGAGCCGCTGATCGTCAAGCGGCCGGAAGGCACGTTCCTCGACGCCAAATACCCGCGCCCCGTCTCCGGCTGTGCGGCTGAAGTTTCGCAGCGCATCGCCGAGGCAGTGTTCGCCGCGATGGTGCAGGCGCTGCCGGAAAAGGTGACGGCGGCGCCCGCCGGCTCCAGCGGCAATTTCGCGCTGGGCGGCAACGATCCGGCGCGCGGCCGCGACTATGTGATGTACCAAATCTCCGGCGGCGGCTATGGCGGCAATTCAGGCCATGACGGCCTGACCAATGGCTGCTCGACCATCGGGATTTCGAAATCGCCGCCGGTCGAGATCATGGAGCAGGCATTTCCGGTTCTCTACCGCCACTATGCCTTGCGCGAAGGCTCGGGCGGCGCCGGCAAGCAGCGCGGCGGTTTTGGCCTCGCCTATGAGGTCGAGATATTGCGAGGCGAGGCGCGCGCGTCCTTCGTCATGGACCATGGCCGTTTCGGCCCGCAAGGCGCGCTCGGCGGCAAGGACGGCGCGGTGAACACGGTGACCGTGTTCCGCGGCGGCGAAGCCCACGTACCGCCGCATCTGTCCAAGGAACAGGACATCGCGCTCAAGGCCGGCGACCGCGTGCGCGTCGGCACGCCCGGGGGCGGCGGCTATGGCGATCCGCGTGAGCGCGACCCGAAACTGGTCGCCGAAGACATCAGGCTTGGTTACTACACCGATGAACAAGCCAAAGAGCTGTTCGGAACCTGACAGCCGACAGGCCCGAGCCGCGTCAGGTCTGCAGCTTGGCCTTCAGCGCATCGGCGAATTTTTGCGCGATCTTCTTGAAGCCGGCGGGATCGGGATGCAGTTCGTTGGCCCAGTCGGCCACCTTCAACGTTCCCTGCGTGTCGACCAGATGGAAATTGTTGTTGGGATCGTCGGCCAGGCGCTTCACCACATCGCGGAACGCCGCCAGCGCGTCGTGAACGATGACCGTGCCCTTGGCGACCGTCCAGTTGCAGAAATCGAGCGACGGTTTCAGCCACGGGCCGACACAGGACGGATGCGCTCCGTTCGGGATCGGAAAATCATAGCAATGGCCAAAGATCGGCACGCCTGGCGCGACGCGGTCGCGCAGCGCGAACAAATCGAGATAGCAGGCCTCGACCATGCCGAGCGCCTTGGTGAAGCGGTTCTTGTTCAGCCCGGGGGCGTGGCCGTCATTGAAGTCGAGGAAGATGCAGAACTGGTCGCCGGCAATGTCGTTGCCACCTGCCGAAAACAGGATGGCGTCTGGCTTGCCGTTCAGCCAGTTTGCCTTGTTGCGCAAGGCTGAAATCATCCGTTGCTGCTTGGGCAGCGACATCTCGTCGGTGGCCGCGTCGCCATGATGGGCAAGGTTGAGGATGGTCGGCGGCATCGAGCCGATGCGGCGCAGCTGCGCGATCACATCGGTGTCGACGAACGGAAATCCGTTCCCGGTCAGCGGATAGTCGAACCAGGAATCGCCCTGCGCCAGCATCACCAGCGGCCGGTTGGCGACGGCCGCCTCGAGATTGCCGGCGCTTTCCCTTGCGGTTTCGAGCCGCTCGATGTTGGCCTGGTGAACCTTGATGCGCTTGGCGATGTCGTCGTCTATGCGCCGCTGCGCGGCTTCCTGCACGAATTCCTGCTGGTCCATCCCCAGGTCCCTCCCACGACCGTCTACTTCCAGCTGAGCATGCGCCCATGTCCATGATCGGTCTGTAATTTAGATCACAGTAAGATTCCTGGGAAGGACGGCTTGCCGCGCCGTGATCGCCGCAGAGCATGTCGTTTCCGTCTCCGTGGGGCCTGCAAAACACCATAGACTTCTATCCTTGTTTTCGCGCAATTCCGGACGGGAAACCGCCAACACCTTCCCTGGAATTGCTTAGTCAACGGAGATCAGGAACATGCGTCTTTTCGGTCGTTTCGTGCTTGCCGCTTCCGCCGCCCTGCTGCTTGGGACCGGTGCTGCCTCTGCCGAGAAACTCAGGATCGGCACCGAGGGCGCCTATCCGCCCTTCAACTACGCCAATTCGGACGGCACGCTGGGCGGCTTCGACATCGACCTCGGCAAGGCACTGTGCGCCGAAATGAAGGCCGAGTGCGAATTCTCCGTGCAGGATTTCGATGGCTCGATCCCGGCGCTGCAGGCTGGCAAGTTCGACGCCATCATCAACATCACCATCACGCCGGAACGGGCCGAGAAGGTCGAGTTCACCCACAAATATTACCAGACGCCGCCGGCCATCGCCGTGCCGAAGGATTCGACCATCGCCGGCACATCGCCGGACGATCTGAAGGGCAAGGTGCTGGGCGTGCAGAGCGCAACCATCCACCAGAATTTCGCCGAGCAGAAATACTCCGGCTCGACCGTGAAAGCGTATCCGACCGGCGACGACGCCCGCACCGACATGGCCAATGGCCGGCTCGACGCGATGATGGACGGCTCGATCATCCTGACCGAATGGCTGAAGAAGCCCGATGGCGCCTGCTGCAAATTGCTCGGCACGCTGACCGCCGATCCGGCCATTCATGGACCCGGCGTCGGCATCGCCCTGCAAAAGGGCAACAAGGAACTGGCCGACAAGTTCAATGCCGCCATCGACGCCCTGCGTGCCAACGGCAAGTACAAGGAAATCAACGACAAATACTTCTCGTTCGACGTCTACGGAAGTTAACCCCTTCACCGCTCCTACCTCGGCAGCGCCATCAGGCGCTGCCGTTTTCATGAGATGACGGAGAAGTTTCTTGGTTGAGCGGCGCTCCCCTTTCTACACCAGCATCGTTGGCCTCGGCGCCACGATGGGCCGGGTCGGCGGCGACTTCGTCTCGGCCAAAACTTATTCCGGCATCGCCGACGAGCATCTGAACACGCGCAAGAATGTCGGCGTGCAGGATCTCAGCACCATGGGCAAGATGGACATCAAGGGGCCGGAAGCGGAGGCGCTGGTCAACCACGTTATCGTCAACGATGCGGCCGCGATGAGCCCCGGCCAGGTGCGCTATTCCACCGTCTGCCGCGACGATGGCGGCATCATGGACGACCTCACCGTGTTCCGGCTGGGATCGGAGCATTTCATGCTGGTGACCGGTTCGGTCAACCGGCTGAAGATGCTGCCCTGGCTGCAGCATCATGCTGAAGCGCGAAAGGCCTATGTCACCGACATCACGGCGGCCGTCGCCTTTCCGACGATACAGGGGCCGCGTTCACGCGAGCTGCTGAAAGCACTGGTTTCGGATGCCGATCTCGATGAGTTGAAACGCTGGGCGTTCACTTCAGGGCGCGTCGGCGAGACCAAAGTCCTGATCTCACGCACCGGGGTGACCGGCGAGCTCGGCTTCGAACTGTTCGTGCCGGCGGACGAGGCCACTTCCGTCTGGGACGCGCTGATGCGGACCGGTAGCGATTTCGGCCTGAAGCCATACGGCGTGCTGGCCATGTTCACGCTCGGGCTGGAAAAGGCCTATCCGGCGCATGGCATCGACATGGACGAGAGCCGTACGCCCTTCCATGTCGGGCTCGATCGCTGGATCAAGTTCGACAAGGGCGAGTTCATCGGCCGCGAGGCATTGCTCAAAATTCGCGACAAGGGGCTCGACGAACGCTGGACCGGGCTGATTCTCGACGGTGACAAGCCGGCCGCGACGGATGCCAGGGTTTTCGCCGACGGCGAGGATGCCGGCGTCGTCACCTACAGCGATCACGGCTATTCCTTAGGCAAAGTTCTGGCGACGGCGCATTTGCGGCTGCCGTTCACCGCCATCGGGACCGAACTCAGCATCGACATTGACGGCAAGCCGACCCGCGCGGTGGTGGCGCCGATGCCATTCTTCGATCCTGAAGGCGCTCGGCTGCGGGCCTAAATCAGGCTAACTTCGCTAGCAGCCGCATAAACGTGGCCGCTTCCTTGGCCGTCAGCGGCGCCAGTGTCTCCTGGGTGATGGCGCGGGCCAACGGGATCAGCCGTTCGATCGCCTCGCGTCCCTCTGGCGTGAGGTTGACCAGCAGCCGCCTCTTGTCGACCTCGTGCTTGGTCAGGTCTACCAGGCCTCGCGCCTTCAGCCGGTCGATGACGCCCTTGACCGTCGCCGCGTCCATGGCGATCAGCGTGCCCAACTGGTTCTGCGAGGTCTCGCCGACATCGTGCAGCTTGGCAAGTGCAGCAAATTGCGGCGGCGTCAGGTCGCTTATCTGGGCGGCAAAGATCGAGACATGGCGCTGATGCGCCTTCCGCAGGATGAAGCCGACCTGCTCCTGCAGGCGGTAATCATGTTCGTCGGGCTCTTCGGCCTCGACCAGTTTCAGAAGATTGTCACCGCCGCTCATCGCAGGCCATCCCAGGCCTTGATGTCGCCTGCAGCCAGGCCGCCCATGCGGTCGTGCACGCGCGGGCCGCAGCTCATGGCGAGGCAAAACAGGATTTCGTCGGCACGCGGCCCGTCGCTGAGGCCGACCTCCATGGCGTCGAAATGGCTGCGGACATAGGCAGCGTTGGTGTGGCCGAGCGGCACGTCGAGCCGCGAGCCGAACGCCCCGACCTTGGTTGCCGACGGCACGATCGCCTTGGCGTCGCCCAGCCGCTCGCGCATGGCATAACCGCCCGGCACATGCCAGAGCGCGCCGTGCTCCAGCTCCCCTGACGAACCGACGATGGTGCCCTTGCCGTAGGCGTCGATCTGCTTGATGTCGCCGCCCAATGCGGCAATGAGCTTGTCGGTGAGCAGCAGGCCAAGCGGCTTCAGATCGTCCATGGCGCTCTGCAGTTCTTCGACGTAGCGGCCGGCGAACGGGTTCTTCACCAGGGCCACGGCTGCAGCGCGGCGGCGCGGCGCAGCTGCGACCGGCCCGCCATCGTGAAAGATCTCTTCGGTAAGAACCGCGATCTTGCGGATCGGAAACTCAGGCATGGGCAACTTCCTTCCCTGGACTTTTGTTGGGCGCGGCAAGCGCCATGGAACCACTGATGCGGGCTTCCCCGCCTAGAAACAGCGCCGATGCGGCAATCAGGCCGCGCCGGCGAAAATCTTCGGCGACGGCAAGGCCATTGTCCAGCGCCCGCTCCACATCGCCACGCGCGAGCATGCCGACGGCTTGTGTCACCAGCCGTGCACCGAGATCGCTGTCGGGCACCAAGTCCTGCGCGGGAATGCGCTTGATGGCGGGATTGCCGGGCAGGTCGACGGCGTTGGCAATGAGTGTCGCGGCCGCATCGGCCTCGGCGCCGGTGCGCGCGAGCACGGTGACGGCGTCGGCAATGCCAAGCGAGAACGAACGGCCGCGCCAGCCGCTCGTGGCGACGCCGCGCACGCCGTCCGCCGAGCGAATGGTGAGACGGTCGGCCATGCCGTTGCCGGTGCCGGCGATCGCCAGGTTCATCGACTGGCCCTTGCCGATGTGGAGTGCGCTGTCGCCGCCATTGTTGACATAGGCGCGGTCGAGTCTGCGGCCTGCAAGCAATGCCGAGAGCATTTCGTCGGCTACCGATCCGGCGACGGCGGCCATCGGCGTGATGAAGCTTTCCGCCAAGGGCATGACGGCTGCTTCCATGCGGCGGGCCGTCGGACCGGCAAAGGTGCGTGGCGCCAGGAAAAATGCCGGGAGGCGCAGTTCCGGAAGCTCCTTGACCAACTCGACCAGGATCGTCTGGAAGCGCTCGATCGACTGGGCGTAGGCGGCACGACACTCATCCGCCTCGCCAAAGGCCTGGACGATCAGGTCGATCGGCCCGTGGTTGAGGTGCAGCCGCTTGCCGTCCTGCAGCCAGTGGACTTGCGGGCCTTGCATCACGCGGCCCCGTTCGAGCCGGCGCGGCGCAACTGCGCCAGCGGCGGCCATGGATTGTGGGCCTCGGCGCCTGAGCCGCGGCGCGGGTTGAGATATTCGCCGCCTTTGGCAACGATATCCTCGACGCTGCGTATCTCGGCCTCGTAGCCGCCCAGCCGGACATAGTCGTCGCGGCGTAGCGTGAATTCGATCGGCGCCACCAGCGCCGGCGTCGGCACATAGCCGAAGGCGCCTTCCGGCACGCGCATGACGTCGACCATCAGCGTGATGCCGCCGCCCGGCCAGACATAGACCGGCGCGCCGCCAACGGTAACATAGGTATTCAAGCCCTGCACCAAGCGGGTGAGATTGACCGGGTTTTCGGTGACGCCGGCGCGCAGCGAACCGCCGGCGCCGCCGATGAACAGCACGGTGCAGAGCGCCGGCTCGCAATTGTCCTCGATCAGGCCGACCGATTTCTGCAGCCGCTCGGGGAACGGTTTTTCCACCGGCTTCAACTCGTCGTCGAGCTCGTAATAGGCGAACTGCTCGCCGGTGGTCGACACCATCAGCAGCGACAGGCCGGGGCGGGCGCCCTTCTTGGCGTTCCATTCGCCGAGGATCGACAGCGGGTCGGAAATCGAGGTGCCGCCCCAGCCGAGGCCGGGCTCGGAAACCTTGAAATAGCGGCCCGGCGTCGAACGGCGGCCGATGATCTTGATGCCGGTATCCTGCCAGCCCAGCACCTTGCCGGCCTGATGCTCGGAGACGACGCCGGTGATATGGTCGTCGACCACCACCACCTCGTCGACTAGGCCGCGCCATTGCGTGGCGAACATGCCGATCGTGGCCGAGCCGCAGCCGACCCGCATACGGTGTTCCTGCTTGCCGTCGATGACAGGTGGTTTGCCGGCTTCGACGATGATGGTGGCGCCGCCATCGATGGTCAGTTCGACCGGCTTGCGATTGCACAGACTGAGCATCGCGTCACAGGTTGCCCGGCCTTCGGCCTTGGAGCCGCCGGTCAGATGATGCACGCCGCCCAGCGACAGCATCTGCGAGCCATACTCGCCTGTCGTGACGTGGCCGATCGGCTCGCCTTGCGCGCGCACGATTGCCGTTTCGGGACCGAGATGGCGGTCGGTGTCGATCTTCACCTTGACACCGCAGTACGAAAAAATGCCTTCGGTGACCACGGTCACCAGATCGACGCCCTCGACCTCCTGGCTGACGATGAAGGGGGCCGGCTTGTAGTCGGGATAGGTGGTGCCGGCGCCGATCGCAGTGACGAAGCGGCGGCCGGTGTTGACCAGTTCGCCGTCCCATTGCTCGCCCTCGGCGGTGAAGGGCACGACCGCGGCGCCACTCTCTGCCGCATGGTCGAGGATGGTCAGCGGGTCCATACGCACGATGCGGCCACCGACATTGCCGTAGCGGTCGCAGGCGCCGGTGCGGCCATCGGCGATGTAGCACATCACCGGACAGGCATCGCAGCGGATCTTTTCCGCCACCAGCTTTTCGCCCGGATCGTGGGTTTCGAAGCGTTCGGCAAGCTCGCTCATCGGCGTGCCTCCTTGTCGCGGATGCCATCTTTTTCGCGGATGGCGGCGCGGATGCGCGTCGGCGTCGCCGGAACCTTGGTGATGAGAACGCCGGTGGCGTGGCGTATGGCGTTGAGGATGGCGGGTGCGGTCGGGATCAGCACATGCTCGCCCAGGCCCTTGGCGCCGAACGGTCCCTCCGGATCGGGAACCTCGATCAATATGTGCTCGATCTCAGGCACATCGCCGATGGTCGGGATGAGATAGTCGTGCAAATTCTCGGTGCGACCGGGGATGTATTCCTCCATCAGCGCCATGCCGATGCCTTGCGCGATGCCGCCTTCGATCTGGCCTTCGACCAGCAGCGGGTTGATAGCCTTGCCGACATCGTGCGCGGCGGTGATTTTCAAGAGCTTCACCGTGCCGAGCTTGAGGTCGACCTCGAGTTCGGCGATCTGCGCGCCATAGCCGTAGACGGCGTAAGGCTTGCCCTGGCCCTTGGCATCGAGCGGCAGCGTCGGCGGATCGTAGGTCTCCTCGGCGCGGAAGACGTAGCCGTCCGCATCGACATCCAGGGCGGGGAGATCGATGCGCCGAGTGGCTTCGCCCTCACGAATGACGATCGCCGGGCCGTCCAATTGCAGGGCCGCGTTCTCCGAGACATTGGCAAAGCGCAGGATCTTTTCGCGCAAGGCGCGGCCGGCTTTTTCGGCAGCCTTGCCGGTGACAAAAGTCTGGCGCGAGGCCGATGTTTTGCCGGCGTCCGGGCTGATCGCGGTGTCGGCGCTTCTCAGCTTGAATTTTTCCAGCGGCAGGCCAAGTGCGTCGGCGCAGATCTGGGCAATGACGGTGTTGGAGCCCTGGCCGATATCGACGGCGCCCTGATGCAGGATGACCTCCCCCTCTGGCGAGATACCGACCCGGATGGTCGACGGATTGGGCAGCGAGGTGTTGCCGCAGCCATACCAGCAGGACGCGATGCCGACGCCGCGCTTTTTGCTCGTATTGGCATTGTTGAATGTATCTGCGTCGGCCTTCGCGCGAGCCCAATGCGGTCGCAAGGAGTCGAGGCACTGGAAAATGCCGACGCCCGACTCCAGTCGCTGTCCGGTAACCGTTTCGGATCCGTTCCGAAGGCAGTTCTTCAGCCGAAAATCGAGCCGGTCCATGCCAAGCTTGCCCGCAAGCTCATCGTAAAGCGTCTCCTGCATGATCGTCGCCTGCGGCACGCCGAAGCCACGGAAGGCGCCGGAAATCGGCCCGTGGGTGTGGATGGCGCGGCCTTCGGCGCGGTAGTTCGGCGTCGCATAGGGACCGGAGGCATGCACCGGCACGCGGTTGGCGACGGTCGGGCCCCAGCTGGCATAGGCGCCGGTGTTGAAATCGCCTGTGAAGACCATGCCGGTGACATGGCCCTCGGCATCTACGCCGATGGTCGCCTTCATCTCGGCGGGATGTCGCTTGGTGGTCGACATCATAGATTCGTTGCGGGTGTAGGCCAGTGCTGCCGGCCGGCCGGTCTTCAGCGCCACAAGGCCGATGAGCGGCTGCAGTGAAACGTCCAGTTTCGAGCCGAAGCCGCCGCCGGTCGCGGTCGGCACGATGCGCACCTTGTCGACGGCAAGACCGAGCACCTTCGCCGTTTCGTCGCGGTCCATGTAGGGGGCCTGGGTGCAGGCGACGACGACCAGCGTGTCGCCGTCCATGTAGGCATGGCCGGCTTCCGGCTCGATGTAGGCGTGCTCGACATAGGAGGTGTCGATGGCACCGGACACTGTGAAGGCAGCCTCGCCAAGCGCCGCCTCGGGGTCGCCGCGCTCTACGAAGCCCTTGGTCAACAAATTGGCCGGGCGGTTCGCGTGGATGAGCGCCGCCCCTTCTGCCTGCGCGTCGCCGGGCTGCAGAAAATGCGGCAGCTCGGTCCAGCGGACCGGGAAATCCTGGAGGTCGAGATCGAGCATGGCCTCGCGCTCGCCGGCGACCAGCGCCACTGCCTCGCCGCGCAGCCGCGCAAAGCCTTCGGCCAGCGCCGGCTGGTCGGCAAACGGACCGATGACGCCGAAACAGTTTTTTCCCGGAATGTCGGCGGCGGTGAAGACGCCGGCGATGCCGGGATGCGACTTCACCCAGCCCTCCAGGTCGCCGAAGGCGAAGCCGGCATGATAATGCGGCGAGCGGACCACCAGCACGGCCAGCGCATCGGCGGGAAAGGCATCGGCGCCGAATTTTTCAGCGCCGGTGACTTTTGGCACGCCGTCGAGCCGGACCGGGGAGGCGCCTACAGCATTCCCTGTGGTTGGCATTCTACGTTCAAAGTTGAATTCCAACGAATGACGTTGGCGCTGCCCCTCACCCTTACCCTCTTCCCGTGAAGAACGGGGAGAGGGGAGCGTCGGCGCTGGAGCACTTCCCTTCTCCCCGTCACTATACGGGGTGAAGGTGCCGGCAGGCGGATGAGGGGCAGCGCCGTCGGTCGACGTCTCGAACCGTCCCGCATCCATCACTGCCGCAATGATCTTTCTGTACCCGGTGCAACGGCACAGGATGCCACCCAGCGCATCCTGCACCTCGGTCTCGGTCGGATTCGGCGTGCCATCCACCAGCGCCGTTGCCGCGACCAGCAGCGCCGGCGTGCAGATGCCGCATTGCGCGGCGCCATGTGCCAGGAAGGACGCCTGCAGAGCCGAGAGCCGGCCATTGGCGAGGCCTTCGACGGTCGTTACGGACGTCCCGGCTGCGGAGGCCGCCGGCATCAGGCAGGCGCAGACGGCGTCGCCGTCGACCAGCACCGTGCAGGCGCCGCAATCGCCGGCATCGCAGCCAACCTTGGTGCCCGTCAGCTGCAATTCGTCGCGCAAAACCTGCGACAGACGGCGCAGCGGCGGCACATTGACCGAGACGGCGGCGCCATTGACGGCGAAGGCGATCTCGGCGCGATCGAGGCCGACGCCCGGCACGAGGTCGGGCAGGGCTTCAATCATCTCGGAGTGGCTCATGCCGCCACCATGCTGTTGTCGTTCGTCAGTCCGCAAGCCCTCAGCACGGCGCGGGCGACAAGCTCGCGCGCTGCGTCGAGCCGGTATTCGGCGCTGCCGCGCACGTCGGCGATCGGCGAGAGCTCGGTCATCGGCGCGGCCAAGATCGCACCGGCGAGTGCCGGGCGGACAGGCTTGCCCACCAGCACGGCTTCGACAGCGGCGAGCCGCTTGGCCACGGCCGAGCAGGACCCGACCGCGACAGCGGCTTCCATGACGATGCCAGCCTCGGCAACGAGGCGCGCCGCCACCATGGCGATGGAGATGACGAGGTAGCGCCGCGCACCGAGCTTGACGAAGGCCGACGTGCCGGCGGCCCTGGGCTTCGGCACCCGGATGGCGGTGACCAGCTCGCCCGGTAGCAGCGCGGTGCGGCGGTTGCCGAGAATGAACTCCTGCAGCGGCAGATTACGCGTCGCGGCTGCAGAGCGCAGCTCGACCTCGGCGTCCAGCACCAGCAGTCCCGGAACGCCATCGGCGGCAGGCGAAGCATTGCAGAGATTGCCGGCGATCGAGGCGACATTCTGGATCTGCAGGGAGCCCACTTCGCGCGCGGCCTGCTTCAGCGCATCGAAAGCCGCCGGCAATGGATGGCGGACAAGGTCGGTCCAGGTGGTGCGGGCGCCCAAAACCCAATGGGTTTCGGTCTCGGCAATGCCGCGCAGCGAGTGCAGGCCGTTAATATCGAGAACATTCTCGCGGAACGGTTTGGCGCCCTGCGCTGGATAGAAATCGGTGCCGCCGGCAAGCACGCGCCAGGCGCCCTCGCCCAGCAGAGCGAGCGCCTCGTCGAGCGTGGTGGGTTTCGCGTAACGGATCACGCTTTGCCTTCCAAAAAAATCGGCCTTCCCATTGGGGCCTTCAAAGGTGGGGACTTCCCGAACCCGCCAGTGTCTGATCAGGCCAAATTCATTCGTATGCAAATGATATCAAGCTGGCGGAAATTGTCAAAGCCGGAGTTTAAGGGAACCCGGCCGCCAAGCATTTCTTACGCTTGCAGAGGTTGACGCAGGCGGCCATCCGGTCAAGTTTCAGCATCCGGTCGCATCAGCGGCGTATTTCACTCGATCCCCCGTTCGAGACGTAGAAGAGGAGAGGCGCCATGGCCGACGAAGCGCTTGTTGTCATCGACCTGCAAAACGACTTCTGCCCCGGCGGCGCACTGGCGGTTGCCGGCGGCGACGAAATCGTGCCGCTGGTCAACGATCTGATTCGGCATGCCGAGCATGTCGTGCTGACGCAGGACTGGCACCCGGCCGGACATTCGAGCTTTGCCTCCAGCCATCCGAGGGCGCAGCCCTTTAGCGCGATCGAGATGCCCTATGGGCCGCAGACGCTGTGGCCGGACCATTGCATCCAGGGCAGCCTCGGCTCGGATTTTCACTCGGGGCTCGCCTGGACCAAGGCCGAGCTGGTGATCCGCAAGGGATTTCGCCCTGATATCGACAGCTACTCCGCCTTCTTCGAGAACGACCACAAGACGCCGACGGGGCTCGCCGGCTACCTCAAGGAGCGCAGCATCGACAGTGTGACCCTGGTTGGCCTGGCGACCGACTTCTGCGTTGCCTTCTCGGCCCTCGACGCGGTCAAGCAAGGCTTCAAGACGACGGTGCGGCTCGACGCGTGCCGCGGCATCGATCTAAACGGTTCGGTCGAGGCGATGCTGAAGAGGATGCGCGATGCCGGGGTGAAGCTCGAAGACCCGATCTCGGAGTGACTGGATCGTGACGCATCGAGGGGGCTGCACACAGTTGGGGAAGGCTTTCGCGGCAGGTGTACTCGCTTCCGCTGTGTCTCCGCAAATGGCCTTCGCGGCCGAGGCCCGCGGCCTGCCCGATGCTGCCATGTCGCTGTGGTGGGCGCTGCCTTTCGCCGGCCTGCTGCTCTCGATCGCCACCGGACCGCTGCTGTTCCACCATGTCTGGGAGCATCATTACGGCAAGATCGCCGCCGGCTGGGCAGCGCTGGCGATCATCCCCCTGATGGTTGCATTCGGCGTTCCGGTAGCCGGCGAAGCCGTGCTGCACACGCTGCTCACCGAATACATGTCGTTCATTATCCTGCTGTTCGCGCTCTACACCATTTCGGGCGGCATCCTTGTGGCCGGCAACATCCATGGCACGCCGCTGGTCAATGCCGGGCTGCTGCTCGTCGGGGCAATGCTGGCCTCGGTGATCGGCACCACCGGCGCCTCGATGATCCTGATCCGGCCGATGCTGCGCGCCAACGACAACCGGCAGTTCAACGCCCATGTCGTCATCTTCTTCATCTTCCTGGTGTCCAACATCGGCGGCTCGCTGACGCCCTTGGGCGACCCGCCATTGTTCGTCGGCTTCCTGCGCGGCGTCGACTTCTTCTGGACGACGGCGAACCTCTGGCGCGAGACGCTGTTTACCGGCGGCCTGGTGCTGCTTGTCTTCCTGGCCATCGACATCATGCTGCATCGCCGTGAAGGCGGCGCGCCGAAGATCAAGGATCCGACGCCGGATACAAAGGTGCGCCTTCGCGGCTTGGCCAATCTGCCGCTGCTGGCTGGCGTCATCGCCGCCATCCTGCTGTCGGCAGCGTGGAAGCCGGGCGTGACTTTCTCCATCCTCGGCGTCAGCCTCGAACTGCAGAACCTGGTGCGCGATGCCATCATCCTGGGGCTCGCCGGACTGTCGCTTGTCGTGTCACTCAAGAGCCATCGCGAGGCCAACGGCTTCACCTGGGGCCCGATCGCGGAGGTGGCGAAACTGTTTGCTGGCATCTTCATCTGCATCGTGCCGGTCATTGCCATCCTTCGCGCCGGCCATGACGGCGCGCTGGCGCCGCTGGTCGCGCTGGTGACGTCACCCACCGGGCAGCCCAATGATCTCGCCTATTTCTGGCTGACCGGCGGGCTGTCGTCCTTCCTCGACAATGCGCCGACCTATCTGGTGTTTTTCGAACTCGCAGGCGGCGACGCGCGGCACCTGATGACGGAGGCGGCCTCGACGCTGGCCGCGATCTCGGCCGGCGCGGTGTTCATGGGCGCCAACACCTATATCGGCAATGCACCCAACTTTATGGTCTACGCCATAGCCCGGCATCGCGGCGTGAAAATGCCGGGTTTCTTCGGCTACATGGCGTGGTCGGGCCTGGTGCTGATGCCGATCTTTGTGATTGCGGGTTTTTTGTTCTTTGCGTGATGCAAAGGGTGCTAGGCCCTTACCTCCCCCTTGTGGGGAGGTCGGACCGAAGGTCCGGGTGGGGGTCGGCGCCGCCCCCCCCCGGGGGGGGGGGCGGCCCCAGGCGGGGGGGGGCCCCCGGGGGCGCCCGCGCGGGGGGCCCCCCCCACGGGGGGGGGGGGGGCGGTGTAAACAAAGGCG
>NZ_JAMYTN010000019.1:0-99231 GCF_040322455.1 Mesorhizobium sp. M0139
GGGGGGTAGCGCCCTACGAAGACTCCCACCCCGATCCGCTACGCGGATCGACCCTCCCCACATGGGGGAGGGTGGGCGCCTACTGCCGCTTATACTCGCGCACCGGCGACTTGGTGCCGTCGGTGTAGGTGACCTGCACCGCCATCGACGTCACGTTGTCGGCGACCTTGAAGTAAGGCTGGTAGTCATAAGGAATGGCGTACGGGTCCTTCTTGTCGCAAGGCGGCAGCTTGATCTCCCTGTCGAGCGCCGTGCCGTTCAGGCTGTAGCGCACCTCCTTGATGCCGCAGCGGAACGACAGCATCTGGGAGAAATAGACCAGGCCATGATTGCCGCTGGCGTCGAAGGCGATCCACGACGTCCAGAACTGGTCGAGGATCTGTTTGTTGCCCTGTTGCAGCGCTGCGTCCGGATCGAAACTTATGTTGAACGGCCCGGTCTCGCGGCCCCTGAGATCGAGATACTTGACCCCGATGGTGGTGGCCGTGGTGCTGTCGGGCAATTCGAAGCTCGGATTGGGCATCGGCTTGCCGGTGCGCTGGTCGTTCATCGCCATCAGCCCGGTGTCGGTGAACGGACCTGACACACCCATGCGCCAGGAAATGCCGGTCGCGGCCTCGGGCAGCGAGATGGAGATCGTCCAGCCGGCATTGGAGCGCATCGGCGTCAGCGTCGGGGCAAAGCGTGCTGGGTCGAGCACGTCGCCAAGCGCCGTCAGGCGGGTACGGCTGCGGTCGAGCCAGTCGGCGAGCTGCGTCTGGTCGACGAAATATTTGAGCAGCCCGCCTTCCTTTTCATAGGAGACGAACCTGGTCAGCGCCTCGGCCTCGCTGCGCTTGTCGGACAGCGACTGGACGCCGAGGCGATCCTCGGAAAACTCCTGCGCGAGCAGGTAATAGGCCGGTGCGAAATCCGGATTGGCGGCGATGAAGGCGTTGAGCTTGTCGAGACGCTGGGCATCGTCGAACTGCAGGATATGGACCAGCTTGATCGACAGCGCCTTGGCCTTGTCGGCCAGGGCGCCGAACACTTCGCGGGCGCCGGCCTTGCCGTCCTGCACGCGCAGCAGGGTGGCGAAGCGTGTGTAGGGATCGACGGCGTCGACGTCGAAACCGGCGAAAGCGAGATAGGAGCGCCGCGCATTCAGCATGTCGCCGGAAAGCTCGTAGACGCGGGCATTGTGGTAGAATTCATCCGGCCGCTTCGGCTCGGCGATCGCCCCGCCCTGCGCGGCCAATGCGGCAAAGCCCTTGGCGATGGTGTCGATCGAGGCGGCGATCTGCTCGGTGGTCGCCTGAAGCTTGTCGGCCTGCTCGGCCTGTTTCTGCTGGCCGGCAGCAAGCGTTTCGGTCGTCTGCTTGACGGCCTCTACCGACTTTTGCGTCTGCGCGCCCTGCTCAGCCTGCTGCTGCTGGGTCGACGCAATTTCCTCGGTCTTCTTCGCCACCGCGTCGGTCGATTGCTTGACCTGGTCGACCGTCAGCTTCGTCTCGGTTACCGTTTGCTCGATCCTGGCCACCCTGGCCGAGACGATGCCCAGCTGCTGCTGCAACTGGGCGATGGCCGGCACCAGGCCGGCGATCACACCGTTCTGCGAATTGGTCTGCTGCTGCAGGCCATAGACGCCGCCGGCGACGGCGGCAGCGCTGGTGGCAAAGATCAGCACCGGCAGCGCCTTGGCGGCCAGCACCAGCCGCAGAACGATGGCAATGGCGATGATGGCGGCGGCAACCGAAGCGACCAGCGCGATATAGGCGGCGAACGGCGCCAGCGGATTGAGGATGTCGGATGCGGCGCCGCCGATGAAAGCGACGCTGCCGGCCCATTTGCCGGTGCGGCTGAGCGAAGCCCTGATAAGAGATGGCGCAGCCGCGCCGATGTCACCGGTCATTGTCAAATCCCCCAAGCAATTGCCGCCTCTATAGCAGCACCGCGACCCCGCAGGCAAAACAGGACAGGAAGCAGGCGATTTCGGGAGGTTGCCGTTTCAGCGCCGATGGTTGGCGAAGCCGAAGCGACATCTGATCTCCCCCCTTGCGGGGGAGATTGGCAGCGTCATCGGCAGCTCCGCCGTTAACCAAATGGACGAACAAAATGGGTTAGGCTAGGTTCCGGCCCTCTCAGCAACGCCGGACTTGACTTGCCAAATTTCCATTTCCCCTCCCCCGCCCAGAAATTTCTCGCAGCCCTCCTGCTGCTTGTCTTCGTGGCCGGCTGCAGCACCACCGCACCGCCCGACAGCGTGCTGGCGGTGCCGGCGCCGCAGGAGAAATATGCGGCCATCGTCGTCGATGCCGGCAGTGGCAAGACGCTGTTCGAAGTCAGTTCGAGGGCGCAACGCTATCCGGCGTCGCTGACCAAGATGATGACGCTGTACCTGCTGTTCGAGGCGCTGGAGTCCGGCCGCGTCTCGAAGGAAACGCAGATTCCGGTCTCCGACAATGCCGCCCGGCAGCCGCCGACCAAATTGCGCTTCAAGCGCGGCGAGAGCATCGATGTCGATTCGGCGATCCGGGCGATCGTGGTCAAGTCGGCCAATGACGTGGCGGTGGCGGTGGGCGAATATCTCGGCGGCTCGGAGGACCAGTTCGCCGCCATGATGACGTCCAAGGCGCGCCAGATCGGCATGAGCAGCACCGTCTTCCGCAATGCCTCCGGCCTGCCCGACGATGGCCAGCACACATCGGCGCGCGACATGGCGACGCTGGGGATGGCGCTGCGCGCCCGCTTCCCGCAGCAGTTCCACTATTTCTCCGAAAGCGACTTCATGTTCCGCGGCCGGCTGGTGCGCGGCCACAACGACATGCTCGGCCGGGTGCGCGGCGTCGACGGCATCAAGACCGGCTATATCAGGGCATCCGGTTACAATATCGTCACGTCCTACAATGCCGACGGCCGGCATCTGATCGTGGTGGTGATGGGCGCCGACAGCGCTAGGCAGCGCAACGACCATGTCGAAGCGCTGATCCAGCGCAGTCTGTCGCCCGCCATGGCCGATACGAAGACGCGGCTGATGTTTGCGGGAGATCAGCCGGCCGCGTCGCCCGGCCTGCCGCCGCCTGGTTTGCCGGCGCAGGGGTCGCAGTTGCCTGGTTTACCGCCGCAATAGAACCCGTCGTTGGGTGGAGGAACTCTGAAACGCCGGCGGGACAGCACCCCCCTCTGGCCTGCCGGCCATCTCCCCCTCAAGTGGGGAGATTAGCAGCTTCGGCGTCTCGCCTCTTTTTCGTGTTTGGCGAAGCCATGGCGACATCTGATCTCCCCCCTTGAGGGGGAGATGTCCGGCAGGACAGAGGGGGGTCGTGAAGGATCGCTGCCTCATCTTAACTCTGCAGCAGGCGCGACCTCCGTCGGCAACAGCACTTCGGCGGTCTGGTTGCCGAGCAGCAGGCGAGCGAGGCCCCGGGGGGCTGCGCTGCCACAGGCAATTGCAGCAGGCATTCATCACAAGCATGCACAAGCCCCCAATCTTCACCGCCACAGTGGCTATGCCGCCTCGCCTTGGCGTATCGTGGGCGCGACAGCAGGAGCCGGCATCATGAGCCCAAAACCATCCGAACAGGCCGACAATGAAAACGACAGCGGCGGCGAGTATTTCGAGGCGCCGCCCGCCCACGACGCCGAACTGGTTGCCGACGAGGCGCTGGAAGCGCCCGATGTGCCGGACTCCGAACCCCATGGCCGCCTGAAGCCGAAGCGAAAACCGTCGGCGATATCAGGTAGAAAGTTTCGCAAGCGTGACCTGGTGCGCATCGACGACCTCAGGCCGAGCCTGGCCGACCGCATCCGCTCCGATCATCCCGACCTGCCGCGCGGCGCCCGCATCAGCCGGGAGGAGCTCGGCCGTTACCGCATGCGCTACATGGAGGAGCTGCTGCAGCAGGAGCATGGCGAATTCTCCGAGCTCGACCGCCAGGTGGTCGAATCGATCGCCAGGCAGGACACGATTTCGGAAAACTCGGAAGAGGAGTTCGAGGAGCACCGCTCGTTCGCCGACCGCGTCTCCGACAACATGGCGGCTTTCGGCGGCAGCTGGTGGTTCCTGATCTCGTTCGGCAGCGTGCTTGCGGTGTGGATCGGCATCAATTTGATCGCGGGCGTGAGCAGCGCCTTCGACCCCTACCCCTTCATCCTGCTCAACCTGCTGCTCTCCTGTATCGCCGCCATCCAGGCGCCGATCATCATGATGAGCCAGAGACGGACGGAGGCCAAGGACCGCCTGCGCTCGTTCAACGACTACCGGGTGAACCTGAAAGCCGAGCTGGAAGTGCGCCATTTGCACGAAAAGCTCGACTATCTGATCTCGCGCCAATGGACGCGGCTGGCCGAAATGCAGCAGATGCAGCTGGATGCGATGCACGAACTGACCGGCGCGAAGAAGGCGAAGCGGGCGCCGCGCAGGGTGCGCAGGCGGGTGGCGAAGGTGGAGGTGGCGGGGTGAGTCCCGGGCTGAGGCTGCAAGGCGGACGCGAAGTTGCCGAGCCGCGCGACGTGGCTTCGAAAATATCGCCACGCCAATTGCCCGTTGAAGCCCGCGCCGGCTTCCGCTAAGAAGCCGTGGCTGGCCGGCCTATCGGCTGGTTCGTTTTCAGGTTCCCTGAAGGCACCCGTAGCTCAGCTGGATAGAGCGCTGCCCTCCGAAGGCAGAGGTCACAGGTTCGAATCCTGTCGGGTGCGCCAACTTACCGATGCATTACAATAGCTCAGATAACCCTAAAGCGCGTCGCGCTGAAACGGATTCATGCGACCGCTTGAAGTCTTTGTTTAATGCATGTCGTTGTCCCACAACCTCGGCACTTCTGGGCGACATGCATGAGTGCCCGGGTCTAGGCACGGGCGATCAGTCGATATTCGGTGTTATTGGCGCGTCGATTACCACTTCCGCCCGTTCAGTCAGACGCTATGCTGCTGACCGTGACACCAAGGCGCGCGTTCCGTTCGTGATGAAGCAAAGTCAACACCGCTTGCATGAGCGGATGACCATTCGCGGCCACCTCGAACCCGCGTCCTTCCTGCCCTGGATCATGCGCCATGCGGCCAAGCTCGGTCTCGCGCACCACATCGCTCATGCAAGCACCGATCGCATCGAACTCGATATTGCCGGTGCGGCGGAACTGATCGACATGATGGAGATGGGATGTTCGCTTGGGCCCATTGAAGTCTGGGTCGAGACGATCGACCGCGCGCCTGTCGAGCAAAAAAACATATAGCTTTGCGTGTGGTTACCCTCCGTTTGCACTTAATTTAATCAATATTGCAATTGCGAAATAATTATGCATACGTCAGCCGCATCGAGCGGTTCGCCAACTCCTTGCGCCGGCATCTCTCTGGTCGGGAAACAGTAGTATCAGTACGGAAAGTAAGGTCATGCTGTCCGACAAGACGGACACCTGGGTGCCGGTCGCCCTTTCCCAGGATCTGCCAACAGGACAGGTAATGCCGGGGCGGACGCCCGCCGGTCCCATTGCCCTCTGGCGAAGCCAATCGGGGCGCTTGGCGGCATCGGCGGATCGCTGTCCGCATCGCGGCATGCGCCTCTCCCATGGCTTCGTGCGCGGCGAGGCGCTCTCCTGCATCTATCACGGCTGGACCTATTCGCAGGCCGGTCAGTGCCTGCGCATTCCTGCCCATCCCAGCCTCACGCCGCCGGAGACGATTCGCGTTGCGACCCGGTTGGTCGAAGAGGCGGGCGGGATCATCTGGGTCGCTGATGGAGAGCCTGACGGCAAGCCACCCCTTTTTGAGGGTTACGTCCCGCTCCGTTCATTGACGGCCCGCGCCGGATGTTCGGCACTCTCGGTCGCTGCCGGTACGAAGGCCACCGTTGAAGGATACGTCTGGCAGGCGCCCGGCGCGCCGGCAATCCGCCTGGTGCCTATCCCGCAGGAAGCCGGCGAGACGCTGATCCACGTCCTTGTTCCAGCCGATTGCGATGCGTCCGAGCGCATCGCCGCCTCGCGAGCCGCCGAGAGCCTTCGGCGCATGGCCGAAGGGATCGAGGCGAAAGGGGCTGTGCCATGATCGACGATGCGATGCGCGACGAATGGTATCCGGTCGGGCTTTTCAGCCGGCTCGACCGCTATGGGCGCGAGACCACCCTGATGGACGAGCCGATCAAGGTTGCGCTCGACGCCGATGGCGCGGCGAAAGTGACAGGCGAAAACGGGCGCGTGCTGCCGGTTTCGGTGCGCTATGGCCATATCTGGTCGTCGCTCGGCGAACCGAAGAAACCGGTCTTCCCAATTCCCGAGGCAGACCAGCCCGGGCGCCGCTTCGTCGATGTCGGCGTGGTGCGGGTGCGCTGCTCGCCGCTCCGCGCCGTCGAGAACTTCCTCGACATCGCACACTTCCCCTTCGTCCATACCGACATCCTCGGCTCGGAGCCGCATACCGAGGTCGAAAACTACAAGGTCGAGATCCGCGAGGAAGAGGACGAGGTCTGGGCGACCCAGGTGAAGTTCTACCAGCCGCAGGCGGCGAAATCCGCGAGCGGAGGTATCACGACGGAATACATGTACCGCGTGCCGGCTCCGACCTGCTCAGTCCTCTACAAGACCTGCCCGCCGCGCCCGGGCGAATGGGATGTCATTACGCTATTCGTCCAACCGCTTGCCGAGGATCTCTGCGACGTCTGGCCGTGGATGGCGCTTTTCGATGACGAGACGCCACAGACCGACCTCATCCATTTCCAGCAGACGATTTTCCTGCAGGACCGCTCGATCCTCGAAAACCAGATCCCGCGTCTTCTGCCGCTCGATCCCGGCATGGAAATCCCGACGCGCGCCGACCTGACCTCGGTCGCCTATCGCCGCTGGCTGAAGCGCCACAATTATACCTACGGCGCGCAATTGGTGGCACAGTGAAGCTTTACGACTACATCCTCTCCCCAAGTTGCTACAAGGTGCGCCTGATGGCGACGCTGTCAGGTGTGAAGCTCGAAATCCGCCCGGTCGACTTCCATCCCGGCGCCGAGCATCGTGGCCCCGAGCTTATGGCGCTTAATCCGGGAGGCTCCATCCCGATCCTTGAAGACGGCGACCTGATCCTGACCGAGTCTTCCGCCATGCTTGGCTATCTCGCCGCGAAGGCAGCACCGGCCTGGCTCGGCAGCGGCGCCCCCGAGGAGACGGCGCGCATCCAGCAATGGCTTTCCTTCTCGCACAGGCTGACCGCCAACCTCGGCGGCGCGCGCCTGCATGAGATGCTGCTGCGCCCCGGTGACATCGGTGCGCTTCAGGCCAATGGCATAGCGGCACTACGTGAGCTGGAAGCCGGCCTCTTCGAACAAAAAATGCGTGGCGATCGGTTTCTCGCATCCGACCGGCCGACGATTGCCGACATTGCTTGCTTTCCCTATGTCGCGCTCGCGCCCGACGGTGGCGTTTCCCTCGATCCGTATCCCACGATCCGGCTCTGGTCGCGAGCGCTCCGCAGCCTCGACAATTTCATCGAGATGCCCGGTATCCACCGGCTACACGAGTTGAAGCCCGAACCGCGACCCATGCTGGACGAGGCGTGAGGTGACCGGCTATCTCCTGAAGAATTGCGCAGCGGTCATCACCGACGAGGGCAGGGGTCCGAGCGTCCGGCGCAATGTCGATGTGCTGACGAATGGCCCGCAGATCGAGGCAATCGGCGAAGGCCTGCACAGAAGCGAGTTGCCGGCCGGTACTATCGTGCAGGATGCCGACGGCTGGTTCGTCTATCCCGGCCTCGTCAACACGCACCATCACTTCTTTCAGTGCTTTATGCGCAACCGTGCCGAACTCGACTGGACGAAGCTCTCGGTCATCGAATGGCTCGACCGGATCTATCCGATCTTCTCCCGGCTCAACGAGGATTGTTTCTACCACGCCTCTATCACGGCGATGGCAGAGTTGATAAAGCACGGTTGCACAACGGCCTTCGACCACCAGTACAATTTTCCGCGCCATGCCGGAAAACGGCTCATCGACCGGCAGTTCGAAGCGGCCGATCTTCTCGGCATGCGTTTCCATGCCGGCCGCGGCGGCAACACGCTGCCAAAATCGGAAGGCTCGACCATTCCAGACGAGATGCTGGAGACCACGGACGAATTCATTGCCGACTGCGCACGCCTCATCGACACTTATCACGACACCAGTCCCTTCAGCATGCGTCAGGTCGTGGTCGCTCCCTGCCAGCCGGTCAACTGCTACCGCGAGACCTTCGTGGAATCGGTTTCGCTGGCGCGTGATCGCGGGGTGCGGATGCACACCCATGTCGGCGAGGGCGAAAGCCCGATCATCGAGGCCCGCCATGGCATGCGTACGGTGGACTATCTCGAGGACCTCGGATTTGCCGGCCGAGACACTTTCTATGCCCATTGCTGGGAGCTGACGCATGACGAACTGCGGCTGATGGCGGCGAGCGGCACCGGTGTCTCGCATTGCCCGGAGCCGGTCTATCTGGTGGGTGCGGAGGTGACTGATATTCCCGCCATGTCCGCCTTTGGCCTGCGCGTCGGTCTCGGCTGCGACGGTGCTGCCTCGAACGACAACTCCAACCTCATGCACTGCATCCATTCCGCCTACATGCTGCAATGCCTGGCGGCCTCGACGCGCGCTCATCCCGTGCCTGCGCCGGTCGATTTCCTCGGCTATGCGACAACGGGCGGGGCCGCGCTTCTGGGCCGCAATGACATCGGCCGACTGTCGCCCGGCATGGGCGCCGACCTCTTCGCGATCGACACGCGCCGCATGGATTATGTCGGCACGCGCCACGATCCATTGAGCCTGATCGCCAAGGTCGGTATCGGCATGCCCACCGACATGACCATGATCAACGGCCGCATCGTCTGGGAGAAGGGTGCGTTTACCGGGCTGAACGAGGCCCGGCTTGCTGCGGACGCGGAAGCCGCCTTTGCCGCGGTGGAATTCTAACAACTTAAGACAGGGGAACTGACATGCTGAACTATCTGACCCGCAGAACTCTGATGAAGGGCCTTGCCGCGACAGGGCTTGCCGGCGCGCTTGGCAGCCGTCCCGCCTTTGCGGCCGACGAGCCGCTCGGTATCACGCTCGTGCTCCCGTCGCCGGTCGGCGATGTCGGCTGGGGCCATGCGCTCGCCGCCGGCCTCGAGCCGGTCAAGGCCGCATACGGCGACAAGGTGAAGATCACCGTCATCGAGAACATCGCCGAAGGGCCGGACGCCGACCGGATCATGAACAAGACCGTCGCCGACGGTAACAAGTTCCTGATCGCCGGCTCATTCGGCTACCAGAATGGTGCATTACAGATCGCCCGCCGCGATCCTGCGGTCACCGTGCTGCATGCCTCCGGCTTCCAGACCGCGCCGAATTTCTCGCCCTTCGCGGCGAAGTATTTCCAGGGCACTTACCTGCTCGGCATAGCCGCCGCAGCTCTTTCCAAGACCGGCAAGGTCGGCTCCGTCTCGGCCTTCGCCATTCCGGAGCTGATCACCTCGATCAACGCATTTACGCTCGGCGCACAGACCGTAAATCCCGATATCGAGGTATCGGTCGTCTGGGTGAACTCCTGGTTCGACCCGGCCAAGGAACAGGAAGCCGCCAAGGCGCTGATGGCACAGAACTGCGACGTGATCTTCTCGAACGCGCAGGACACACCCTCCGTGATCTCGGCCTGCGAGGAGGCTGGCGTCTACGCGTTCAACCTCAATTCGTCGATGAAGAAATATGCACCGAAGAAATATCTCGGCTGCATCGCGACAGACTGGTCGCCCTTCTTCAAGGCTTCCGTGGATGCCCATCTCGCCGGAACTTTCAAGGGCGCCAACACCTTCCTCGGCGTCGCCGAAAAGGTGGTGGAGGTCGTGGACTGGAACTCAGATATCCCAGCCGACACGATGACGAAGATCAAGGAAGTGGCGGCGAAGATCGCCGACGGCAGCTTCTCGCCCTTCACAGGTCCAATCACCAAGGCCGACGGCAGCGAAGCCGCCGCCGCCGGTGCGACGATAGCGGATCCCGAGATCGTCGCGATGGACTGGCACGTCAAGGGTGTCACCACACCACTGCCGAAGTAAGTCATGACCCCGCCCCTTCTGTCGCTCCGCGGCATCTCGAAGAGCTACGGCCAGATCCGGGCCAACCAAGCCATCGATCTGGACGTGGCGCCCCAATCGATCCATGCGATCCTCGGGGAGAATGGGGCGGGCAAATCGACGCTGATGAAGCTCATCTATGGCGTTGAACAGCCGGACGAAGGCACCGTCGTCTGGAACGGAGAGCCTCTGCGCCTTGCCTCGCCGGCTGAGGCACGGCGCAGGGGCATCGGCATGGTCTTTCAGCATTTCTCGCTGTTCGAGACGCTGACTGTCGTCGAGAACATCCAGCTCGTCGTCCCCGGCGGCAAGGCGGAGCTGGCGGCGCGCATCCGCAGCCTCGGCCAGGATTTTGGCCTTGAAGTGGATCCTCTCGCCGATGTGCACGCGCTCTCGGTCGGCGAACGGCAGCGGGTGGAGATCATCCGCTGCCTGATGACGGACCCGAAGCTGCTCATTCTCGACGAGCCGACCTCGGTCTTGCCGCCGCAGGCGGTGAAGAAGCTGTTCGACACGCTCAGGCGCCTTCGCGACCGCGGCGTGTCCATCCTGTTCATCTCGCACAAACTGGAGGAAATTCGCACGATCTGTGACCAGGCGACCGTCCTGCGTGGAGGGCGCGTTATCGGCACCGTCGACCCACGCGACTATGATGCGCACGACCTCGCCCGCATGATGATCGGCCGCGACATGCCGGAGGTGATGCCCGCGTTGGCCATGCCCGAGGGGGAGAAGCGGCTGGAAATAATCGGCATGGACTACACGCCGGACGACCCCTTTGCCACGCCGCTCTCCGGCATCAGCCTCACGGTACGATCAGGCGAGATTCTTGGCATAGCCGGAATATCGGGCAATGGCCAAGGCGAGCTTGCCGCGCTTATCTCGGGCGAAGCGATGCTGCTGAAGGAACAACGCGACCGGATTTACATGATGGGCCGCGACGTAGGCGCACTCGATGCGGCCGCGCGCAGGAGATTTGGCTTCGCCTTCGTGCCCGAAGACCGGCTGGGACGCGGCGCGGTCCCTGAAATGTCGCTCGTGCTCAACACCGTTCTTACCGCCCATCCTTTCGATCTCGTGAGGCGCGGCCTCATCAACAGCGCCGGAGCGACGGCTTTCACCAGCGAATGCATCCGTCGGTACGACGTCCGCGCCTCCGGCCCGGATGCCGAAGCGGGCTCGCTGTCCGGCGGCAACTTGCAGAAATTCATCGTCGGTCGCGAGATGATGCTGTCGCCAAAACTGCTTTTCGTGGCGCAGCCGACCTGGGGTGTAGACATTGGCGCTGCATCCGCCATCAGAAGGCGGCTCATCGCGTTGCGCAACCTGGGCGTGGCGATCCTCGTAATTTCCGAGGAACTCGAGGAACTTTTCGAACTCTGCGATTTCATCCAGGTGCTCCATCATGGAATGCTGAGTCCGCCTCTGGTCACGCGGGACACGCGCCCCGAAGACATCGGCAGATACATGATCGGAGCACATGCCTCGCCAGAGAAGGTTCCTGCATGAGCGTTTGGGCCGCGACGTTCCTCCCCGCGCTCGTCCGCCGGGAGCATGCCTCGCTCGTCGCGGCCATGCTGGCCCCGGCTGTCGCGCTTGGCATGGCGATCATCCTCAATCTGGGCCTTTACGTGCTGATAGGCCGAGATCCGGCGGCCGTCCTGTACGCGATGCTTCTCGAGCCGTTCCTCTCCTGGGCATCGTTCGCGGAGGTGCTGCTGAAGGCGGGGCCTCTTCTCCTTATTGCGCAGGGGCTGGCGATCGGTTTCCGCGCAAAAGTGTTCAACATCGGCGGGGAGGGCCAGTTTATCCTGGGCGCTATTTTCGCCTCGGCGATCCCCGTCTGGTTTCCGCAGGCGACCGGGCAGTGGATCTGGCCGCTGATGCTGCTTCTCGGTGCCATCGGCGGTGCGCTTTGGGCATCTATCACCGCCTTCTGGCGCGTCAGGCTCAATGCGAACGAGATCCTGGTCTCCCTGATGCTGAGCCTCGTTGCGACGCAAGTCCTCAACTACTTGCTGCTCGGCCCATGGAAGGACCCGGCCGGCTTCAATTTCCCACAATCCGTCATGTTTCAGAACGACGCGATGGTGCCGACCCTGATCACCGGTACCCGTGTCAACGTCTCGCTGCTCATCACACTTGCGCTCTCGCTGGTGGCCTGGGTTTTCATGCAGCGAAGCTTCATAGGGTATAAGCTCAAGGTCGGCGGCCTTGCCCCGCGCGCGGCCGGTTACGCCGGCTTCAGCGAAGGGCGTGCGATTTGGCTATCGCTTCTGATCGGTGGCTTGGCGGCGGGACTGGCAGGCGCGGCGGAGGTCGCGGGTCCGCTCGGCCAGTTGCAGCGCTCGATCTCGACCGGCTACGGATATGCGGCCATCATTGTCGCCTATCTCGGCGGGTTGCATCCAGTCGGCATCATCTTTTCCGCGCTCTTCATGGCTGTCCTCTATATCGGCGGCGACAATGCGATGGTGTCGGCAAACCTGCCGATCGCCGCCGTCCGCGTCTTCCAAGGCAGCTTGCTGCTCGCCTATCTCGGCGCTGTGGCCTTCGTGCGCTACCGCATCGAGTGGCGCCGCCCCCATCACCTGAGCCAGCCATGAACGCCGTCGAGTTCATTATTTCGGGCATGCTCGCAGCGGCAACCCCCTTTCTCCTTGCCGCACTCGGCGAGTTGGTGGTCGAGCGCGCCGGCGTTCTTAACCTCGGCGTAGAGGGCCTGATGGCCCTCGGCGCGGTGCTCGCGTTCATCGTCGTCTACCACGGCGGTGGACACCTGCTGGGGTTCGTTGCCGCCGGCCTCGGTAGCGCCGTCCTGTCCCTCGTCTTTGCAGTGCTGGCACTCGGATTCCGGGCAAACCAGGTCGCGACAGGCCTTGCGATCGGCATTCTCGGCCAGGGCCTTTCGGCGCTGTTCGGCAAAAGCTACGAGAGCTTGACGGTCAAGGGGCTCCCGAAACTTGCCTTTCCCGGCCTCTCGGAAATCCCGGTAGTCGGCAGGCTGTTTGTCCAGGACGTCGTCGTATGGCTTTCCCTTGCCGTGACGTTTGCGATCTGGGCGATGTTTGCCTATACGAGAGTCGGCCTTGTCGTGAGGGCAATCGGCGAGAATCCCAAGGCAGCCCATGCCATCGGCTATCCGGTCATCGCTATCCGTATCGCGGCCATAGCTTTTGGTGGCATGATGGCGGGTTTTGCCGGCGCCTATGCGGCGGCGGTGTACACGCCCCTTTGGGCGGACGGTATGATTGCCGGACGTGGCTGGATCGCGATCGCACTCGTTGTCTTTGGTACGTGGCTCGCTGGCCGCATCTTCCTGGGTGCCTGCCTCTTCGGCGCGGTTTCGCTGATGAGCCTCGCCGCCCAGGCGACCGGTCTGGACCTGCCATCGCAACTGCTTTCCAGCCTTCCCTATCTCGTTACGATCGTCGTGCTCGGTGTCATCTCGGCGGACCGCCGCTTGCTCAGGCTGAACGGTGTCGCCTCGCTTGGCGAACCCTTCGAACGTTAGCCGGGATGCAAAGTGGATTTGCGAAACTCGACGTAAGTTGAAGAGATCGAAACGCCAGCGGACGATCGGCATCCGATCCAAAGGGCAGAAACGCCAAACGGGGCGAAGGTATGCCCGCAAGGGTAGCGCTGACGCCGTCGACTGCGAGCAGCGGAACGATGTGGCGCACAACGCGCCCGACATCGGTGGAGATCGTCGCGGGTTTCTTGGATCGTCCCCTTTCCTCAGCACGAGCCCATTCTCGAGGGTCCATTCTCCACCGCAGGAAGCGGCTTCGCAAGACGGCCTGAGGCATGCGCCCGGTAAATTCCCGCATGCAAGCACTCGTCCTGCCTGTCTAAGGTTCCGAGTCTAACCGCAAATCCTCGATTTTTTCCGCCAATTCCAAAATATATATTCCGATCGCCGCAAGCAGCCATAACAACGATTTCCAATACTACCTATTCTCGCAGAAACTAAAAACGCTACACTCGCGTAATCATATTGGTAACGGATGCTGTTCAACCTGCGTACAGGCAACCAACACGGGGAGCGTCATTATGGATTTCTTTAAAAGTTTAACAAAGGCCTTGGCCGGTGGCGCTGTTGCCGTGGCTTTGTGCTTTCCGGCTGGCGCGGGCGGGCTCAGTGTGGGCATCGGCGGCAGCGGTGGGGTGGGCGTCTCGGTCGGCGGCAGTGGCGGCGGGCTTGGCGTCGGCGTCTCGGTCGGCGGCAGCAAGGGCGCCAATGTCGGCGCAACGGTCGGCGGCACCAGCGGCACCACCGCCAGTGTCGGCGCTACGGTTGGCGGCACCAGCGGCGTTGCGGCCGGCGTCGGCGCATCGGTGGGCACGGGCGTCGGGGTCGGGGTCGGCGCAACCGTCGGCAGCGGTGTCGGGGTCGGCGCCGGTGTCGGGGTGGGCAATGGGGTGACGGCCGGGGTCGGAGTCGGCATTGGCGCACCGACCGCGCCCACCAGCCCTCGGGATCCCAACACGCCGGCGGTGCCGACGCGACCGGCGGTGGTTGCCATCAGCGCCATGTCGGCCGGCCAGATCGCCAAGATGAAGAAACGCTGCGCCAGCGTGCTCAGCGGCAAGGGCACCTACGACCGGGACCTGAAGGAGCTCTGCCGGATATTGGCGCGGCGCTGAGTACCGCAACATCGCATCTGCCGTGGGGCGTCAGTCTCTCAGCCAGCCCCAATGCCGCAAGGTGGCGGGCATTCTTAGGGAGAGAGCTTTGCCGAGCGGTTCAGCGTTTCGCGGAAAGGCGGAACCGCTCAGGCTGTGCGCTTTCATCGGCGGCATTCCGCATGGCTTGGTCGCCGAGCCGAAGGAAGCGCGCCGCCCGGTTGCGGCCTTAATCTGACCTCTGCCGTCCGTCCGGTCACCCGTTTGGGCCGGCTCGAAGATTCGCCTCTGGCCTTTTGTATCACCCGCTCTAGCTGCTTTGTGTTAGGCTCGTCATGTTAGCCTTGTCTTGCTGATGGAGGTTTTGATGGATCGGCGATCATTCTTGACAGCATTGTTCGGCGTTGCGGGGGCCGCGGCGCTTGCTACCGCGGTTCGGCCTCTCGAGGCCGTGGCCGGGGTTCCCAATGTCGGTAACGGCATTCTCGATGAACTCGACAAGCAGGATGCCAATTCGTTTGATGACGACGAAGGCCCGGGCGATGTCGAGCAGATATCGCATCGGCGATGGCACCGTCGTCGCCACCACAGGCGGCATGTCTGGAGACGGCACTGCCGCACGTTCTGGCGGCATGGCCGGTTGCGCCGGCGCTGCTATCGCAGGCGCTCCTTTGTCGTCTTGCGGTTCTAACCGCGGCACGTTCCCGGATAGACCCTGCCCTGAGGCGCAACCACCAAACAGACCCATCCCGATTTGCATCGGGATGGGCTGGTTCAACTTTATCCAGCCACAGCTGCCACCGAATCCCGCTGCACCAGCGGGCATTCCAGCTTGGTGATGGGATAGCGGCCGCGGCCGGCAGGCGGCACTTCGAGCTGTTCGATCGCCCATTGGCCCATCGCCATGTGCGGCAGGATCGATGTCGTCAGCGGCGGGAACAGATGGCGGGCGATCTCCTCGTCGTCATAGCCGACGACGGAGATGTCCTGCGGGATGTGCAGGCCCGCCTCCTTCAGCGCTTCGTAGCAGCCGATGGCCGTGCGGTCGTTCTGGCAGAAGATGGCGGTCGGGCGCTCTTTCAGCTCCAAAAGCTCCACGGTCGCGGCATAGCCGGCGCTCGCCGACCAGTCGCCCTCGACCACCAGTTCGGGATCGAACGGGATGTCGGCGGTGGCGAGCGCCCTGCGGTAGCCTTTCAGCCGGTCCTGCGCGGCCTGCATCCACGGCTCGCCGGTGATGGTGGCGATGCGGCGGTGGCCGTGGCCGATCAGATGCCGGGTCGAGTTCTGGCCGCCGGCGATCTCGGACGGCACCACGGCCGGGAAGGCATAATCGGCCGTGTAGCAGTTGAGCAGGATGACCGGGATGTCGAGGCCGTAGAGGAAGTCCGGCGCCGTGATCTCGCGGGTGAAGATGGTCATGTAGATCAGCGCCGAGATGCCGCGCCTGGTGAGCGCCGCAATGGCGCGCGGCTCCATGACGGCGTCGCCCATGGTCTGCGCCACGAGCAACACATTGCCGGCGTTCCACGACGCCTGGCGCGCGCCCTCGATGGCGACAACGGCTTCCGGGCTTGTCGCCAGCTGGTCGACAGCGAAACCGATGACACCGTCAAGTCCATCGAAGGCGGGAACAGGTTTGCGCAGCGCCGAGAAGGCGGGTGCTGCGTAGCCGAGCGAGCGCGCGGCGTCGATCACCCGCTCGCGCGTCTGCTGCGACAGCCGGATGCCGGGCGAATCGTTGAGCACGAAAGAGACGGTCGCCTGCGAGCAACCGGCTGCCCTGGCAATGTCGGTCATGGTGACGCGGCCGCCCTTGGCAGCTCTCGCCGGCGCCTTGCGCCGCTTCGCCGTGTCGTCCGGATCCCTCGTCTCGCTCATGGCATTGCGTCCCAATCCCCAGCCTGTCTAGTCGCAAGCCTGCCACACCGACAAGATGGTGTCGCGCCGTCGACCAATGGAAATAGTCGAAGGCGATTATCTTTATTAGCAGTTTTGAAGTTCCCCGCCATGCCGCTGCGGGCTGCGTGAAATTCAAGGACTGCAAGGCATCTGCTTGCGCGAAGCCGTGCTGCACCTGTTCGGGCAAACTAGACCTAGGGCCACCGCCGAGTGTCCGCGCGAGACCTCTGCTAATAGTGTTTACTAATACAAAACGACGCTGTAACGTCAATCCGCCGTGTCCGGTCAGGTGGGACCCGTGCGGCGAGAAGTGCACGTGAATGGCCCGATGGCGAGCGGGGTTTGCCTCCGCAAGCTTGGTCTCGGACATGTGATATGTCAGACAAATCAGACTATTTACGAGCACGGGATGAGTCTCTAAAGTCCGTGATCGCGACCGACGACGCCATTCTTCAGCGCCGGGAACCCCTGAGGAGGAGGGCGTCCAAATCGCGAGCGGCAAGTCAGTGAATGCAAGATCGGTTCAGTCCGACGACTGAGCCAAAACGGGAGGTTGAACATGAAATCCTTGATACGACATGCATCCGTGGCCACCGCAGCCCTGCTGCTTGGCCTGACCGCGACAGCCATTGCGCGCGCCGACGACAAGCCGACGCTTGCCTTCGTCGTCAACGGCGCTTCCGATTTCTGGAAGGCCGCCGAAGCCGGCGTCAAGAAGGCGCAGGCCGAATTGCCCGACTACAATCTCGAACTCAAATATCCCGAGCAGTCCTCGGTCGCCATCCAGCAGCGGCTGATGGACGATCTGGTGACCGCCGGCGTCAAGGGCATCATGGTCTCGGCCGTCGACCCCAAGACCTCGACCGACGGCCTGAACAAGATCGCGTCGGAAACGGCGCTGTTCACCACCGACTCCGATGCCCCGCAGACCAAGCGCGTCGCCTATATCGGCTCGTCCAATGTCGACGCCGGCAAGCAGGCGGCCGAGATCGCCAAGAAGGCGATGCCGGACGGCGGCAAGTGCCTCGGCTTCGTCGGCCTGCTCGGCGCCGACAATGCCAAGGAACGCATCCAGGGCATGAAGGACGGCCTCGCCGGCAGCAAGATCGAACTGGTGGACGTGCGCGGCGACGACATCGACCAGGCGCGCGCCAAGAAGAATGTCGAGGACGCGCTGGTCGCCAGCCCCGACATCACCTGCATGGTCGGCTTCTATTCCTACAACACGCCGCGCATCTATGAAGCGCTGCGCGACGCCGGCAAGCTCGGCTCGATCACCGTCGTCGGCTTCGATGACGATCCGATCACGCTGGGCGGCGTCAAGGAAGGCACCGTGGCGGCGACCGTCGTGCAGCAGCCCTTCGAGTGGGCCTATCAGGGCATGAAGCTGATGGCCGCCTATCTCAAGGGCGACAAATCAGGCATTCCGGAAGGCGGCCTGATCATCATCCCGACCAAGATCATCGGTAAGGACGATGTCGACACCTATGCCGCCAATCTGAAGGCGATGTCCGGAAACTGAGACCACGAGCAGTTGCGCCGGCTCAGGGTTCGCCTTGAGCCGGCGATCGTGTTGACGGGCCGGCCAAGGCCCGTCAGTCTGTAGCCCACCGGCTGCTGGCAAGCCTGATCAAATATGGCGTGATGAATTATTCCGACCCATCCATCGTCGCAACCACCCCGTTCCTCGGCCTCGAGAACGTGCGCAAGACTTATCCGGGCGTGGTGGCGCTGGATGGTTTTTCCATGGAGGTCAGGCCGGGCGAGGTGATCGGCCTGGTCGGCGAAAACGGCGCCGGCAAATCGACCTTGATGAAGATCCTCGGCGGCGTCACCAGGCCGGACAGCGGCGCCATCACCGTCGACGGCGTTGCGCATGACGGGCTCACCGTCGAAGGCAGCCTGGGGTCGGGCATCGCCTTCGTGCACCAGGAACTCAATCTGTTCGAAAACCTCGATGTTGCCGCCAATATCTTCTTCGGCCGCGAGCCGTTGCGCGGCGGGCCGCTGAGATTGGTCGACCGCGCCAAGCTGCGCGAAATGGTGGCGCCGCTGCTGAAGCGTGTCGGCGCCAACTTTTCCGCCGATACGCCGGTTGCCTCGCTGTCGCTTGCCCAGCAGCAGATGGTCGAGATCGCCAAGGCGCTGTCGATCAAGGCACGGCTGGTGATCCTCGACGAGCCGACATCGAGCCTGCCGCTTGCCGAAACCGACAAGCTGCTCGACGTCATCAAGGCGCTGAAGACCGATGGCATCAGCGTCATCTTCATTTCGCACCGGCTGCATGAGGTCGAGCGCGTCGCCGACCGCGTCGTGGTGCTGCGCGACGGCATGCTGGCCGGCACCTTGCCGAAGAGCGCCATCAACCACGACCAGATGGTCAAGTTGATGATCGGCCGCATGCTGAAGGAGCGCGAGAAGGCCTCCGAGGCGGCTCGGGCGCCGGGCGCCACGGCTCTCTCAGCCAAAGCCATCCGCACCCCCGCCTACCCTGCCCGGCCGGTCGACCTCGACATCAGGCGCGGTGAAATCCTCGGCCTCGCCGGCCTTGTCGGCTCCGGCCGCACCGAACTGGCGCGGGTGTTCTTCGGCATAGACAGCACGCTTGGCGGTGGGCTCGAACTCGACGGCAAGCCGCTTGTGCTGGGTTCGGCGGCCGATGCGGTCGCGCATGGCATTTTCCTGGTTCCGGAAGACCGCAAGCTGACCGGCATTTTGCTTGACCTGTCGATCGCGCAGAACATCTCGCTGCCCAACCTGCCGGCGCATGCGAAGCGTAGACTGGTGTCGGCAAGCTCCGAGGCCGCCACCGCAGAGAAGCAGAAGACGAATCTCGGCATCAAAGCGCCGTCGGTGCAGACGCGAACCGGCACGCTGTCGGGCGGCAACCAGCAGAAGGTGGTGCTGGGCAAATGGCTGGCGATGAACCCGAAGGTGATGATCCTCGATGAGCCGACGCGCGGCATCGATATCGGCGCCAAGGCCGAGATTTACGGGCTGATGCGAGCCTTGGCCGATGCCGGCGTCGCCGTGCTGATGATCTCCAGCGACATGGAAGAGGTGATCGGCGTGTCCGACCGCATCGCCGTCATGCATGAGGGCCAGATCTCGGGCATTCTCGACAAGGAACAATTCAGCCAGGAAAACGTGCTGTTGCTGGCGGTCGGCAAGCCGGCAAACTAGCGGGCTTCAGGCGATTGCCGGTCCGGCGCATTGGGGAGAAGACGATGAGCAAAAAAGATCTCGGCCTGCTGATCCTGATCCTGGTGGTCGGCGCCGTGGTGACCGCCATCAACCCGCGCTTCCTTTTGCCGATCAACCTCGCCAACACCTCGAACCTGATCGGCCTGTTCGGGATCCTCGCCATCGGCCAGGCCTTCGTCATCATCACCGGCGGCATCGAATTGTCGGTGGGGTCGCTGGTGGCGCTGCTCGGCACGCTGTTCATCGATTTCATCGCTGTGCGCGACATGCCATGGCCGCTGGCGCTGCCGCTGATCCTGGTGCTGGGCGGCATCATCGGGCTGGCGCATGGCTGGCTGATCACAAGGCTGAAATTGCAGCCCTTCGTGGTGACGCTGTGCGGCCTTTTGATCTATCGCGGGGTCGCCCGTTTCTATACCGCCGACGGCACCGCCGGCTTCGCCTTCGGCCAGAATTTTCCCGAGCTCGAATTCCTCACCGCGGGCCGCAGCTATGGCGTGCCCAACAGTTTCATCGCACTGATCGTCATTTCGATCGTCATGTGGGTGGTGCTGCACCGCTCGGTGTTCGGACGCTACCTCTATGCCATCGGCAAGAACGAAGAGGCGGCGAAATATTCGGGCATCCGCACCGGCCGCGTCGTGATGGCCGCCTATGTCATCTGCGGCGTTCTGACGGCGCTGTCGGCGATCTATTTCGCCATGTACACGCGCTCGATCTCGCCGGCCAGCCACGGCCAGTTCTACGAACTCTACGCCATTGCCGCCGCCGTGCTCGGCGGCTTCTCGCTGCGCGGCGGCGAAGGCTCGCTGGTTGGCGTCATCCTGGGCACCGTGCTGCTGCAGGAGTTGCAGAACCTGGTCAATCTGCTCGGCATCCCGTCCTCGCTCAACTTCGCGGTGATGGGCGGCGTGATCCTGATCGGCGTGCTGGTCGACCAGCAATGGGGCGTGTTCCGCGCAAGGCGGCTGATGCTCGATGCCAGCCGCAAGACTGTCGCGGCCGAGTAGCGCTACATCACGCCGGATATATCCGAGAAGGCCATCGCCTTGCGCAGCACCTCGGCGAAGCGTTCTCCGGCGGCTTCGCGCCGGCCGCCATTGTCGATCGAGGTGACGCCGGAGCCGGACAAAGCGACATTGGCGCTGCGGGCGAGCCGAGCCAGCACTTCGCCGCGCGATTCGCGGCCGCGCTGGGCGAGACGCTCGGCGAGGATTTCCGGCGAGGCGGTGATCTCGACGACAGCCAGATTGGCATAGCGCTCCCGCAGCACCGGGATGACTGCGCGCGAGACATTGGCGACCGCGACATGGCCATTGGCGATGGACCAGTCGACATCGGCCGGAATGCCGTAGCGCAGGCCGTGCGCCTCCCAGGAAATGGCGAAGGCGCCGTCGGCCTCGGCTTCGACAAAGGCCGCGTCGGCCAGCGTGTCGTGATCCTCGCTTGCCGCATCGCTCGGCCTGGTGATGACCCGGCGGACGAACTCCAGCCTCGTCTCGTCGGCAAACAAGGTGCGGGCATAACCGATTACCGTATCCTTGCCGGCGCCACTCGGGCCGACGACGGCGACGAAGACGCCGTTGCGGACCGGAAAGGCCTCGCTGGTCAGTTCGCGCTCGATCGACGCCGAGACCATCAGGCGACCCGCCGCCCTTGGCGCCAGACGGTGCGCACGACCGGCACATGGTCGTCGACGCGCACCCGCACGAGGTCGGCGCGGCGGCCCTGTTCGATGACGCCGCGGTCGTTGAGGCCGATGGCCTCGGCCGGGTTCTTCGACACCATCGCGACCGCCTGCGGCAAGGAGATGCCCTCGACGACGTCGCCGAGGAAGAAGGCCGACTGGATCAGGCTGAAAGGGATATAGTCGGACGACAATATGTCGAGCAGGCCGTCGCCGGCCAGCGTGCGGGCCGAGACATTGCCCGAATGCGAGGAGCCGCGCATGACGTTGGGCGCGCCCATCAGCACGCCGAGCCCGGCATCCTTCGAGGCCTTGGCGGCTTCCAGCGTGGTCGGGAATTCCGCGACGCGCACGCCCTGCTCGATCGCTTCGTCGACATGGCCCGATGTGGCGTCGTCATGGCTTGCCAGCACAATGCCCCGCTCGTTGCAGGCGGCTGATATCGCCACCCGGTTCGGTCCCGAATTCTTCGCTGATTCCGACATCCGCTTTTCGCAGAACAATTGGAAGTCGCGATCGGTCAATTTCAGCTTGCGCTGATAGTAATGGGCGTAGGTCTCGAGATTGACGAACTGACGCTGTCCCGGCGCATGGTCCATCAGCGAGGCCAGCTTGACCCGCCCGTCGCCATCGAAATTGGCGAAAGCCCGCAAGCAATCCGGCGCCGAGACCTCGCAGCGCAGGTGCAGGAAATGGTCGGCCCGCAACCGGTCTTTCGCGACGCTGTCCTCGATCGCGCCGGCGAGCTTGCGGATGTCGTCGGAGGTAATATCCGCGTCCTCGTCCATGCCGACACGCAAAGCGTCGAGCACGGTGGTGATGCCGGCGGTGGCCACCTGCGCGTCATGGGCAAGGACGGCGGCGATCGGGTTCCAGCGCACTTTCGGGCGCGGCGCATAGTGGCCTTCGAGATGGTCAGTGTGCAGCTCGACCAGGCCGGGAATGATGTAGTCGCCGCCCATGTCCTCGCCGTCCATGCTCCCGCCGGTGTGGCCGGTGCCGGCGTCGACGCCGGAGATAAAACCGTCGCGCAGCACGAGCGACCCTTCGACGATCTCGTCGGCAAGCACGATGCGGGCGTTGTGGAGAACAGTTTCGGCGGTCATTCAGGCAGTCCTTGCTTACTCGGACGAATTGCGGTCAGGCGGTTTTTCGGGCAGCGCGGCGGCCGAGCGCATGATGCGAAAGCACCATGAACGGAGCGCCCGGTTCGGTTTCGACGAACAGCGTCAGCGCATCCACCAGCACCGGCTGCTGCAGCACATCGGCGAACAGGCTGTCAATTGCCGCGCGCAGACGTTGGCTTTCCTGCGGCCCGGCCCGGCCGGACAGTGTCATGTGGAAGCGAAAGGTCTCAAACACATAGGGATAGCCCCACTGGCAGAGATTGCGGAACTCGGCCGGCTTCAGCGAATCCGGGCTGCGCCGCTCGATCTCGGCCTCGGTGAGCGGCGCGCGAAAACGGTCGAAGCTAAGCACGACATCATCGGCGAAACGGTTGAGCGGCGGCAGCGGGCCTTCCGGCAGCAAAGCGAAGAAACCATCGATCTGGCTGACGACCAGGCGCGGGATGGTGACCGTCGGCGTTGCTTCGGCAAAGGCGTCCAGCGCCGCGCGCAACGAGCTTTCGGTTTCGTTGGCGGCCAACCGGAAGGGCGCTTTCAGCGTCGCATGAAAACCGTAGCGCCGCGCCGATGCGGTGTGAAAGGCGACTTCGGCCGCCGACAGCTCGCCCACCGCCTCGACCGGCCTGGTGGCGGCGCCAAAGGGGTCGCGGCCCAGCCAGTTGGCGGCGATCCGCGCCAACGGCTCGTCCTGCCTTGGGGTGAAATAGATGGCGTAGCGCATCGAAAAAAATCCTCGTCAGCCCGCTGCCATAGGTGATTTCCATGACGGATTGACGAAGCTTATGCGGGTTTTCGAAGGCAAATCGACCCCATGGATCGTTAGCCGACGATTTTTTGCTGCTGGACCAACCGCTTCCGGCGCAAGCGAAGGCCGATCAGGCCTTCGTCAGCCACTCGTGCTCGGGCGCGTTGTGGAACTTCCACGTCCGCTTCGGCCCGGCCATGACGTTGAGGTAATAGAGGTCGTAGCCGTGGCAGGCGGCGCAGGGGTGATAGCCCTTGGGCACCAGCACAACATCGCCGTCCTCGATCGCCATGGCTTCGTCCAGCTCGCGGGCGCCGGTCTTGTCGGCGTCGGTGTAGACGCGCTGGAAGGCAAAACCCTGCGGCGGGTTGAGGCGGTGGTAGTAGGTTTCCTCGAGATAGGATTCGGCAGGCAGATTGTCCTGGTCGTGCTTGTGCGGCGGGTAGCTCGATGTGTGGCTGCCGGGCGTGATGACCTCGACCACCAGCAGCGAGTCGGCCGGCTTACCCTCGGGCAATATGTTGGTGACGTAGCGCGTGTTGGTGCCTTTGCCACGCACTTCCTGACCGAGGTCGTCCGGGACGATGACGCGCACCGGGAGGCCGCCGCCAAGGCCCGGCGCCGAGCAGACCGCGAGCTCGAGATCGGTGTCGGCGGTGACCGACCAATCCGACCCCTCAGGAATATAGACCGACCACGGCTTGCCCTCGAAGGGCGACATGCGCTCGCCGAGCAGGCCGAGTTCCTGGCCGCCGGCCCTTGCCGTGCCCTTGCCGGTGACGAACACCAGGCAGACTTCGCGATCCCGCGTCTTGCCGGATGCGGTCGCGCCCGGCTTCAGCCGGTGCAGGTCGAAGCCGACATAGGTCCATCCGGCGCTTTTGGGCGTGACATGGGCGACGCGGCCATGGCCCTTGTCGGCTTTGACGAGCAGTTTCGACATGTTTTGTCTCTCCTATCGCATGTCTTCGAGGTCGGCCTCTCAACTTCGTCATCCTAGGGCGAAGCAGGAGCGAAGCTCCGTCGCGAAGACCCTAGGATGACGAAGCGAGGGACGTTCCGACCAATCACCGACGTAGGCGATAAGCCAGGTGTCGAGTGTCCGACCCGCAAGCTCCTTCCGAGCCGCGGCCGCTTCATTCCTTCGGTTCGGCGTCCGCCTTCGCTTCGCCGGTCTTCGGTCGATCAGGCGCAGCCTTGCTCTCCTCCACCGGCTTGTAAAGATAGAAGAACTGCCACACCGCGTAGCCAGCAAAGCCGAGCGCGATAACACCCCAGAACGGCGTGCCGGAGGCGAATTCTATTCCCGCCCAGATCACGCAGACGGCGACGACGGCAACGCGCCGCCACAGCGGCCGGAAGAACGGGTGCTCGTAATCCTTCATTGGATCGCCTCAGGCATTGGGAAAACCCTGCGTTTCCACCGTGTAGCCGGCCGCCGTCATCACCCGCATCAGCTCCCTGTAACCCACTTGGGCCATCTTCAGCGGCGGGTTCTTTTTCGGGTCCTGCTCGGCCTCGACGACGAACCAGCCTTCATAGCCATGGTCGGCGAAGCGCTGCACGATGGCGCCGAAATCGAGCGAACCGTCGCCAGGCACCGTGAAGGCACCGAGCGCCACGGCGTCGAGAAAGGACTGCTTCGTGCGGTCGAGCCCGTCGATCACGCCCATGCGCACATCCTTCACATGGACATGGCTGATGCGCTTGTGGTGGTTGTCGATGGCGCGCAGCACATCGCCACCGGCAAAGGCGAGATGCCCTGCATCGAGCAGCAACGGAATGCCTTCGCCGGAATGGCGCATGAAGGCATCGAGCTCCGGCTCGGTCTCGACCACCGCCGCCATGTGATGGTGATAGGACAGCGGCATGCCTTGCTCTGCGCACCATTCGCCGAACTCGGTGAGGCGCCTGGCATAGGCCTTCATTTCGTCGTTCGACAATTTCGGCTTGGTGGCGAGAGGCTTGGAGCGATCACCCTGGATCGAGCGGCCGACCTCGCCATAGACGATGCAAGGCGCATTCACCGCCTTGAACAGGTCGATCATCGGCTGGATGCGATCCCTGTTCTTGCCCATATCCTCATCAACCAGCGTGCCGGAGAACCAGCCGCCGCACAGCGTCACGTCGGCCTTTTTCAGGATCGGCAGCATGATTTCGGGCTCGTTTGGGAAACGCCGGCCCATTTCCATGCCGGTGAAGCCGGCAGAGCGCGACTGGCGCAGGCACTCTTCCAGCGAGACGTCGTCGCTGAGTTCGGCAAGATCATCGTTCCACCACGCAATGGGGGACATGCCCAGTTTGGCTTTCAAGTTTTAGCTCCGGTTTCTTGTTCACCCTCCCGTTGTGGGGAGGGTCGCTGCGAAGCAGCGGGGTGGGGTGCGGCGCCAGACCCCCACCCGGACCTTCGGTCCGACCTCCCCACAAGGGGGAGGTAGGGGGCAGCGCTGACTTAGCATCAATCGCCAATAGTCTGCATCTGCCGCTTTTCGTCATAGGCCTTGCGGGCTGCGTTGACCTGCGGCCGTGCGGAGACTTCCGGCACCGCGACATCCCACCAATGGCCGCCGGCATCGGTGGAAATCAGCGGGTCGGTGTCGATGACCAGCACGGTGGTGCGGTCGTTGGTTTTCGATTTTTGCAGCGCGGTCTCCAGGCCGGTGATCGACGGCACCTTCTCGGCAATAGCGCCCATGCTCGCCGCATGCGCGGCGAAGTCGATGTCGGGCAGGATCTCGTGGCGCGCGTCCTTCAGGAGGTTGTTGAAGTTGGCGCCGCCGGTGGCCATCTGCAGCCGGTTGATGCAGCCATAACCCCTGTTGTCGAGCACCACTATGGTCAGCTTCAGGCCGAGCATCACCGACGTGACGATTTCGGAATTCATCATGAGGTATGAGCCGTCCCCGACCATGACGACGACCTCCTGGTCGGGCTTGGCCATCTTGGCGCCGAGCCCGCCGGCAATCTCGTAGCCCATGGTCGAGAAGCCATATTCGCCATGGTACGAGCCGGGCGCGCCTGCCTGCCAGAGCTTGTGCAACTCGCCCGGCAGGCCGCCCGACGCATTCAGCAGCGTTACGCCGGACCCGAGCGCGCGCTGCACGGCGCCGATCACCTGCGCGTCCGAAGGGAAGGCGGCGTTGGTCGACGCCGTCACCTTGGAGGCTTCGGCCTGCCAGGCCTTCTTGCCTTGGGTCGCATTGTCGGTCCATGTCGCCGGTGCTTTCCACTTCCCCAGCGCAGCACCGAGTTCGGCGAGCCCTTCGGCCGCATCGGCGACCAGCGGCAGCGCGCGGTGCTTGCCGGCGTCGAAAGGCTGCACGTTGAGCCCGATGATGGTCTTGCCGGAGTTCTTGAACAGCGCCCACGAGCCGGTGGTGAAATCCTGCAGGCGGGTGCCGATGGCGAGCACGACATCGGCTTCTTCCGCCAGCCGGTTGGCCGCGGACGTGCCGGTGACGCCGACCGCCGCCATGTTGAGCGGATGTGTGTCGGGCAGCGAGGATTTGCCGCCTTGCGTCTCGCAGACCGGAATGCCGGCGCTCTCGGCGAATTTCGCCAGTTCATCCGAAGCCTGCGAATACAGCACGCCGCCGCCGGCGATGATCAGCGGTTTTTTCGCACCCTTCAGCGCGGTGACCGCCGCCGCCAATTCATGCCGGTCCGGACGCGGACGGCGCTGGTGCCAGACGCGCTCGGCGAAAAAGCTCTCGGGATAGTCATAGGCCTCGGCCTGCACGTCCTGGCAGAGCGACAGCGTCACCGGGCCGCATTCCGCCGGATCGGTCAGCACCTGCATGGTCCGCGCCAATGCCGGGATGATCTGCTCGGGACGGGTGATGCGGTCGAAATAGCGCGACACCGGACGGAAGCAGTCATTGACCGTCGCGGTGCCGTCGGAAAAGTCCTCGGCCTGCTGCAGCACCGGGTCGGGAATGCGGTTGGCGAAGACATCGCCCGGCAAAAACAGGACGGGCAACCTGTTTACATGGGCGAGCGCCGCCGCCGTCACCATGTTGAGCGCACCGGGGCCGATCGAAGAGGTCGCGGCCATGAAGCGGCGGCGGAAATTGGCCTTGCCATAGGCGATCGCCGCATGCGCCATCGCCTGCTCATTGTGGGCGCGGAAGGTCGGCAATTCGTCGCGCAGCTGGTACAGCGCCTCGCCGATGCCGGCGACATTGCCGTGACCGAAGATCGCCCAGACACCGCCGAAGATGGGCACTCGTCTGCCGTCGATCTCGGTCATCTGCTTGCTCAGAAAGCGGGTCAGCGCCTGCGCCATCGTCAGGCGGATTGTCTTGCTCATGGTGTTTTCCTCCGCAGTCCTCTTGCCGCGCCTTTATGCTGCTTTACGGCCACGCGCGGCAAGCCACGCTTCGGTCAACTGTTCGAAGCGCGCGGCCATGTCGGCGATAGCCTCGTCATCCGTCATCTTGCCCGCCAGCCATTGTTCGGCGGCGTGGACGAAGATGGTGCGGCCGACGGCAAAGCCCTTGACGATCGGCGCCTTGGCGGTGGCGGCAAAGGCCGCTTCCAGTTCGTCCTGCGGCGCTTCGAGACCCAGCAGCACGACGCCACGACACCAGGGATCGTGCTTCAGGATCACCGCTTCGATCTTGGCCCAGGCGCCGGCCGACGCCTGCGGTTCGAGCTTCCACCAGTCCGGCTTGATGCCAAGCGCATAGAGTTCTTCCAGGGCGCGCGGGATGGTCGTTTCGTCGAGCTTGCCGTGCTTGCCGGCGATGATCTCGACCAGAAGCTCCCGGCCGACCTTCCGCGCGGCTTCGAACAGCGAGCGCAGCTTCTGCTGCTGCTCTTCCTTGAGCGCTGCCGGATCGTCGGGGTGATAGAAGCACAGGCATTTGATGCAGTGGTCGACCGGCCATTCCACCAGTTGCGAGCCGATGTCCTGCGAGAACTCGAAGCGCAGCGGCCGCGAGCCCGGCAGTTCGACGGGACGGCCGAGCCAGGCAAAGGGGTGGCGGGCGAATTCGAACATCGCTTCGCGGCCATGCTTCTCGTCGATCAGCATGCCATAGCCGTCGCGGCCGGCGGCGACTTTCGCCGCAGCCTTGACCGCCAGCACCTTGAAATCGCGGATGCGCGCCGGATCGGCGCCGGTCTTTGCCGCGACGTCCTCAAGCTGCACACGGTGGTCGCAGGCGAGCGCCATCATCGAGGGGATATCGCGGCGGCGGGTCGTCGCCCAATGGATGTGGTTGATCGCCTCGTCCTTGCGCAGAGCGAGGTGCTTGCTGCCGTTCCTGAGGAAGAACTGCAATTCCTCGAAGGTCGGATATTCCGGCGCGCAGAGCAGCCGCGACACGGCGAAAGCGCCGCAGGCATTGGCCCAGGTCGCCGCTGTCGCATGATCTTCGCCACCCAGCCAGCCGCGCAGGAAACCGGACATGAAGGCATCGCCCGCGCCCAGCACATTATAGATCTCGATCGGAAAGCCCTTGCCGACGATACCGTCTTCCAGATCGTCGCTGACCGGCCCGTCATAGACGATGCAGCCCATGGCGCCGCGCTTCAGTACGATGGTTGCCTTGGACAGCGCGCGGATCGTCTTCAGCGCGCTCAGGCAATCGTCGGCGCCCGAGGCGATCATGATCTCTTCCTCGGTGCCGACGATGAGGTCGCAATCGGGCAGCACCGTCTTCAGCTGGGCTGAGACGCGGTCGGATTTGACATAGCGCTCAAAACCTTCGGCATGGCCGGCGAGCCCCCAGAGGTTGGGGCGGTAGTCGATGTCGAACACCACCTTGCCGCCCTTGGCCTTGATGATGCGGATCGCCTTGCGCTGGGCGGCGTCGCTGTTGGGCCGGGAAAAATGCGTGCCGGTGACGACGATCGAGCGGGCCGAGGCGATGAAGGCTTCATCGATGTCTTCTTCGGCGAGCGCCATGTCGGCGCAGTCGCTGCGATAAAAGATCATTGGCGAGACGCCTTCGCTCTCGACCGAAAGCAGCACCAGGGCCGTCAGCCGTTCCTGGTCGGTCTTGAGCCCATCGACATTGACGCCTTCGCGCCGCAGCTGCTCGCGGATGAAGCGGCCCATCTGCTCGTCGCCGACGCGGGTGAGCAGCGCCGAGCGCAGGCCTAGTCTCGCCGTGCCAACCGAGATGTTGGCCGGGCAGCCGCCGACCGATTTGGCAAAGGAGCCGATGTCCTCCAGCCGCGAGCCGATCTGCTGGCCGTAAAGGTCGACGGAAGCGCGACCGATGGTGATGACATCGAGCGTCGCCTGTTTGGCGTCCACGGCTTCGCTCATTGGAACCTCCCGTCGGTCTTGTTGTCTTGAGCAACGTAGTTGGGGGACACGCGCGAGCGGCAGCGTGGCGCCGGGAATATGAAATAATAATTCCAATCCATAGTCAATATGGAATGAGCATTCCTTCCTTTAAAAGTGCCGAAGAGCGATGGCTGCTGGAGACTTAGGATGGAGACCCGTTACCGCGCAACCAGATGTGGATCGAGACGAGTTTGAGGGGGAAAGCCGCCAGCCGACAAAACGATTCGGTTATGAAAAAGCACGCCAGACCACACTCCCAAGGTCGGGAGAGTAGCGGGCGATGATAGCCTCCTGATCATTTTCCTGCGTCAGAGTTACCTGCTTCCCAGTAGCGTCACCTAGCAATCGCACAAAGCGGTCAAGGTGCTCAATCTCAGTTTCTCCGCTGACTTGCCTAGGATCGAAGTCGAACTCGATTTCGACAACGGTGAAGAAGTGACATGCAAGCTGGATTGGCCCGACGTAAAAAGAAAGTAGGCTGTCTGTTTCGCTTTCCAGGGCGGCTTCGACCCCCAATGGCATCGATTCGATCTTGCCGGAGACACTGAAATTGGCGGGGTCCATTCGAGGAGGATGTCCCAGACGGCCTGCCAATCTGCCTCAGACGTGTTCAGAACGTAGATATCTCGCCATGAGCCGTCCCAAGCGAAATCCGATGCGATCTGTTCCCAATTCATGCATGAACCATTCTCGATGAACTTCGGTTCTAGCATGGCATACGGGATGATCCCTTTCCACAGATCCCAAGTCCGCATTTTCCGGACGGAAAACCGCTTCACGCCTTTTTCTGGGATTGCCTAGACCTTGCGCTTCTTTCCGGTGCTGCGCCGCTTCTCGCCGACGCCGACGGTGAGCGCCATGGCCAGCGCCATGGTGGCCGACAGCGAGCGGAAGCCGGCGAAATCGGCCTCGGCGACCTCGAACCAGACCTTGGCGAACTGCGCTAGTGGCGAAAACGAACTGTCGGTGATGGCGACGATCGGCACGCCCTGTTCGGAAATGGTGCGGGCTTCCTCGATGGTGGCCGGTGCGTAGGGCGAGAAGCTGATGGCGATGACGGCGTCGGCCGGGGTGGCGAAGGCGACCATTTCGGCATTGAGGCCGGCGGCGGATTCGATCAGCTGGTTGCGGATCTTCAGTTTGCCCAAGGCATAGGCGATATAGCTTGCCACCGGGTAGGAGCGCCGCTTGGCCAGGACATAGATGGTCTCGGCCTTGGCCAGCAGCGAGATCGCGTCTTCCAGATGCGCCTCGTCGAGCGTTCGCGAAATATCGTTGAGCGAAGTGCTGGCGGCGGCGACGAAGCCGTCGAAGATGGCTCGGTGTCCAGCACCCGCATCGGCCTTGGCGCGCAGCGCCTGAAGGCGTTCGTCATAAGAGGAATTGCGCTCGCGCAGCCGCTCGCGAAACACCTGCTGCAGGCTGGTGAAGCCGTCAAAGCCTAGTTGCTGGGCAAAGCGGATCAGGGTGGACGGCTGCACGCCCGCCGAAGCAGCGATGCTGGCGGCGGTGCCGAAGGCGATGTCATCAGGGTTGTCGAGCGCGTAGGCGGCGATCTGGGCGATGCGCTTGGGCAAGGTTTCACGGCGATCGAGGATCGTGGCGCGCAGCGTCTCGAAGTCGCGAGGTACCCGTTCGTCCATCGTCGCCCCGTCCAAGCTCATCTAGAGCATGATGCCGAAAAGTGTGCAGCGGTTTTCGGACGACATCATGCTCTCTTTAACTCAAGTGACGTCCTCTCTGCCCCATCATAGCGAGCCTGCGCAAGAAGGCCATAAAAAATGAGGCAGACATTCCATTCGGAGAAGAAATGGACTAATTCATCCATCGATCGCTTCAGTTATTGGGAGAAAGAAATGGTCGGCGTTGGTCTTATCGGCACGGGTTTCATGGGCAAATGCCACGCCATTGCGTGGAGCGCCGTCGGTGCCGTCTTTCCCGATGTCGCCAAGCCGAAGCTGGTCCATCTCGGCGAGGTCAACGAGGAGCTGGCCAAGCGCAAGGCCGGTGAGTTCGGCTTCGCCAAGGCGTCGGGCGACTGGCGTGCCGTCGTCAACGACCCCGAGGTCGATATCGTCTCGCTGACCACGCCCAATCAGTTCCATCCGGAGATGGCCATCGCTATTCTCGAAGCCGGCAAGCATCTGTGGTGCGAGAAGCCGATGGCGCCGAGCTTTGCCGAAGCAGCGGCGATGGCGGCCGCGGCGAAGAAGTCCGGCAAGGTCGCAGCGCTTGGCTACAACTACATACAGAGCCCGGCCATCCGCCACATCGGCGCGCTGCTCGAGGAAAAGATCATCGGCGAGGTCAACCATCTGCGCATCGAGATGGACGAGGACTTCATGGCCGATCCGGAAGCGCTGTTCTTCTGGAAGCATGAGGCCGCATCCGGCTATGGCGCGCTCGACGATTTCGCCGTGCATCCGCTGTCGCTGGTGTCGACGCTGTTCGGCCGCGTCGCAAAAGTCATCTGCGACATGGCCAAACCCTATGTCGACCGCAAGCTGGCCAGCGGCGGCCGCCGTGCGGTGGAGACCTACGACATCGCCAGCGTTTTGATGCATCTGGAAAACGGCATTGCCGGCACGCTGCTGGTCAACCGCTCGGCCTGGGGCCGCAAGGGCCGCATCGCCATACAGATTTTCGGCTCCAAGGGATCGATCCTGTTCGACCAGGAGCGGATGAACGAAATCCAGCTCTATGTCACCGCCGATCGCCCGACCGAACAGGGCTACCGCACCATATTGGTGGCGCCGCACCACAAGCCTTACGACGCCTTCCTCCCGGCGCCGGGCCATGGGCTAGGTTTCAACGACCTCAAGATCATCGAGTGCCACGAATTGCTGACGCGGCTTGCCGGCAAGCCGGCACGGGTCATCGAATTTGCCGAAGGGCTGGAGATCGAGCGCACCGTGCACGCGATGGCGAGGTCGTTCGAGGAAAAGCGCTGGGTGGATGTGCGGTAAGATCCGCTTCAGCCGCCAGCGACAGCGTTCGCCTCCCAGCCACTGACCCAGACCTGCCGCAGGCGATCGCCTTCGCCCTTGAAGCGCAGCCCGGTCGCCCGGCAATCCGCGATGCGGTCGCTGCGGAAATTGCGGATGGCCTGGCGCAATTCGCACCAGGCGACGATGTTGGCGGTTTCTGAATAGTAGATCAGCGCGATCGGACGGATCAGCCGCTCGGAGGCGCGGCCGATTTCGTCGCGATAGGACAGGTCGAGCTTTTCCTCGTCGCGGATGGCGCGGCGCACAAGCGCCAGATCGATGGTGCCGATTGCCGGTGCTGCGAACCCCCAGACATGCAGCGCGTTGGCGTCGAACGCCTGGCGCAACGGCGGCGGCACGGCGCTGGCGATCTTGGCGCTGACGCGCTTGGCCGCCTGCTTGAGTTCGCTGTCTCCCGTGCGCTCCAGCAGGGCGAGCGACAGGACGATCGCTTCCATCTCCTCGATCGAAAACATCAGCGGCGGCAGGTCGAAGCCGGGCCGCAATATGTAGCCGATACCGCGCCCGCCTTCGATCGGCACGCGCATTGCCTGCAGTGCGGCGATGTCGCGATAGATCGAACGCATCGTGACTTCCAGCTGCCCGGCGATCATGGCTGCCGTCACCGGCTGCCGCGCCAGCCGCAGGATCTGGATAATCTCGAACAGCCGCGACGCCTTGCGCATTTCCTCTCCCTGATGAACGCTACTGACACATCCCCGTCAGTTGGGGTGATTTATTGGACTGCCTATCGGGTTGAAAATCAACGAATTCCTCAACGGCACCCCAGCAGGAAGCGACAGGCAACTGACATGAGCTACGCGGAAAATCTCTGGCTGTTCTTTATCCTGCTGTCCGGCATCATCATCGTACCCGGGATGGACATGCTGTTCGTGCTTGCCAATGCGCTCACCGGCGGCCGCGACCGGGGCCTCGCCGCCACCGCCGGCATCATGGTCGGCGGCATCGTGCACACGCTGAACGGCGCCATCGGCGTCGGCCTGCTGATGCATTTCGTACCGATCCTGTACAAGCCGCTGCTGATAGCAGGCGCCGCCTACATGGCCTTCATCGGTATTTCGCTGATGCGCAGTTCCATCACCGTCGGCCATGACGGGCTCGTCGGCAGCCGCACGGCCTGGAAGGCCTTTCGCCAGGGACTGGTGACCTGCCTGATCAACCCGAAGGCCTATCTCTTCATATTTGCCGTCTATCCGCAGTTCCTGAAGCCGGATTACGGCCCGATCTGGATGCAGGCGACGGTCATGGGCCTGCTGACGGTGGCGACTCAGGCCGCGATCTATGGCGGGCTCGCCATCACCGCCGGCCGCAGCCGCAATCTGCTGGTGGCCAACCCGCGGGCGACCGCTTTTGCGGGCCGCGCGGCCGGACTGCTGCTGTTTGCGGTCTCGGTGTTCACGGCTTGGGAGGGGCTGAGGATGGCGTGATCGCGATCAAGCGATGACGCCGCGTTTCTTCGTCTCGGCGCTGCGCTTGCGGATCACTATCCCGGTCTTTGTCGTCGAGGGCGGCAGCAACCGCGTCCCCGAGATCGACGACGTCATGACCGCCTCACGCCTTCGCCCAAGACGACGAGAAGCTCGTCCAATTGCTCGAACGTCTCGCCCATCGCATCCGCCGCCCCGGTACCGGCCGCGTCGAGAGCCTGCTTCGAGGGATAGAGTTCGTGCATGACCAGCAGCGTATTGCCACCCTTTTCCTCGAAGGTCAGCGTGGTGACGGGTCCACCGTCACCACCTTCGTCATTGGTCCAGACAAGGCGTGAGTGCGGTGTCACTTCGATATACCTGCCGAAGAATTCGTGAAGGTCCGAGGCGTCGTGGCCGAACACCAGGCGGTACGTGCCTCCGGTACGAGCATCCATCTCACATGAACGCAGGAACATGCCCATCGACTTCGGCACCCACCACTGCTTGAACAGCTCGGGCTTGGTCCACGCCTCGAACACGATGCGCGCCGGACCGTTGACTGTTCGCGTGACGACCAGCTCGCGCTCGGACTTCCGTTCGACCGTGGTGCGGCTGTTCGTGGGCTCACTCTCGGTTCTTTGGCGCATCGGCTTTCTCCTTCCGTTTCAATTCCTCGACAACCTTGTCCAACTCGTTGAAGCGTGCGTCCCAGAGCAGGCGGTGCCGCTCGATCCAGGCCGCCTCTTCCTCCAGTCCGCGCAGGCCGAGCTTGCAGGTCCGCACGCGGCCAACCTTCTGCGTGGTGACGAGCCCCGCCTGCTCCAGGACGCCGACGTGCTTCTTCATGCCCGTGAGGGTCATGTGGAACTTTCCGGCAAGCTCGGTGATCGAAGCATCTGCGCGTCCGAGCTGCTCCAGAACGCCACGCCGGGTGGCGTCCGAGAGCGCGGCGAACGAGGAGTCCAAGTCGGCATACTGAACCATATGGTTCAGTATCTAGCAGACCGGTGGCCGGGGTGCAAGGGGAGCCGCAGCGTCCTTCCCGCGCATCGCCTCGTATCAGGCGGCGCCCGGCCGGTTCTCCATCATGGCGCGGCGGGCTGAGCGGCGCCATTCTACGGCGCCGGCGAGGCCGTGCAGCACCGTCTCGGTGGTCGCCCAGTCGATGCAGCCATCTGTGATGCTCTGGCCATAGACGAGCGGCTTGCCGGGCACGACATCCTGACGGCCGGCAACGAGATTGCTCTCGATCATGAGGCCGATGATGCGTTCGTCGCCCGCCGCGACCTGACCGGCGACATCCGCCGCCACCTTGGGCTGGTTCTCCGGCTTCTTGGCCGAGTTGGCGTGGCTGACGTCGATCATCAGCCGGGGTGCAACGCCGATGCGGGCGAGTTCGGCCGAGGCTGCCTCGACGCTCGCCGCATCGTAATTCGGCTGAACGCCGCCGCGCAGGATGACGTGGCAGTCCTCATTGCCGGTAGTAGTCGCAATGCCGCTGCGTCCGCCCTTGGTCACCGCCATGAAATGATGCGGCTGGGCGGCGGATTTCACCGCCTCGGCGGCGATCCTGAGATTGCCGTCGGTGCCGTTCTTGAAGCCGACCGGGCAGGACAGGCCGGAAGCCAGTTCGCGGTGGATCTGGCTCTCGGTGGTGCGCGCGCCGATGGCGCCCCAGGCGACGAGATCGGCAATGTATTGCGGCGTCGTCATGTCGAGAAATTCGGTGGCCGAGGGCAGGCCGAGATTGTTGACCGCCGACAGCACGTTGCGCGCCATCCGCAGCCCCTTGTCGATGTTGAAGCTGCCGTCGAGATCGGGATCGTTGATAAGGCCCTTCCAGCCGACGGTCGTGCGCGGCTTTTCGAAATAGACCCGCATGACGATCTCCAACCGGTCGGACAGGGTCTCGCGCAGCGCCACCAGCCGGCTGGCATAGTCAACGGCCGCGACCGGGTCGTGGATCGAACACGGGCCGACGATGACAAGCAGCCGGTCGTCGGTGCCGTTCAAGATGGCATGGGTGGCGTTGCGTGATGCGCTCACGGTGCGCGTTGCCGTCAGCGTGCGCGGGATCTCCCGCATCACCTCGTCCGGCGTACTCAATTCTCGGATTTCCTTGACCCGAAGATCGTCTGTGGTGGTCAACACGGCTTTCTGCTCCTGTTTTTAGGAGACCTGCCGGCTGATACAAAAAAGCCGCCAGGTCTGGCGGCTGTTCGGACTTGTTGCTGCAATCTTCAGATCGAGCGCAATCCTCCCGCCGCCAGCGAGCTGCTAAAGTACCAATACGAGGCGGTCAGGTTGATCATCAGGCGTCATATAGTCGATGCCGAGGCGCTTGTCACGTGGGGTATGCGGAGACAATTCGGGATGGGCCGAATCCTCGCGATTTCGTCATCCCTGGGCGGAGCAGGAGCGAAGCTCCGTCGCGGAGACCCTGGGATCCATTCCGTGACCTGGGCCGTGGAGTGCGGCGGAGCAGAATTCTGGACCGTAGCAGCGCTCTGAAGTCGCGGCATGGATCCTCGGGTCTGCGCTGCGTCGCCACGCTCCTTGCTCCGCCCGTGGATGACGAAGTGCCGGCGGTTCGCCAATCGCCAACACGTATAACGCGGAGCGGCTCATGCGGTCCAGGGATCGAAGAGTTCAAGCCCAAAGCCTTCGAAATGTTTCGTATTGCGCGTTGCCAAGGTGAGCTCGTGCGCAATCGCAGTGGCTGCGATCAGGCCGTCCATCGACGATAGACCACGACCGCGGCGCTTGCCAAAACCCATCAGGTCGCCCCAGGCCAAGGCAACCGCATCGTCCACCGGCAAAACCCGCTGTTCGAAGCGCTGGGGCAGGTCCCGGGCGAGCCATTCGGCCAGCGCCTCGCGTTTGCGGCCCTCATCCATCAGAGAGACGCCGCGCCGGATCTCGGCGATCGACACTACGCTGATGAAGGAGCGGTCCTCATCAAGCTCGTCCAGCCAGCCCAGGACACGTGCGACAGGCGCTGGCCTCGTCACCTCGGACAGGACATTCGTGTCGAGCAGCAGTCTCACCGCGGCAGGTCACGCGGTTCGTCGCGCTGACGTTCAAGGTCGAGATCGGCGCCGCGCAGCGGCGAGTCCAGCAGGAACTCGGCAAGCGTACCCTTGCGTGCGATCTTGCGCTGCCATTCCTCGGCCGAGACGACAACCACGCTTGGTTTGCCGTTCTTGGTGATCGTCTGCGGCGAGGACTGCGCGCGCTCGATGACCTCGGAGAGCCGGGCTTTTGCCCCGGCAACCGTCCAGTTGGTGCCTTTGGATGACGTTAGCATCGCATCCCTCGCGACTATCATGACTATCATGACTATTTGGGAATGGCGATGTTGCTGCAACAGGGTTTGAAGCTACTCCGGCGAGGTCCCCGCGACGTTCTGGTCATAGTCGACCAGCGAGCCGGTCATGACGCCGGATTGCGGGCTGGCCATGTAGCTGATCAGCCGCGCCAGTTGGTCGGGCTTGACCAGTTGGCCCATCGGCTGGCCGGCCTCTGCCTTTGCCAGCCAGTCGTCGGAGGCGCCGTGCCATTTCTTCTGCACGATGTCCTCGCCCTCGGTGTCCATCCAGCCCGGCAGAACGGCGTTGCAGCGGATGCGGTTGGAGCGATAGGCGTTGGCGACGTTCTTGGTCAGTGTCGCCAGTGCACCCTTGCTCGATGAATAGGGCGCCAGGAACGACTGGCCGCAATGCGCCGACATAGAGAGCACGTTGACGATCGAGCCCGGCGCCTTCTGGTCCAGGAGATGGGCCACCACGCCCTGCATCAGGAAGAACGGGCCGCGCACGTTGGTCTGGAAAATCTGGTCGAAGGTCTCCTCGGAGGTTTCGACCAGCGACCCGCGCGCGGAGGTGGCTGCGGCGTTGACCAGCGCGTTGATGGTGCCGAAATGCGAGACGGCGGTGGCGACGGCACGCTTGCAGTCGGCCACCTTCGAAACGTCGGCGCTGATGAAGATCGCGTCGACGCCGGCGTTGTTGAAGTGGGCGACCGCCTTGTCGCCCTTCTCCTGCGAACGGCCGATGAGCGCCAGCGCCTTGCAGCCCTCGTCGGCCAGCGCTTCGGCGACGGCAAAGCCGATGCCTTGCGCGCCGCCGGTGACGATAGCGCGCGTGTTCGAATTGCGATCGGCGGATGTGCTCATCGCTCTGCTCCTGTGCCCTGGTTCCGGTTCTTACTTGTCGAGACGGACGGTCTTGCCTGATGTCGCCGACTTCAGCGCGGCATCGGCCAGCTTCAGCGCCACGAGGCCGTCGGCGCCGCTCGGCGATGCCTTCTTGCCCGAGGTTGCAGCAGTGATGAAAGCGGCAATCTCGATGGCGTAGGCGTCGAGATAGCGGGTCATGAAGAAGTCGTGCAGCGGCGGGCGCGTATAGCCCTTCTCATTGGCGACCTCGATCGACACAGGCCGCTGGTTTTCGGCGGCGACCATGCCCTTGGAGCCATGCACCTCGATGCGCTGGTCGTAGCCATAGGTGGCGCGGCGCGAATTGGAGATGACGGCCTGCTTGCCGGACGCGGTTTCGAGGATGACGCTGACCGAATCGAAATCGCCGGCCTCACCGATCTTCTTGTCGACCAGAACCGAGGCATGGGCGCTGACCGCGACCACCTCTTCGCCGAGCAGGAAGCGCGCCATGTCGAAGTCGTGGATGGTCATGTCGCGAAAGATGCCGCCGGAGCGCTTGATATAGTCGATCGGCGGCGCACCGGGATCGCGCGAGGTGATGGTGACCATCTCGACCTTGCCGATCGCGCCGTCGTCGATCGCCTTGCGCACGGCGGCGAAATGCGGATCGAAGCGGCGGTTGAAACCGACCATCAGCGTCGCCTTGGCCTTGTCGACCACGGCCAGGCATTTCTCGACACGCTTGACGTCGAGGTCGATCGGCTTCTCGCAGAAGATCGCCTTGCCGGCCTTGGCGAAACGCTCGATCAGATCGGCATGGGTGTCGGTCGGCGTGCAGATGACCACGGCGTCGATGTCCTTGGCCTTCTCGATCGCGTCGATGGTGCGCACTTCGGCGCCATAGGCGGTTGCCAACTCGGTCGCCGCCTTTTCAAAAGCGTCGGCAACGGCCACCAGTCTGGCCTGCGGGTTGGAGCCGACGGCGCGGGCATGGACCTTGCCGATGCGGCCGGCACCGAGGAGGGCGAAACGAACAGTCATGGGGTATTTCCTCTAGGGGGATGGGTTCGAGAGAGTTGTGTCTCCACCTTCCTTTTGAGAAAGGTGGCAAGATAATTTTTCGAGCACGCCAGAAAACAGGATGACCATCCTGTTCAGGCCGCGAGTTCCGCCTCCCCGGTCTTGGCGCCGGTGATGTAGGAGACGATGTCGTTGCCGTCGGTGTTTTCCTTGCGCAGGTTGGCGACGATGCGGCCGCGCCGGAAGACGACGATGCGGTCGCACAGGTCGAACACCTGGCGCATGTTGTGGCTGATCAGGATCAGCGGCTCGCCATTGTCCTTCAGCGTGCGGATGATGTTCTCGACCTGCGCCGTCTCCTGCACGCCAAGGGCTGCCGTCGGCTCGTCCATGATGATCAGCTTGGAGGCGAAGGTCGCGGTCCGGGCGATGGCAACGCACTGGCGCTGGCCGCCCGACATGTGACGGATGGTGTTGGACAGATTGGGGATTTTCACGGCCGTGCGGATCAGCGCCGCCTCGGTCGCCTTGCGCATATATTTGCGGTCGAGGATAGAGAACGGGCCGAGATTGAAAAGCACCTTTTCGCGGCCGAGGAACAGGTTCGACGGCACGTCGAGATCGTCGGCCAGCGCCAGATTCTGGAACACGGTCTCGATGCCCGCCGTGCGCGCTTCGATCGGCCCGGCAAAATTCACTTCCCTGCCGTCGAACCAGATCTGGCCGCTGGTGCGCTGCTCGACGGCGGTGATCTGGCGCACGAAGGTGGATTTGCCGGCGCCATTGTCGCCCATGATGGCGACATGCTCGCCCTTGCGCAGCTCGAAATTCGCGCCTTCCAGCGCATGGACGCCGCCATAGCGTTTGGTCAGGTTTTCGGTCTTCAGGACGATGTCTGTCGTGGAGATATCTGGCATGGTCAAGCCCTCAATGCCCGCATGCGCTGGCGCCATTGGTCGAGAACGACCGCGCCGACGATGATCACGCCCTTGACCATCTCCTGATAGTAGGCGTCGAGGCGCAGGAAGGTGAAGCCGGAAATGATGACGCCGAAGATCAGCGAGCCGATCACGGTGCCGACGATCGAGCCGCGGCCGCCCGACAAAGAGACGCCGCCGATGACCGCCATGGCGATGGCGTCGAGCTCGTACATGACGCCCATGCCGGACTGTGCTGTCAGGTTCTTGGAGGAGAGCACGACAGCGGCCAGCGCGGCGAGGATGCCGGCAATGACATAGACGAGGATCTTGTGGTTGGCGATCTTGATGCCCGACATGCGCGCGGCATCCTCGTTGGAGCCGATGGCGTAGCAGTGCTTGCCGTAGCGTGTGTAGGTCATGATCAGCTGGAACAGCACCGCCAGCGACAGGAAGATGATGACCGGCATCAGCCCCTTGCCGATTCCAGCGAAACTTTCGGTCGGAAACGAGATCGGCTGGCCCTTGGACCACCATTTGGCAATGCCGCGCGCGGTCACCATCATGCCGAGCGTGGCAATGAACGGCGGAATGCGCGTGTATGCAATCAAGGAGCCGTTGACGAGACCGGCGAGCAGACCGCAGCCGATGGCGACTAGTACCGGCACGATGACCGGCAGGTCGGTCCAGCCTTGCGCCAGGAACATCGCCTTGGGGTTGGGGTTACCGTTGACCGTCGCCACCTGGGCAAAACTCATGGCGATCATGGCGGTGGCGCCGACGATCGAGCCCGAGGACAAGTCGATGCCGCCGCAAATGATCACCTGCGTGACGCCGATGGCGATGATGCCGACGATCGACACCTGCAGGATGATGATCTGCAGGCGGGCCTCATTGAAGATCCCGGCGACGTTGTCGCGCGTGTTGAACAGGAAGCTGTCGCCAAGAAAGATGCGGCCGATCATTTCGAAGATGACGACCAGAATGACCAGCGCCAGGAAGACGTTGAATTCGGCCGGCCATGTCCGCCTCTTCGCGTCATAGCTGACCCCGCCGACGCCATGAGATGTCTGTGACATGCCTTGTCCTCCGTGAGGCCGCATTTGCCCTTCCGCCCCTCAGGGCGGTGGGGGAAACGGGAGCGGCGCGGTTGCGCCGCTCTCTTGTTTGTTTGTCGCAATTCCGGACGGAAAACCGCTTCACACTTTTTCCTGGAATTGCTTACGCGTGAGTTGCCGGCTCAGTTCTTCTTCAGGAACTTGTCGATGTTGGCCGGCGTAACCAGCTGGAAGGGCACGTAGACCTTGTGCTCGACCTTCTCGCCCTTGGCGAGCTTCAGTGCCGCGTCGAGCGCGCCGGCGCCCTGGCCGGCCGCGTCCTGGAACACGGTCGCATCGAGGTCGCCCGCTTGCATGGCGGCAAGCGCGTCCTGCGTGGCGTCGACCCCACCGACGACAACCGTCTTCATGTCGATGTTGGCGGCCTTCATCGCCTGGATGGCGCCGATGGCGCTTTCGTCATTGTTGGCGATGACGCCGTCGAACGGCTTGCCGGTCGACAGCCAGTTGGTCATCAGGTTCTGCGCTTCGTCGCGGTTCCAGTTCGAAGTCTGCTTGTCGATGATCTTGATGAAGCTGCACTCCGGCGTGGCGATCACCTCTTCGATGTCCTTGGTGCGCTGCACGGCGGCCTGGTTGGAAAGCTCGCCCATGATGACATAGACATTGGCTTCCTTCTTGCCGGCCTCGGTGAACAGGCGGCAGACTTCCTTGGTCTCGAGCGTGCCGGAATCGGCCTCGTTCGACGCGACGAAGGCCTGGTTGTCCGGCAGCGTGTCGACATTGACCGGCTGGCGGTTGACATAGACCAACGGGATCTTGGCGGCTGCGGCGGCGTCCGACATCGCCTGCGTGGCCGAGGTGTCGACCGGGTTGACGATGATGGCGTCGACGCCCGAGGCGGCGAAGTTCTTGATCTGGTCGAGCTGCTTGGCGACGTCGTTCTGCGCGTCCTCGACCTGCAGTTCCACGCCGCTCATGGCCTTGGCCTGCTCGATCATGCCGTTGCGCAGCACGGTGAGGAAGTTGTCGTCGAACTTGGCCATCGACACGCCGACCTTGGCGGCAAAAGCGGACGAACTCATCAGCGCCGCAAAGGCGACGCCCAAAATCAGTTTCTTCATTGTGTTTCTCCTCCACATTGGTGTCCGGCTGCACCGATCTACCCGGAATCCCCGATAGCCCGAGGAATCTCTCCCTGATGCCTTCCTGTTCCGTATGGCGTTTTGTCCAAGGGATGGAACGCCAGGCTCCCAGTTTGAAACAGATGTTCCGGAACGAAAGAACCAAAATACCAATCTGATGAAATATTTATTCCATTTTTTCGCGAGACGTCAAGAGCGATTCCTAAGTCGGAAAGCGGATTTTCGGTCGCCGCGCCGCAATTTCACGTCGAATCGAGGCCGACAGCGGCCCAGGCCGAGTCTGAAGGCAGAATCTGATAGATTCTATCATCGCCGGAGAGCCCGCGCCGAACGGGTCGGCGCGGCAACGCGTTAGATATTTTCCGGCAGATAGATGTCGAAGGGCAGAAAGGTCTGGCCCGGCGCGTTGGCGGCGCCGGCCTCGATGGAATGCGCCATCAGGTCGACAAGCTCGCGGCACAAGGCGGCGAGCGGCGTCGAGATCACCATGGTCAGGATGTTGTCGGCGAGTGCCGCGCGCGATTCGGCGTTGATCTCGTTGCAGACGACCACCGGCATGTTTGCGGGCTTCGCTGCGCGCAGCGCCGACACCGCGCCTTCCATGCCGCCGCCGGCGACATAGCAGCCGGCAAGATCCGGATACCGCACCAGGAGATCGATCATCGCATCGTGGGTGACCTGGTTGGCTTCCAGATTGACCAGCGTTTCCATCACCGTGAAGTCCGGCGCATGTTCGCGGAAGAAGGAGCGAAATCCGATCTCGCGCAGTTCATGGCCGTGGAAGCGATGACTGCCGACGAAAAGGGCGACCTTGCCGGGGTTCTTTGCCGCCCTGGCGATCATCCAGGCCGCGGTGCGACCGACCTTGCGATTGTCGAGGCCGACATATCCCTCACGGATGCCAGCGGCAAAGTCGGACAGCAGCGAGAAGACAGGTTGCCCCCTCGCTTTCAGCGACTCCACGACCGCCGTCAGCGTCGGATGGTCCGGACCGACAACGGCGATTGCTCTGGATTTCGCTGCCAGCTTGCGCATCTGGGCGGCGATCTCGTCGGCGGCTAGCGAGCTGGCGAAATCGATGGTGGCGACGCCGCGGAAGCGCTGCGATTGCGAGACCGCCATTTCTAGCTCCCTCGCGAAATCGCCGTAAAAAACATCATTGCCCCGCAGCAGCAGAAAGCCGAGGCGGTATTCCGGCAATTCCTGGCGCATGCGCCGCTTGATCAGCCCGGCGGCGTGGTAGCCGATGCCGGTCGCCGCCTCATAGACGCGGCGCGCGGTTTCCTCGCGCACCGGCAGCCGGTTGTTCAGCACCCTGTCGACAGTGGCGACGCTAACGCCGGAGATGCGCGCCAGATCGGTGATGGTTGGCCGTTTTGCCATGACTGTCCCGCATGAGTGCCTGCAACTGCTTACATCGTTCTGATGGAAAATGATAGAAACTATCTTTGTGATATTGAGACTATCACCGCATGGCGCTATTTTGCGCTCGGACACAAGCGCCCTGTAATGGACATATCCGTCCTGACGGATGCTGTGGCCGACGGAGCCAGCCCCTATGGAAGCGACACTATCCACACCACCGTCCCGGCGCGACTACAGCCTGATCGGCCGCGACGCCAAGCTCGCCGTCGAGACCGGCCTGTCGGCGGCCGAGTGGTATCACACCGATATTCCGCGCAAGCAGATGAAGGAGCTGATGCAGCGCTCCGATGGGCCGGCGATCCGCGACACCACGATCTGGCTGGCCGCGCTGATCCTGAGCGCCGCCGGCGGCGCCTGGTTCTGGGGCAGCTGGTGGTGCGTGCCGTTCTTCTTCGTCTATGGCGTGCTCTACGGCTCCTCCACCGACTCACGCTGGCACGAATGCGGCCATGGCACCGCCTTCCGCACCCAATGGATGAACGACGCCGTCTACCAGATCGCCTGCTTCATGATCATGCGCAATCCGGTGACCTGGCGCTGGAGCCACACCCGCCACCACACCGACACCATCATCGTCGGCCGCGACCCGGAAATCTCCGTCATGCGGCCGCCGGATCTGTTCCGCGTTGCGCTTGGCTTTATCGGCGTGCTGGATGCCTGGCATGCGATGTCGGACATGCTGCGCAACGCCGCCGGCAATATCAGCGCGGCGGAAAAGACTTTTATCCCCGAACAGGAGCAGCCTAAGGCCATTCGCATCGCCCGCATCTGGACGGCGATCTATGCCGTGACGATCGCGCTGGCGCTTTATTTCGGTTCATGGCTGCCGCTGATGCTGGTCGGGCTGCCCCGGCTCTACGGCGCCTGGCATCATGTCATGGTCGGCCTGCTGCAGCATGGCGGGCTGGCGGAAAATGTCATCGACCACCGGCTGAACAGCCGCACCGTCTACATGAACCCGGTCAGCCGCTTCATCTACTGGAACATGAACTATCACGTCGAACACCACATGTTCCCGATGGTGCCCTATCATGCGCTGCCTAAACTGCATGCGCTGATCAAGCACGATCTGCCGGCGCCGACGCCGTCGATCCTGGCCGGCTATCGCGAGATGATCCCGGCCTTTTTGCGCCAGCTGCGCAACGAGGACTATTTCCTCAAGCGCGAATTGCCGCCAACGGCGCGGCCCTATCGCGAGGAACTCCACAACGACGCCGTCGCCGCCGCGGCGGAATGATTGCGCGATTAAGCTTTTGTTTTGTCGCAACTCCGAACGGAAAACCGCAACGCACTTTTCCTGGAATTGCTTTTGGGAGGAACACATGAGCGACTGGATCGAAGCCTGTGCTGCCGGCGACATCGACGAAGAAGATGTGATGCGCTTCGACCATGGCGGCCGCACCTTCGCCATCTATCGCAGCCCTGACGACGATTATTTCGCCACGGATGGCCTGTGCACGCACGAAAAGGTGCATCTGGCCGACGGGCTGGTGATGGACGACATCATCGAGTGCCCCAAGCATAATGGCCGCTTCAATTACAAGACGGGGGCGGCACGCGGCGCGCCGGTTTGCGTCAATCTCGCCACGTATCCGGTAAAGGTCGAGGCCGGCAAAGTGCTGATCCAGATCGGGTAGGACCATGCAGGCGGGAATGGTCATCATTGGCGCCGGCGAGTGCGGCGGGCGGGCAGCCCTTGCTCTGCGCGAACTGGGCTATGACGGGCCGGTGACGCTGGTGGGTGACGAACCCCATCTGCCCTATGAGCGGCCGCCCCTGTCCAAGGACGCAATGACGAGCGACGCGGCCGAGATCAAGACGATCGCCAGCGACGAAATTCTGGCCGAGAAATCGATCCGGCATATCCATTCCGTTCAAGCGGTGGCGATCGACCGCCCGGCGCATATGGTGCGGCTGTCGGACGGTTCGGCCCTGCCCTACGACAAGCTGCTGCTGGCGACCGGCTCGACACCACGCAAGCTGCCGATGCCGGGATTGGGGTCGCGCTGCGTCTACCTCCGCACCTTTGCCGACGCGCTGGCCATTCGCGCCCACCTCAGCCCGGCAAACCGCATCGCCATCATTGGTGGTGGCTTTATCGGCCTGGAGCTCGCCGCTTCGGCGCGCAAGCTCGGGGCCAGCGTCACGGTCATTGAGGCGCAGCCGCGCATCCTCATGCGCGGGGTGCCGGCGGAGATCGCTGAAATCATCCATCAGGCGCATGAGGCCGAAGGCGTGACCGTGCTCACCGGTCAGGGCATCGCTGATATCGCCGACGACGGCGCTGAGGTGCACATCATGCTCGCCGATGGGCAGGACATCGTCGCCGATCTCGCCGTCATCGGCATCGGCGCCGTGCCGGTGACCGGGCTTGCCGCGGAAGCGGGCCTGACCGTCGATAACGGCATCGCAGTCAATGGCGAACTCCAAACAATCGATCCCGACATCTTTGCCGCCGGCGACTGCTGCTCGTTTCCGCTCGCTGTCTATGCTGGCCGGCGGGTGCGGCTGGAAGCCTGGCGCAATGCGCAGGAACAGGGTGCGCTGGCCGCGAAGAACATGCTGGGTGCCCGCGAAGCGCATGCCGCGGTGCCATGGTTCTGGTCGGATCAGTATGGTTTGTCGCTGCAGATCGCCGGGCTTTCGGACGAGGGCAAAAGCACGGTCCGCCGCGATCTCGGCGACGGTGCTTTTATTCTGTTTCATCTGGCCGAGGATGGCAGGCTGGTGGCGGCGAGCGGCCTCGGTACGGGCAATGCCGTGGCGCGCGACATCAGACTGGCCGAGATGCTGATCGCGAAACGGGCACAGCCGGCGCCGGAGGCGTTGGGGTCGCCGGATGTGAAGCTGAAGTCGTTGCTGGCAGCGTAAGTTTTACCCTTCCCCTTGTGGGGAGGGTCGCTGCGAAGCAGCGGGGCGGGGGTGCGGCACCGGCCCCACCCGGACCTTTGGTCCGACCTCCCCACAAGGGAGAGGTAAAGGGCCCCAGCCCTAAAACAGCGCCTTCAGCTCGTCCAGCTTGTCGTTGACCAGCCAGCCGTAATAATTCTCCTCGGGCAGTTTGACCGTCTCACCCGCCGCGCGGCGCTTGTCGTTCTCTGCTTTCAGCGCATAGGCGCGCTGCTCGGGATTGCCGACATTGTAGAGCGTGGCGGTCAGCCCCGGATTGCCTGAGATGTCGAAGCCGGCAATGTTTTTGTAGGCGTCGATCGACTTCCTGATCGTCGCTGCGACGTAGGGCAATGTCAGATCCGGATCCATGATGGTCTTGTAGACCCCATTGGGATCGCCGACATCGAGTTCGGGCAGCCCCGACACCTTGTGCACGAGATCGCTCATCTGCAGCGCGGTCAGCGGGTTGAGCTGCCCGAGGCCAAAGGTCTGGCCGGCATAATAGGGCTGGAAGAAGGTGGCGCCGAAGCGGTCGTTGGGAAAGCTGGTGCCGCCGACGGTCTTGCCGCGGAAGGAGCGGTTCCACACCTGCTCGCGGCATTCCCACAGGTCGTAGCTGTCCGACATTGTGCACTTCTTGAATTCCGGCCGCTGCACGAAATCGGTGATGTCCTCGCCGTCATAGGCGAAGGACAGCTTGCTGGAGAGGTAGGAGATCGCCTTGACGTAGTAGGTCTGCAGCCGGTCGTAGGCATCGACATTGTAGGTGTGCTCGCCGACGATGGCGCCGACGATGTGCAAGGGGTTGATGCCGTAAGCCGCGGCGGCCTTCCTGATCTTGGCGCGCAATTCGGCATCGTTCTGCAACAAGGCGTAGACCTTGCGGTATTTGGCCTGGAAGGTGGTGTTGGTCGCCTGGGTGCGGCGGCTGGAAGCGCCCGGAATGTCGGGCTGCACGGCGTTGCGGTTGCCCGCCGGCACCAATGTCGCCGCGTCAGCCGCGAACAGCGTCGCCGCCAGCGTCAAGCCGAGAATGAGCAGGATCAGTTTTTTCATGCGCCGCCGCCTAGAGAATTGCCGCGCAAACTAGGGAGTGCTCCCGGTCGAGTCGAGAGCGCCCCTGCAGCCGGCAAGACGAAAGGTGGCCCGATGATACCATCCGGCCACACATCAACCTGTTAGCCGGATTGTTGCCTAAGCATCGGCCCAAAGATCGAAACCGATTTTTGGAAAGTCCGATGCATCGATTCAATACTGCTAGAGCGACCTTTGCGTGTCCAAAGGACGCGCGGCGCCCTAATACCGGCGCCGGATGAACCGGCGCCCTCGTTTAAAGGATGAATCGCGACAAATCTGTGTTTCGCGAGAGGTCGCCGACATGCTTTTCCACATAGGCGGCATCGATGGCGACGCTGGTGCCGTTGCGGTCCGGCGCGTCGTAGGAGATCTCGTCCAGCACACGCTCCATCACCGTCTGCAGGCGTCTCGCGCCGATGTTCTCGACACTGGCGTTGAGGTCGACGGCAATGCCGGCCAGCGAATCGATGGCGTCGTCGGTGAAGGTGAGATCGACGCCTTCGGTCTTCATCAGTGCGATATACTGCTTGATCAGGCTTGCCTCGGTCTCGGTGAGGATGCGAATGAAATCATCCTTCTCCAGCGCCCGCAACTCGACACGGATCGGCAGGCGGCCCTGCAATTCCGGCAACAGGTCGGAGGGCTTGGAGACATGGAATGCGCCCGAGGCGATGAACAGTATGTGGTCGGTCTTCAACGGTCCGTATTTGGTCGCAACCGTCGTGCCTTCGATCAGCGGCAGCAGGTCGCGCTGCACGCCTTCGCGCGAGACGCCGGCGCCCATGCCACCTTCGCGCGAGGCGATCTTGTCGATCTCGTCGAGGAAGACGATGCCGTCATTTTCGGTCGCATCCAGCGCCCGGCGCACGACTTCGTCCTGGTCGAGCAGCTTGTCGGACTCGTCGTTGACCAGCAGCGCGTAGGATTCCTTGACCGTCGTCTTGCGCGCCTTGGTCTTCTTGCCACCCATCGCCTTCGACAGCATGTCGTTGATGTTGAGCACGCCGATATTGGCGCCCGGCATGCCGGGGATCTCGAAGCCGGGCATGCCGGTGCCGGTGTCGGCAACCTCGATCTCGATCTCCTTGTCATCGAGCTCGCCGTCGCGCAGCTTCTTGCGGAAGCTATCGCGGGTCGCCGGGCTCGCCGTCTTGCCGACCAGGGCTTCCAGCACGCGCTCCTCGGCATTGAGGTGCGCGCGCGCCTTCACGTCCTCGCGCATCTTCTCGCGCACCAGGCCGATGGCGATCTCGACCAGGTCGCGGATGATCTGCTCGACATCGCGGCCGACATAGCCGACTTCGGTGAACTTGGTGGCCTCGACCTTGACGAAAGGCGCACCGGCGAGCCGCGCCAGGCGGCGCGAGATCTCGGTCTTGCCGACGCCGGTAGGGCCGATCATCAGGATGTTCTTCGGCATCACCTCTTCGCGCATCTGGCCTTCCAACTGCTGGCGGCGCCAGCGGTTGCGCAAGGCAATGGCCACGGCGCGCTTGGCGTCCTTCTGGCCGATGATGAAGCGGTCGAGTTCCGAAACGATTTCACGGGGAGAGAAGGTGGTCATATCACTAGATTCCACTTTGCCACTGCTTGATGGACTCGAACGGATGCAGCAGCATGATCACGTTGAGCGTCAGATTGTCCCGGATGAGGTAGCCGACACCCAGTTCGAAGATGAGGGCGAGGCCGACGATGCTCCATATAGGTAGCTTTCGCGCCATCACAAATCCCAGCACCATGGCCAGCGTGTCGGACACCGAATTGATGATCGAGTCGCCATAGTAATCCAGCGAGATGGTGCCGGCGCGGTAGCGCTCGATGATGAACGGGCTGTTTTCCAGGAGTTCCCAGCCGCCCTCGATGACGACGGCGAATGCCAGGCGCAGACCGATTGGCGAGCGCGGGAACAGGAACCAGGCCAAGGCGTAGAACAGGAAGCCGTGGATGATGTGCGAGAACGTGTACCAGTCGGAAAATATGCTGGGAATTCTCCGAACTGTTCACCACACCGTGCCAGAGTTTGACGTAACCGCAGGTGCAGATCGGCGTGCGACCCATGCCGTAAAGCGCGCCGGCCTGGAAGATGAGCAGAGCGAGCACGAGCAGAAGCCCCATCCGCCAGCTGTCTTCATAGGCCGAGTAATTTTTGGCAGTGCCCGGTGTCGCCATCAACTCATTCCCCTTCTTCCGCGTCGCTCTCTTTGGCATCGACAGACATCAGCACGACGTCCCCATATCTAGAGTGTCTGCGATCGATAGCCCTGAAGCCCGCCTTTTCATAGGCGCGGATGGCGCGGCCATTGTCGGGATGCGGATCGATGATGACGCGCGGCGCGCCTTCCTCGAACAGTTGCTCAACGAATTGCCTGACGATAGCCGAGCCATGACCTTTGCCGACCAGGTCCGGCACGCCGATCGACAGGTCGATGCCGAGCGTGCCGAACGGCTGGTCGGCATAGGGATGGCCGTCTTCCAGATGCGGATCGTAGCTCTGCAGATAGGCGATCGGCCTGCCGTCGAGCTCGACGATCAGCGGCTCTACAGAAATAGAGTCGATGTGCTCCCGGATTTCGGCGATTTCCGTCTCCGGATCGTCCCACCATTCGGCGACATGCGGCTCGGCCAGCCAGCCGGCGATCATGGGCAGGTCTTTTTCGGCAACCGGTCGAAAATCATAGAGCACCGGCGGGTTAGCCGGCATCGAGCGTTTCGACAACAAAGTTGTTGTTGGTGTAGACGCAAATGTCGGAGGCGATCTGCATCGCCTTGCGGGCGATCTCCTCGGCATCCTTGTCGCTGTCCATCAGCGCGCGGGCAGCGGCCAGCGCATAGTTGCCGCCGGAACCGATGGCCATGACGCCGAATTCGGGCTCCAGTACGTCGCCGGTGCCGGTGAGCGCCAGCGAAACCGACTTGTCGGCCACCAGCATCATCGCTTCCAGCCGGCGCAGATAACGGTCGGTGCGCCAGTCCTTGGCGAGCTCGACGCAGGCGCGTGTCAACTGGTCGGGATATTGTTCGAGCTTGGCTTCGAGCCGCTCCAGAAGGGTGAAAGCATCCGCCGTGGCGCCGGCGAAACCGGCAATGACATTGCCGCCCTTGCCGATGCGGCGCACCTTTTTGGCGTTGCCTTTCATGATGGTCTGGCCAAGGCTGACCTGGCCGTCGCCGGCGATCACCACCTTGTTGCCCTTGCGCACCGTCACGATGGTCGTGGCGTGCATACTCAGTTCATTGGACATTTTTAGCTCCGATTCGCGCGATCCCGATAAGGCGATTGGCGCGCGGTACGAGTGATTTCGATCGGCCATATGTATGCATGGGGCGGGTGATTGCAAACGGCGTACGCCATGGCCGGTGGCTGTCCGCATCGCAACTGGCAATCGCCGGATCATGCTGCTAGAAGGCTTTCGTTTTCAAGCAAATGACAGCTTGGAACCCCGTCTTGAGTTTCGAACCCCTCAGCCAAGGACAAGGTCATGGCGTCCCGTTCCGCCGAAGTCAGCCGCAAGACCAAGGAAACCGAGATCAGCGTCTCGGTCCATGTCGACGGCACCGGAAAATCCGACATGTCGAGCGGCGTCGGCTTCTTCGACCACATGCTGGACCAGCTGTCGCGCCACTCGCTGATCGACATCACGGTGAAGGCCAAGGGCGACCTGCACATTGACGACCACCACACGGTCGAGGACACCGGCATTGCGATCGGCCAGGCGCTGGCCAAGGCGCTGGGCGAGCGGCGCGGCATCATGCGCTACGCCTCTGTCGACCTTGCCATGGACGAGACGCTGACGCGGGCCGCGATCGACGTGTCGGGCCGTCCGTTTCTGGTCTGGAATGTCGCCTTCTCGTCGCCCAAGATCGGCACGTTCGACACCGAACTGGTGCGAGAATTCTTCCAGGCGCTGGCGCAGAATGCCGGCATCACGCTGCATGTCACCAACCATTATGGCGCCAACAACCACCATATTGCCGAGACCTGCTTCAAGGCGGTGGCGCGCGCGCTGCGTTTCGCACTGGAGCGCGACCCGCGCCAGCCGGAAGCGGTTCCCTCCACCAAGGGATCTCTGAAAGGGTAGGCTGATGGCCATCTATGTCGTGATGGAACCGCCAGGCCGCACCGAGGCGGCCGACGCAACCATTTTTGTCCGCGACGGTTTTTCCTGGCTGGCTTTCCTGGTGGCGCCGCTGTGGCTCGCTTGGCACAGGCTGTGGATCGAGGCCGCGCTCGCCTTCGTCGCCATGGGGCTCATCTCGGTGCTCGGCCAATGGCTGGGACTGGACTGGGCCGGCTCCGCACTGTCTTTACTGGTGTCGCTCTATATCGGGCTGGAAGGCCAAGGGTTGCGGCTCGCAGCGCTGCGCCGCGGCGGCTGGCATGAATGGGGCGTCGTCGAAGCCGACAATCCTGACGATGCCGACATCCGCCAGTCACTGGACGCCGAGGCGCTTGCCGATGAGCCGGCGCCGCTGCCGCGCATCGTGCCGGACGCCAGCCTGGCCCGGCCGGCGCAGACCGGGCTGACGCTGGGCCTGAGCCATACGCCGGGAAAAGCCTGAGATGCGGGTTGCCATCATCGATTACGGGTCGGGCAATCTGCGCTCGGCCACCAAGGCCTTCGAGCGCGCCGCGCATGAAGCCGGCATTGCCGCTGCCATCGAGCTGACCGCCGACGCCGAGCGGGTGCGCAGCGCCGACCGCATCGTTTTGCCCGGCGTCGGCGCCTATGCCGATTGCGCGGCGGGCCTGCGCGGCGTCGCCGGCATGTGGGAAGCGGTGGAAGAGGTAGCGATCGCCAAGGCGCGGCCGTTCCTCGGCATCTGCGTCGGCATGCAGCTGATGTCGGAGCGCGGCCTGGAAAAGACCGTGACCAAGGGCTTCGGCTGGATTGCCGGCGACGTCAAGGAGATCACGCCCGCCGATCCGGCACTGAAGATCCCGCAAATCGGCTGGAACACCATCGATCTGGAGCGCAAGCACCCGCTGTTTTCGGGTATTGCGACCGGGCCCAAGGGTCTGCACGCCTATTTCGTTCATTCCTACCATCTCGACGCGACAAGGCCGGACGAAGTGCTGGCCGTCGCCGATTATGGCGGCCCGGTAACGGCGGCGGTCGCGCGCGGTAACCTTGCCGGCATGCAATTCCATCCGGAAAAGAGCCAGGCGCTCGGCCTGGCACTGATCACCAACTTCCTGCGCTGGAGGCCTTGAGATGAGCAAGAAGGGCTACTGGATGGCGATGGTCGATGTGACCGATCCGGAAAACTATCCGAAATACATCGCCGCCAACAAAGCGGCGTTCGACAAATACGGCGCGAAATTCCTGACGCGAGGCGGTCAGTCGTCAAGCCCGGAAGGGCCATCCGGCAATCGCCATGTGATCGTCGAGTTCGAAAGCTACGAGGTCGCGCTGGCTTGCTTCCATTCCCCCGAATACCAGGCAGCGCTGAAATTCCGGCGCGCTTATTCGACCTCGCATTTCGCCATTGTGGAAGGGGTCTGAACGGTGATCCTGTTTCCGGCCATCGACCTCAAGGACGGCAAGTGCGTGCGGCTGAAGCACGGCGATATGGCGACCGCGACCATCTACAATGACGACCCTGCGGCCCAGGCCAAGGCCTTCGAAGAGCAAGGGTTTGAATGGCTGCATGTCGTCGACCTCAACGGCGCCTTCAAGGGCCAGAGCGTCAACAGCGCGGCGGTCGGCGCCATCCTCAAGGCGACGAAAAACCCGGTGCAGCTCGGCGGCGGCATCCGCACGCTGGCGCAGATCGAGGACTGGCTCGACCGCGGGCTGGCCCGCGTCATCCTCGGCACGGTGGCGGTGCGCGATCCCGACCTGGTCCGGGAAGCCTGCAAGGAATTTCCTGGAAAGATCGCCGTGGGCATCGACGCCAAGGGCGGCAAGGTGGCGGTCGAAGGCTGGGCCGAGGCCTCCAGCCTCGGCGTCATCGAACTGGCGCGGAAATTCGAAGGCGCCGGCGTTGCCGCCATCATCTACACCGATATCGACCGCGACGGCGTTCTGACCGGAATCAACTGGGACGCCACCATCGACCTTGCCAATGCGGTGTCGATCCCGGTCATCGCCTCGGGCGGGCTGGCCTCGATCGCCGACATCGTGCGCATGACCATGCCCGACGCAAAGAAACTCGAAGGCGCCATCTCCGGCCGCGCGCTCTATGACGGGCGCATCGACCCGGCCGAGGCGCTGGCGGTGCTGCAGGGCAAGGCGATGGAGACCCGGCCGTGAAAATCTCCATCATCCTGGCCTCCTATGACAGCGGCCACTATCACGGCGGCATGGGCCGAGGCCCGGATGCACTCATCGCCGGCGGGCTTGTCGACGCGCTGACGCTCACCGGGCATGACGTCGTCGTCACCGATATCGGCAGGGTTGGCGACGAACAACAGCGCGAGATCGCCACCGGCTTTGCCGTGTGCGGTGCCGTCTCCGGCGAGGTCCGCATCGCCATAGACCGCGGCCGGTTTCCCATCGTGCTGGCCGGCAATTGCCTGACATCGGCCGGTGCGGTTGCCGGCGAGGATGCCGATGCGATCATCTGGGCCGACCAGCATGGCGATCTCAACACGCCGGAGACGTCCATCTTCGGCTTTCTCGACGGCATGGCGCTGGCCACGGTTCTCGGCCTGTGCTGGAAGCCGATGGCCTCGGCCATCCCCGGCTTCAGGCCTATCGATCCGGCGCGCTGCGTGCTGGTCAACGCGCGCGATCTCGATCCGGCCGAAACAGAGCTGTTGAAGACTTTGCCGGTCATCCGCACCGAATGCCCGGACTGGGCCACGGCCTGCGACAGGCTGAAGGCGCCGGACGCGAAGCGGGTGCACCTGCATCTCGATCTCGACGTGCACGACCCCGGGGCGCTGCAGGCCAACCGCTACACCACGCCCGGCGGCCCGGAGCCGAAACAGCTGCGCCAGGCTGTCTGCGGCATGGCCGGCCTGCTGCCGATTTCCGGCATTACCATTTCCGCCTATGATCCGGCGTTCGATGCGCAGGCCGAGGTTCCGCCGCTGGTCGGCGAACTGCTAAGCGAGTTGCTGGCGACGATGGACAAGGGCTGATGCTGAAGGCCCGAGTCATCCCTTGCCTCGACGTCAAGAACGGCCGCGTCGTCAAGGGGGTCAATTTCGTCGACCTCATCGATGCCGGTGATCCGGTCGAGGCGGCCAAAGCCTATGACGCGGCCGGCGCTGACGAGCTTTGCTTTCTCGATATCACCGCGTCGTCCGACAACCGTGAAACCATCTTCGACGTCGTCGCCCGCACCGCCGAACAATGCTTCATGCCGCTGACCGTCGGCGGCGGCGTGCGCCAGGTCGCCGATATCCGCAAACTGTTGCTGGCCGGCGCCGACAAGGTGTCGATCAACACTGCGGCGGTGAAGAATCCCGATTTCGTCGCCGAAGCCGCCGACAAGTTCGGCAACCAGTGTATTGTCGTCGCCATCGACGCCAAGAGGGTGTCGGCGCCCAAAGAGCCCGGCCGCTGGGAGATCTTCACCCATGGCGGCCGCGAAAAGACCGGCATCGATGCGGTCGAGTTCGCGCGAAAAATGGTTGATCGCGGCGCTGGCGAGATTCTTTTGACCTCGATGGACCGTGACGGCACCAAGGCCGGCTACGACATTGCGCTGACCCGCGCGATAGCCGATGCGGTTCGCGTGCCAGTCATCGCGTCGGGCGGCGTCGGCACGCTCGACCATCTGGTCGAGGGCATTCGCGACGGCCATGCCGGCGCCGTGCTCGCCGCCTCGATCTTCCATTTCGGCACTTACACGATTACGGAAGCCAAGGCGCATATGGCCGAGGGCGGGCTGCCGATGCGGCTGGACTATCCGGTTCAATCCACTCCACAAAGGCTGTAGACTGCGTCATGGCTGAATTTTCGCTGTCCGATCTGGAAACGATCATTGGCGAACGCGCCCGTTCCGGCGACCCGGACTCGTGGACGGCAAAACTGTTCGCCAAAGGCATCGACAAGGCGGCGCAGAAGCTTGGTGAAGAGGCAGTCGAGACCGTCATTGCCGCCGTCAAGGGCGACGAGAAAGCCCTCGTTTCCGAAAGTGCCGATCTCATATATCATTGGCTCGTCGTGCTTGGCATGGCCGGCGTTTCGCTGGGCGAGGTGCTGAAGGAGCTTGAGGGCCGCACCGGCCGTTCGGGCGTCACTGAAAAGGCATCCCGGCCGAAAGGCTGACCGCTAGAGCCGGATGATTTCGGGCCGAGGCCTGAAATCTGAATCCGTCTCTAAATTGATAGAGGGAGCATGATGTCGCCCGAAAACCGCTTCACACTTTTCGGCCTCATGCTCTAGAGGGCAGGAAACTCGATGGACCAGCTCGCTCCGACCGAGAAATATTCCCCCTATCGTTTCTTCTCGGCCGAGCAATGGTCGAACTTCCGCGCCGACACGCCGATGACGCTGGGCGAAGACGAGATCAACCGTCTGCGCTCGTTGAACGATCCGGTCGACCTGGAAGAAGTCAAGCGCATCTATCTGTCGCTCTCGCGGCTGCTTTCGGCGCATGTCGAGGCCAGCCAGCTGCTGTTTCGCCAGCGCCAGGCCTTCTTCAACGCGCTGGATGTGGTCAAGACACCGTTCATCATCGGCATTGCCGGTTCGGTTGCGGTCGGCAAATCGACCACGGCGCGCGTGCTGAAGGAGCTTCTGGCGCGCTGGCCGTCGAGCCCCAAGGTCGATCTCATCACTACCGACGGGTTCCTGCTGCCCAACAAGGTGTTGCGACGCGACAATCTGATGGAGCGCAAGGGCTTTCCCGACAGCTACGATGTCGGTGCGCTGCTGCGTTTCCTCTCGGGCATCAAGTCGGCGCAGCGCAATGTCCGCGCGCCCGTCTATTCGCATTTGACCTATGACGTCATTCCCGGCGAGTTCGTCACCATCGACCGGCCCGACATTCTGATCTTCGAAGGCATCAACGTTCTGCAACCCGGCAAATTGCCGAAGGACGGCAAGATCGTGCCGTTCCTGTCGGATTTCTTCGATTTCGCCATTTATATAGATGCCGACGAAAAGCTGATCCACCAATGGTACATCGCCCGCTTCATGCGCCTGCGCGAGACGGCGTTCCGCAATCCGGACTCCTTCTTCCACCGCTATTCGCAGCTTTCGGAAGACGCCGCGCGCGCCATTGCGGAAGGCTTGTGGGCCAACATCAACCTGAAAAACCTGCGCGAGAACATCGTGCCGACACGGGCGCGGGCCGACCTCATCCTGCGCAAGGGCGCCAATCATCTTGTCGAGGAAGTGGCGCTCAGGAAACTGTGACGGCCGCCTCCGGGCGGCTGCCGCCAGCCGCCGATTGCCGGGCCGGGCCTGGCATCAGGATTTCGCCGTCGGGTACCAGCTTGCGGACGGCCGCACATAGGGCGATCGTGAGCGCGACCGCCGCATAACCATCGATCGCATAGTGCCAACCAAGATAGACCGAACTCGCGACTATGAAGGCGACATACAGAAATGCGATGGCGCCCAACCGCTGGTCGTACTCCCAGGTATACACCGCATTCAGGGTGATCAAGGCGACATGAACGCTTGGAAATGCCGATATTCCCGACGCGAGTCCAGTCACACCCTCGGTCTGGAGCGTCCACAGATACTGCTGGTACACGGCGGCGGAACTCGCCGACGGGCTTTGCGCAAGAAACGAAAGCTGTTCACCGAAGCGTGGCACATCGCCGGTGACATAGCCGTAGAACGCCGGTCCGGCCGACATGAACAGCCCGGCCAGGATGTTTCCGACGACCACCCACACCACCATGAAGGACAGCACATAGCGTCTCTTCAGATGCGTGGTGCGTGGTGACGTGACCATGAAAAACAGCATGCTGTAGCAAATGATGAACCACAGCATGTCGTAGTTCCATCCGACGGATTCCCGTACCCAGTCATGCTTGCCGATAACGTAGAGCCATCGCCACGGATCAGTGCCGAAATGCAGATAGGCATCGATATCCGCCAAGGCGCGATCATAGGGGAAACCTTTCCACAGGACGGACATGCCGTTCTTGACCGAGGTGAAGGTGCTTTGGAAAATCATGATGCCCATCAACAGACATATGCCGGAAAAGAGAACCGCCATCCGCTCGGCTGAGAACATCTTGCCCGCAGCAAATTTCCGCCGACGCTCAAATCGATGCAAAAGCCAGCCGGTTTCCAGGAGAAGCGATACCGCCGGCAGCACGAAACCGAAAACCATAAGCCATATCGGCACGTAGGTCTGGTATGCGGTGCGATGGAGCGCGCCGACCCAAGCCAGAAACCCCAGCCCCGTTGCAGTGTAGATGCCAATGAACAGGTAGAGCGATGCATCCGAGCGGGCGATCGAAACCGTGCGCCATGCGGCATTTCGAATGTAGCGCCAAATCACTTCGGATTCGATTTCGAGCATGGTATCCACACCGGGAATGATGACGTTTTGGCGCAGACTAGCGGCCGAAACCTTAAATTCCGTTAGGGATTTTTCATTCGCAAGGTCAGTGGTTCAGTAAGTGCAAGAATGCACTCTCACCTCTTCAAGGCAAGGTCACCCGCCGCAGCGTCAGATTGATCCTGCCGCCATTTTTCAGCAGCGCCGATGTCGACGGGTAGATGCGGTCGACGCCATGGAAGCAGAGCCGGCCTTCGCCGCCGAGCACGACGACGTCGCCGCTTTTCAGGCGGAACGATTTGGTGCCGCCGTCGCGTGTGGCCCCCCTGCCCGTCACTTGGCCGACCCGGAACAGGCAATCGTCGCCAAGCGACACCGAGACCACTGGGGCCGAGAAATCGGCTTCGTCGCGATCCTGGTGCAGACCCATTTTGGCGTCCTGCGTATAGAAATTGACCAGGCAGGCCTCCGGCGGATTCGGATAGGCGGCGACCTCCCGCCACAATTGCAGCAGCGCGTCCGGGATCGGCGGCCATGGCTCTCCGGTGAGTGGGTGCGTTGGCTGGTAGCGATAGCCCAGCTCCTTGTCGGTGACCCAGCCGAGCGTGCCGCAATTGGTCATGCGCACGCTCATCTCCTTACCGGTCCGCGGCATCGCCGGCACGTACAGCGGCGCCCGCTGTACAATTGTCCTCACCTCTTCGACCAGCGCTTCCTGCGCCGCGCGGGACAGATAACCAGGCATGTGGCGGACGCCTTTGGGCAGAACGAGCATGACTTCGCCTCCGGTTGATACTGAAACCATGCCACCGCCAATCAGAAACGGCGACCCGAAAGCCACCGTTGTCGGCCTCCCTTTCTGTGGCAATGGTGAAACCTTGCGGCTGCGGCAGGGGAGGCCGCTTTATGCACGCAGTCGGCGCGGTCCTTAGTCGTTCTCTACCCGGCCGCGCAGCTTTTTGATCGTGCCGCGCCCTGCCTTGCTTTGCAGCCGCCGCTCCACCGAGCCTTTCGACGGCCTGGTCTTCTTGCGCGGCGGCGGCGGCGGTTCCGCGGCCTTGGCGACCAGCGCCGTCAGCCTTGCCCGGGCATCGGCCCGGTTCTGCTCCTGGGTGCGGAAGCGGCCGGCCTCGATGACGATGACGCCGTCCTTGGTGGCGCGCTGGCCGGCGAGCTTGATCATGCGCGCGCGCACGCGTTCGGACAGGCCAGCTGCATTGGCGGCGTCGAAGCGCAATTGGACGGCGGTCGCCACCTTGTTGACGTTCTGGCCGCCGGGACCCGACGAGCGGATGAAATCCTCGTGCAGGTCGCCCGGATGGATTACGGCTTCGTCTGATATGATGATGTCGTCGATAGGCATGCCGCAGTCATGGCGCGGCGGACCAAAAAAGAAAAGGCCCGATCGAGACCGCGCCTTTCAAGGATGCTTCGGTGAAGATGCCTGGACTATTCCGCAGCTTCCTGCAGGCGGGGTGCTGCGCCGAGCACGACGGCATCGACATGGCTCTCGAATTTCTCGAAGTTGACGGCGAACATGCCGACCAATCGCGCTGCCTGCCGGTCATAGGCTGCCTTGTCGGCCCAGGTCGAACGCGGGTCGAGAATGGCGCTGTCGACGCCAGGCACAGCAACCGGCACCTCGAAGCCGAAATTGGCGTCGGTGCGGAAACCGGACGCCTTCAGCGAACCGTCAAGCGCTGCGGCCAGCAAGGCGCGCGTCGCCTTGATCGGCATGCGCTTGCCGGTGCCGTAGGCGCCGCCGGTCCAGCCGGTGTTGACCAGCCAGCAATCGGCGCCGTGGCGGGCGATCAGCTCGCGCAGCAGATTGCCGTATTCCTTGGGGTGGCGCGGCATGAACGGGGCGCCGAAGCAGGTCGAGAAAGTCGCTTCCGGCTCGGTAACGCCCTTCTCGGTGCCGGCCACCTTGGCGGTGTAGCCGGAGAGGAAGTGATACATCGCCTGCGCCGGGGTCAGCCGTGCGATCGGCGGCATGATGCCGAAGGCATCGGCGGTCAGCATGATGATGTTTTTCGGATGGCTGGCGCGTCCGCTCTTCGAGGCATTGGGAATGAAGTCGAGCGGATAGGCGCAGCGCGTGTTTTCGGTGAGCCGGCCGTCGTTGAAGTCCGGCACGCGGTCGGCGTCGAGCACGACATTTTCCAGCACCGTGCCGAAACGCTGCGTGGTGGCGAAAATCTCCGGCTCGGCCTCGGCCGACAGCCGGATCGTCTTGGCGTAGCAGCCGCCTTCGAAGTTGAAGATGCCGTGCGGTCCCCAGCCGTGCTCGTCGTCGCCGATGAGCGTACGTGACGGATCGGCCGACAGCGTCGTCTTGCCGGTGCCCGACAGGCCGAAGAAGATCGCTGCGTCGCCGCCCGGGCCCTCATTGGCCGAGCAGTGCATCGGCATGACGCCCTTTTCCGGCAGCAGATAGTTCAGCATGGTGAACACCGACTTCTTCATCTCGCCGGCATAGGAAGTGCCGCCGATCAGCACGATCTTGCGGGCGAGATCGACCGCAATCACCGTATCGGTGCGGCTGCCGTGACGGGCCGGATCGGCGCGGAAGGACGGCAGGTCGATGATCGTCATCTCCGGCACGAAATCCTCGAGCTCGGCGGCCTGCGGGCGGATCAAAAGATTGCGGATGAACAGCGAGTGCCAGGCGAATTCGGTGATGACCCGCGTCGGCAGCTTCAGCTCGGCATCGGCGCCGCCGACGAGGTCCTGCACATAGAGATCCCTATTCGCGGCGTGGACAAGGAAATCGGCGAGCAGCATTTCGAACTGGCCCGCCGAAATCGCCTTGTTGTTGTCCCACCAGACATGGGGCTCGGTGGCGCCATCGCGGACGACAAACTTGTCCTTGGGCGAGCGGCCGGTGTGCTGGCCGGTCTCGGCAAGCAGCGCGCCGCCGGCGGTCAACCGGGCCTCGCCACGGCGGATCGCTGCCTCATAAAGGGCGGCCGCACCAAAATTATAATGCACCGTGCCGGTGGTTTTCAGGCCGATACGATCGATCGCGCAAGCAGAATTGCGTTTGCCGACTTCCGACATCAAGGGTCCCTTCTTCTGGATTCGCCGCACTTTGCCGGCGCGTTTCCGGCGAGCCCGCGTTAGGGGCTGAGACGGTGAGAACCAGAAAACCCAAATGATATCAAATCATTAATCGATTTAAAAATTTTGAAAGTTGTTTAAATCGTTTATATGTGCAAAAAATCGCAGTGGTTGCCCAAAGGATTGGCACACAGTGATCGTCCAACCCGTGTAGAGGTTCCGATGGGGCCGCCGGCAAGCCGTCCGCGACAGCGGGTGGAGCCTGTGCCACATTTTGTACCTAATTTGTCCTGCAAAAGCCCCTTCTCTAAGACAGAAGGGACAGCTCATGAGGGAGCCGCTTGAAATGGCAACAATCGCGCTTGTCGATGACGACCGCAACATTCTGACATCGGTGTCGATCGCCCTCGAGTCCGAGGGGTATCGCGTCGAGACCTACACGGATGGTGCGTCGGCGCTGGAAGGCCTGGCGGCGCGGCCGCCGAATCTCGCCATCCTCGACATCAAGATGCCGCGCATGGACGGCATGGAGCTGTTGCGCCGGATGCGGCAGAAGTCGGACCTGCCGGTGATCTTCCTGACCTCGAAGGACGATGAGATCGATGAGCTTTTCGGCCTCAAGATGGGCGCCGATGATTTCATCCGCAAACCGTTCTCGCAGCGCCTGCTGGTCGAGCGGGTGCGCGCCGTGCTGCGCCGCGCCAGCGCCCGCGAAGCTGCGGCAAAGGCGCCCAGCCAGCAGGCCCGTTCGCTGGAACGCGGGCAGCTGGTCATGGACCAGGAACGCCATACCTGCACCTGGAAGGGCGAGCCGGTGACGCTGACGGTCACCGAATTTCTCATCCTGCACTCGTTGGCGCAGCGCCCCGGCGTGGTAAAAAGCCGTGATGCGCTGATGGATTCGGCCTATGATGAGCAGGTCTATGTCGACGACCGCACCATCGATAGCCACATCAAGCGGCTGCGCAAGAAGTTCAAGGCCGTCGATGACGACTTCGAAATGATCGAAACCCTTTACGGAGTCGGATACCGGTTCCGCGAAGCTTGAGTTGATGCATGTCGCCCAAAAGTGGTCGCGTTTTTGGGACGACGACATGCATAAAACCAAAGACTAGGCGGGAGCTGCTATTCGATGGCAGTGGATGTACAGCGGAGCAGACGAACGAGCGCTGTCAGGCGGTCGCGGATTCTGCCCGCATTCCTGTCGAGGTTGACGGTGCCGATGCGCCGCTTCCTCGGCCACCACATCTTTTCCAGCCTGACCCGGCGCATCCTGTTCCTCAACCTGGCCGGCCTCGCCGTGCTGGTCACCGGCATCCTCTATCTTAACACCTTCCGTGACGGGCTGATCGATGCCCGCGTCGAAAGCCTGATGACGCAGGGCGAGATCATCGCCGGCGCCATTGCCGCGTCGGCGACGGTCGAGACCGATTCGATCAGCATCGATCCGGAAAAACTGCTCGAACTGCAGGCCGGTGAAAGCCTCGGGCCGGGCTCAGACCAGCTCGACAATCTGGATTTCCCGATCAACCCCGAGCGCGTCGCGCCGGTGCTGCGGCGGCTGATTTCGCCGACGCGCACCCGGGCCCGCATCTATGACCGCGACGCCAATCTGCTGCTCGATTCGCGCCATCTCTACTCGCGCGGCCAGATCCTGCGCTACGACCTGCCTCCGGTCGAGGACGAGCAGCCGGATATGCTGGAGCGCGTGCAGAAATTCGTCTTCGACTTCTTCCGCAACAAGGACCTGCCCGTCTACCATGAGCAGCCCGGCGGCAACGGTGCGGCCTTCCCGGAAGTGGTCAAGGCGCTGACCGGCAGTCCGTCGACGATCGTGCGGGTGAGCGAACAGGGCGAGCAGATCGTTTCGGTGGCGGTGCCGATCCAGCGCTTCCGCGCCGTTCTCGGCGTGCTGATGCTGTCGACGGAAGGCGGCGACATCGACAAGATCGTCGCCGCCGAGCGCAAGGCTATTTTGCGCGTGTTCGGCATCGCCGCCCTGGTCACCGCAATCCTGTCGATGCTGCTCGCATCCACCATCGCCAATCCGCTGCGCCGGCTATCGGCGGCGGCAGTGCGGGTGCGGCGCGGCGTCAAGAGCCGCGAGGAGATCCCCGACTTTTCCGACCGCCAGGACGAGATCGGCAATTTGTCGGTCGCGGTGCGCGACATGACCAATGCGCTCTATGCCCGCATCGAGGCGATCGAAAGCTTCGCCGCCGATGTCTCGCACGAGCTGAAGAACCCGCTGACCTCGCTGCGCAGCGCGGTGGAGACCTTGCCGCTTGCCAAGAACGACAATTCACGCGGCAGGCTGATGGAGATCATCCAGCACGATGTCCGGCGTCTCGACCGGCTGATCACCGACATTTCCGATGCCTCGCGCCTCGACGCCGAACTGGCGCGTGAGGATGCCGCCACGGTCGATTTGAAGAAATTCATCACCGACCTCGTCGCCGTGTCGCGCGAGGCGACGCGCAACAAAAAGGCTGTCGAGATCGAGTTCAAGGCCGCCAAGCTGCCGCAAGGCGTCAAAGGTTATTTCGTCACCGGCCATGATCTGAGGATCGGCCAGGTCATCACCAATCTGATCGAGAATGCCCGCTCCTTCGTGCCGGAGGACCACGGCCATATCGCCATTTCGCTGGCACGCGCGGGCAAGGTCAACATCGTCACCGTCGACGACAACGGCCCCGGCATCCGCCCGGACGCCATCGACCGCATCTTCGAGCGCTTCTACACCGACCGCCCGGCGGGCGAGGCGTTCGGCCAGAATTCGGGGCTTGGCCTGTCGATATCCAGGCAGATCGTCGAAGCCCATGGCGGCACGCTGACCGCCGAGAACATCCCCGGCACCAAGCCCGGCGACATCAAGGGCGCGCGCTTCGTCGTCACGCTGCCGGCCGAAGGCTGATCGCGGCTGCGTATGCCCGATCCCACCGCGGAACCCGAGAACATCCATGCCACCGCAGTCCTGATTGGGGAGCGGGGCGTCCTGATCACCGGGCCGTCCGGCTCGGGCAAGACAACGCTGGCGCTGGCGCTCATCGACCATTTCAGCCGGCTCGGGCTGTTTGCGCGGCTGATCGGCGACGACCAGCTGTTTGTCGCGGCGCGTTTCGGGCGGCTGGTCTGCCATGCGCCCGCCAGCATTGCCGGCCTCGCAGAGGTGCCCGGGCTTGGTCCGAAGCCGCTTTTGTTCGAACCCGTGGGGGTCATCGACCTTACGATCCAGCTGGTTGCCGCAAACGCTGTGGAGCGTTTCCAGGAAGAGGCGAGCGCGACCATTGCCGGCTGTGTGGTGCCGCGCATCGACCTCGTTCAGCGCAACGTCACTGCGGCTTTGCCGGCGGTAATGGCGCGGCTGGCGATTGCGCCTTTCGTATGATCCGCCGCCGGTTTTTTGCTGCAATGCGTCAAATTGGCCATGGCCGACGCAATTTTGGGCTTGTCAACGCGCCGCGCGTCGACAAGATAGCGCTCCCGCCGCCTGGGATGGCCGGCGAGCATAAAAAGCGCCTGTGAAGCGGCGATGACGGGAGCCACCATAGAATGATCGGACTCGTGCTTGTAACGCACGGTCAACTGGCCGCCGAGTTCCGCCATGCCGTGGAACATGTCGTGGGGCCACAAGACAATTTCGAAACCGTGGCAATCGGCGCCGATGACGATATGGAGCAGCGTAGGCGCGATATCGTCGACGCCGTCGGCCGCGTCGACACCGGGACCGGGGTCATCGTTCTGACCGATATGTTCGGCGGCACGCCTTCCAACCTTGCCATTTCGGTGATGGAATCCGGTCGCACCGAGGTCATCGCCGGCATGAACCTGCCGATGCTGATCAAGCTGTCGTCGATCCGCAAGGGCGACAACATGGCGACCGCGCTCGACGAGGCGCAGGCTGCGGGGCGCAAATACATCAACGTCGCAAGTCAGCTGCTGAGCAGCAAATGAACGCGCTGTCGCCCGGTGAGATCGTGCGCGAGTTCCCGATCGTCAACCAGCGCGGCCTGCATGCGCGAGCCTCGGCGAAGTTCGTCCAGGTCGCCAGCGGCTTCGACGCCACCGTCCATGTCGAGAAGGATGGTCTCAAGGTCGGCGGCACCTCGATCATGGGGCTGATGATGCTGGCGGCGAGCCCCGGTTATTCGATCCGCGTCACAGCCAGCGGCGCTGAAGCCGCAGCGGCGATGGACGCGCTGGAGCAGCTGGTCGCCTCGCGCTTCGGCGAAGAGTGCTGAAGTTTTTGCTTTGAACGCCGTTGTCCCAAAACCGCGGGATACTTTTGGGCGGCATGCATCCCCGTAAACACATACGCGCATAAAGATTTCTTTATATCCCATTGTCGTCTTGGCGGCGATCTGCTAGTCAGGCCGGCATTCCGCGCCCTTCGACGCGCCGTGTGGCGCAGGCGCATTCTGAAGACAAATCACACCGGAGCACTGCCATGACAGGTAGCAAGGACTATGTGGTCGCCGACATCTCGCTTGCCGGCTGGGGCCGCAAGGAACTCGATATCGCCGAAACCGAAATGCCGGGCCTGATGGCCTGCCGCGAGGAATTCGGCGACAAGAAGCCGTTGAAAGGTGCGCGCATCACCGGCTCGCTGCACATGACCATCCAGACGGCGGTGCTGATCGAGACGCTGAAGGCGCTTGGCGCCGATATCCGCTGGGCCTCGTGCAACATCTTCTCGACCCAGGACCATGCGGCCGCGGCCATCGCCGAGGCCGGCATCCCGGTGTTCGCCGTCAAGGGCGAGTCGCTCGAGGAGTACTGGGACTACACCGACAGGATCTTCCAGTGGGCCGATGGCGGCCTTTCCAACATGATCCTCGACGATGGCGGCGACGCCACCATGTACATACTGATCGGCGCCCGCGCCGAAGCCGGCGAGGACGTGCTGTCCAACCCGCAGAGCGAGGAAGAGGAATACTTCTACGCCCAGGTCAAGAAGCGGCTGAAGGCTTCGCCCGGGTTCTTCACCAAGCAGAAGGAAGCCATCCGCGGCGTCACCGAAGAGACGACCACGGGTGTCAACCGACTCTACCAGCTGCAGAAGAAGGGCCTGCTGCCCTTCCCGGCGATCAACGTCAACGACTCGGTCACCAAGTCGAAGTTCGACAACAAATATGGCTGCAAGGAATCGCTGGTCGACGGCATCCGCCGCGGCACCGACACCATGATGGCCGGCAAGGTTGCGGTCGTCTGCGGCTACGGCGACGTCGGCAAGGGCTCGTCGGCTTCGCTCAAGGGCGCCGGCGCCCGCGTCAAGGTCACCGAAGTCGATCCGATCTGCGCGCTGCAGGCGGCGATGGACGGCTTTGAAGTCGTCACGCTGGAAGATGCCGCACCGACCGCCGACATCGTCATCACCACCACCGGCAACAAGGATGTGGTCACCCTCGACCACATGCGCTCGATGAAGGACATGGTGATCGTCGGCAATATTGGCCACTTCGACAATGAGATCCAGGTCGCGTCGCTGCGCAACCTGCAATGGACCAACGTCAAGCCGCAGGTCGACATGATAACCTTCCCGGACGGCAAGCGGATGATCCTGCTGTCCGAGGGGCGCCTGCTCAACCTCGGCAACGCGACCGGTCATCCGAGCTTCGTGATGTCGGCTTCGTTCACCAATCAGGTGCTGGCGCAGATCGAGCTCTACACCAAGCCCGGCCAGTACCAGAACCAGGTCTATGTGCTGCCCAAGCACCTCGACGAGAAGGTGGCGCGTCTGCATCTCGACAAGCTTGGAGCCCGCCTGACCGAACTTTCCGGCGAACAGGCCGCCTATATCGGCGTGACCCCGCAGGGTCCGTTCAAGCCGGAACACTACCGCTATTAGCCAAAGCGGCGTTTACCACTAGATATTGAAGCCGGGCGATTGACTTTTCGCCCGGCTTCTTTTTTGCGCGGATGATTCTTCACGCCGATTCCAGCACGCGCTATTGTGCTGATTCGTGGGCCGGGGACGAGGCCGGCGTACGCATCGAGAGCATGATTCGAACCGAAGGACCGCGTCAGCGAAAAGTGGGAAGCGGTTTTCGGAAAAGATCATGCTCTTTAGAAAAGAGTTAGGTCAGAAGGGCGTTTCATCAAACGTGATCCTGATCTAGGCGGTCTTGCATTCAGGCGGCGAAGAGGACCAAGGCATGCCGGGGGAAAACCCGCCTCGCGCGGGATCGGCCGTTTCCGGCGGCCATGACGATTCCGATAGCAATGGCTCCGTCACGACAGGCGGTGGCCTGAAGAGGCGCGTTGGCGCCCGCACCGCCGGCTTTCTTGCCACCTCAGCTCTTGCCGGCCCGCTCACCTCGTTTGCCGCCCATGCCGAGCCGGCCATTGCGCAGAAGGCCGGACTGTCGGTCAGCGCGGTCGAAGTCATCCAGCTCGCCATGTTCGTCGGCGTCATGGGCGCGGCACTGGTCTCGGCCATCTTCCTGATCCGCGAAAGAGCCCGCACCTCGGCGCAGAATGTCGAACTCAGAGCCCGCATTGCCGACATCAATGCGGCGCTGCAGCGCTCCGAGGCGCTGCTCAATCTGCGTGACCAGCGCGTCATCGTCTGGGCGTCGGAGAACAAGAAGCCGGAGCTGATCGGCACGCTGCCGCTGGAAAGCGGTGCGCCGGACGACCGTGCAGCCTTCCTCGCCTTCGGCCGCTGGCTGATGCCGCGCTCGGCGGCGGCGCTCGAAAATGCCGTCGCTGGTCTGCGCGAGAAAGCGAAACCCTTTGATCTCGTGATCGAATCGCAGGCCGGGGCGCCGCTTGAAGTGCATGGCCGCAAGAGCGCCGCGCATGTGCTGGTGCGCTTCGTCTCGCTGTCGGAAACTCAGAGGAGCCAAGCCAGGCTGAAGATCGAGAACCAGCGTCTGGCCGCCGACTACGAGACCATGATCGGCCTGCTCGACGCCTTGCCGATGCCGGCCTGGCTGCGCGCCACCGACGGGCGGCTGAAATGGGTCAACCGTGCCTATGCCGGAGCGGTCGAGGCACCGAACGCCGAGACCGCCGTGCGCGAAGCCAAGGAATTCCTCGGCGCCCAAGCGCGCGAACAGATCGCCGCGCAGCACAAATCGCGCCCGATCTTCGAACAGACGCTGTCGACGGTGATCGAGGGCGACCGCCGGGTGTTCGCCGTCACCGACTTCGCCGGTGCCGACGGCTCGGCCGGTCTTGCCTGCGACACCAGCGCCACCGAAACCATTCGCGGCGAATATGAGCGCACGGTGCGCAGCCATGCCGACACGCTCGACCAGCTCAACACGGCGGTGGCGATCTTCGATGCCAACGAGAAGTTGCGCTTCTTCAACCAGGCGTTCCAGAAACTGTGGGGGCTGGACCCGGGCTTCCTGCACAGCGCGCCCGACAATGCGCTGCTGCTCGACCGGCTGCGCAGCGAAGGCAAGATCGCCGAGCAGCCGGAATGGCGGCGCTGGAAAGAAGGCCTGCTTGGCGCCTACCGCGCGGTGGAATCGCAAGAGCATTGGTGGCATCTGCCCGACGGCAAGACCATCCGGGTGGTGGCCAACCCGCAGCCGAAGGGCGGCGTGACCTGGGTGTTCGAGAACCTGACCGAGAAGATGGACCTCGAAAGCCGCTACCAGACGGCGGTGCGGGTCCAGGGCGAAACGCTCGACAATCTGGCCGAAGGCGTCGCCGTGTTCGGTCCCGATGGGCGGCTGCGCCTGTCGAACCCGGCCTTTGTCGCGCTGTGGGGACTGAGCCAGGATGTGATCAAGCCCAACGTCCATGTCTCGGCGATCCGCGATCTCAGCGACCAGCGCGCCGTCGACAGCCCGTGGGGCGGGTTCGTCGCCGCCATCACCGGTTTCGACGACGAGCGCCGCGACCGCCATGGCCAGACCGAACTGAAGAACGGCACAGTGCTCAGCTACGCCGTCATCCCGCTGCCCAACGGCCAGGTGATGATGACCTTTGTGGACGTCACCGACAGCGTCAATGTCGAGCGCGCGCTGAAGGACAAGAACGAAGCGCTGCAGAAATCCGACCAGCTGAAGAACGAGTTCGTGCAGCATGTCTCCTACGAGCTGCGCTCGCCGCTGACCAACATCATCGGCTTCACCGAGCTTCTGTCGCTGCCGGCGACCGGGCCGCTCAGCCCAAAGCAGCGCGAATATGTCGAGCATGTCGGCTCGTCATCCTCGGTGCTGCTCACCATCGTCAACGACATACTCGACCTCGCCACCGTCGACGCCGGCATCATGCAGCTCGACATTTCGGAAGTAAGCGTCGAGCGCACCATCGAGGCCGCGGCCGAACTGGTCGCCGACCGGCTGCAAGAGCATTCGATCAAGCTCCGGATCGACGCCGCTGCGGCGCCGAAGAGTTTTCACGGCGACGAGACCCGGGTTCGCCAGATCCTCTACAATCTGCTCAGCAACGCCGCCAATTACGCGCCGGAGGCGAGCACTATCACGCTTGCCTGCCGGCATTTGGAGCAAGGTGTGGAATTCTCCGTCCATGACAACGGCCCCGGCATGCCGCCGGACCTGCTCGATTCGGTGTTCCGCCGCTTCGAGCCGCGCACCAATGGCGGGCGCCGGCGCGGTGCGGGCTTAGGCCTGTCGATCGTCAAGAGCTTTGTCGAGCTGCACGGCGGCAGCGTGCGCATCGAGACCGGCAAGGACAAGGGCACCACCGTCATCTGCACCTTCCCCGATGCACCGTCGGGCATCCGCGCCGCGGCCGAGTAGCGCGCTCGATGACCGTTGTTGTGCTGGAGCGTTTTCTCGCCGACGAGGCTGCGACCGCAAGGCTCGGCGAGGACCTGGCCATGGCGCTGCGGCCGGGCGACGTGCTGGCGCTCAAGGGCGATCTCGGCGCCGGCAAGTCGACGCTGGCGCGGGCCCTGATCAGGGCGCTGGCCGACGATGCCGGCCTCGATGTGCCGAGCCCTACCTTCACCTTGGTGCAAAGCTACGACACGCGCATCCCCGTGCACCATTTCGATCTCTATCGCCTGTCCTCGGCCGGCGAGATGGACGAGCTGGGTTTCGACGAGGCGCTGCTGCAGGGCGCTGCCCTTGTCGAGTGGCCGGAACGGGCGGAGGCCGCTCTGCCCAGGACGTCGATCTGGATCGAACTCGTCCATCAGGGCGAAGGCCGCCTGGCGAAACTATCGGGCCAAGGCGTTGCCTTCGAACGCGTGGCCCGATCGCTGGCGATGCGCGATTTCCTCAAAACGGCCGGTTGGGGCGACGCCGCGCGGCGCCATTTCGTCGGCGACGCCTCGGCGCGCTCCTATGAGATCGTCTCGCGCGCCGGCCTTGCGCCGCGCGTGCTGATGAATTCGCCGCGGCTGGTGCTGGGGCCGCCGGTGCGCGACGGCAAGCCCTATGCCGTGATCGCCCACACCGCGCAGTCGGTCACCGCCTTCGTCGCCATCGACAAGGCGCTGCTGGCGCAAGGTGTCAGTGTCCCAAAAATCCATGCCGAGGATCTCGAGCAAGGGTTTCTGCTGCTGGAGCATCTGGGCTCGGAAGGTTTTCTCGACGGCAATGGTGAGCCGGCGGCCGAGCGCTACACGGCAGCAGCCGAATTGCTGGCCATGATGCATGGCAAGACCTGGCTGCAGCGCATGGAAGCCGTCCCAGGCGTCTTCCACGAGGTGCCGCCCTTCGATCGCGACGCCATGCTGATCGAAGCCGATCTCTTGGTCGATTGGTATGTGCCGATGGTGACCGGCAGCCCGGCAAGCGAGGCTTTACGCGCCGGCTATCACAGGGAATGGAACGCGGTTCTCGATCGGCTGGACACACAGGAATACACGCTGATGCTGCGCGACTTCCATTCGCCCAACATCATCTGGCGCGGTGACCGCAAAGGCCACGACCGCCTCGGCATCGTCGACGTCCAGGACGCGCTGATGGGTCCGGCGGCCTATGACGTTGCGTCGCTGGCCATGGATGCCCGCGTCACCGTTTCGCCCGATATCGAGCAGCGGACCGTGGACGCCTATGTCGCTGCGCGCCACGCCGCCGGCGGCTTCGATGAGGACGCCTTCCGCGCGGCCTATGCGATCATGGCGGCGCAGCGCAATTCGAAGATCCTCGGCATTTTCGTGCGGCTCGAAAAGCGCGACGGCAAGCCCTATTATCTCCGACACCTGCCGCGCATCCGCGATTATCTCAGGCGGGCGCTGGCGCACCCGGCGCTGGCTCAGCTGAAGGAGTTTTACATGGCACATGGCCTGCTGGAGGAACGGCTCCCGTGACCTTGACCACAGCGATGGTGCTGGCGGCGGGTCTTGGCAAGCGCATGCGGCCGATCACCGACACCATGCCGAAGCCGCTGGTGCGGATCGCCGGCAGGACCTTGCTCGACTGGGGGCTGGACAGTCTCGAAGCGGCCGGCGTCGAGAAAGCCATCGTCAACGTGCACTATCTGCCGGACCAGATCGTCGCCCATATCGCCCACAGGCGGGCGCCAAAGATCGTCATTTCCGACGAGCGCGACGCACTGCTGAATTCGGCGGGTGGCATCGTCAAGGCATTGCCGCTGCTGGGCAGCGACCCCTTCTACATCATCAACGCCGATACGTTCTGGATCGACAGCGGCCAGCCCAGCCTCGAGCGCCTTGCCCTTGCATGGGACGGCGCGAAAATGGATATTCTGCTGATGCTTACCGATCTCGACTCGGCCACCGGACACGGTGTCGGCACGGATTTCCTGATGGCGCCGGATGGCGGCCTGCGGCGCTCGAAAGGCGATCCGGCCGGGTTGATCTATGCCGGAGCGGCAATCGTCAATCCCGCCATCTTCAGGGATGCGCCGGCCGGGGCGCATTCGCTCAACACCTATTTCGACAAGGCAATCGCCTCTGGCCGTCTGTTCGGCATGCAGATGCGCGGAAGCTGGATCACCGTCGGCACTCCCGACGCCATTCCGCAGGCGGAAGCGGCCGCCGCCGAAGCTCTCGCGAAGGTGGTATGAGCGGCGCGCGCCGCGTTCTTTCGATCCCGCCCGGAGCGCCATTCCTGCCGACTCTGGCCGAGGCCTTGCTGGCCGGACGGCTGGTGCCCGGCTTCCGGTTCGACGGCGATCCGCTGGCGCTGGCTGATGTCACCATCTATGTGCCGACACGGCGCGCGGCCCGTGCGCTGCGCGGCGCTTTTGTCGACGCGCTTTCGGGACCGGGGGGGAGCCGCCGTTCGGCGATCCTGCCGGTCATCCGCCCGCTCGGAGAGTTCGACGAGGACGAAGCCGCCTTCGACGCCGGCACGCCGACCGAGCTTGAAATGGCGCCGCCGATCGCAGCCATCGAACGCCTGCTGCTACTGGCGCCGCTGGTGCGGGCCTGGAAGCGCACCTTGCCGGCGCATGTCCTTGATATGTTCAACGAAGAGATCGTCGTGCCGGCCTCCGCCGCCGATGCGATCTGGCTGGCGCGCGACCTCGCCCGGCTGATGGACGAGATCGAAACCGAAGGCACGGACTGGACCAGGCTTGCCGATCTGGTCACCGGCAATCTTGCCGGATGGTGGCTTGTGACGCTCGATTTCCTCCGTATCGTCACCGAGGCCTGGCCGAAATTGCTGGAGGAGCGCGACCGCTCCAACCCGGCCGCGCACCGCAATGCGCTGATCCGGCGCGAGGCGAAGCGGCTGGAACGCAACCCGCCCAAAGGCCCGGTGATCGCCGCCGGCTCGACGGGCTCTATTCCCGCCACGGCCGAACTGCTTGCCACGGTCGCCAGCCTGCCCAACGGCGCCGTGGTGCTGCCCGGGCTCGATGGGATGCTGGACGAACCGTCTTTTGCCGCGATTGGGGCGCCCGGTGCGCGGCCGGCACTGCTTGGCCACCCGCAATACGGCATGGCCAAGCTGATCGGCAAGATTGGCGTGCTGCGTGGCGATGTCGAGGAAGTGGTCTCCGCCGAGCCCGCACTGGCGCTCCGCGCGGCCCTTGTCGGCGAGGCGCTGCGGCCGGCCGAGACCACGGAATTATGGGCCGAGACCCGCATATGCTTCAACGCCGTAGACATCGCCGAGGCCTTCGCCGACGTGACGCTGATCGAAGCCGCCAGCGAACGCGACGAGGCGGCGGCGATCGCCATCGCGCTGAAAACCGCCGTGGAACAGCCGGGACTAAGGGCAGCGCTCGTTACCGGCGACCGCTGGCTGGCGCGGCGCGTCTCGGCCGAGCTGTTGCGCTTCGGCGTGATCGCCGACGATTCCGGCGGCACGCCGCTCGCCAACACGCCTGCCGCCAGCCTGCTGCGGCTCACACTTCAAGCGGTATTCCGGCCCGGCGATCCCGTCGGCCTTTTGTCGCTGCTCAAGCATCCGCTGCTCGGGCTCGGACTTGAGCGCACCGGCGTGCGCCATGCCGCCGAGCTCATCGAACTCGTGGCGCTGCGCGGCGGCACCGGACGCCCCGACATCGCCTCTTTGCCAGCACTGTTCGAGGAGCGTCTCGCCGGGCTGAGCGGGGACAAGCGCCAGCCCTTCTGGTTTTCGCGCCTGAGCGGGCGCGGCATCGACGATGCCCGCGATATGCTGAGCCGGCTTGTGACGGCACTGGCGCCGCTGACCGCCTTTCGCGGTGAAGAGAACGCCGATCTCGTCGCGTTGACCAGAGCGAGCGTCGCCGCGCTGGAAAATCTCGGCCGCACGGCGGAGGGCAGCCTGGCTGAATTTTATGCCGGCGACGCCGGCGAGAAACTCGCCGAGCTGTTGCGCGGTGTGGTCGCCGCGTCTGCATCGTTCGACTTCCCGGCCGACGAATGGCCTGATGTGATGGACGCGCTGGTAGCACCGGAAACGGTCAAGCCGGGGCAAGGCACAGACCGCAACATCGCGATATGGGGCGCGCTGGAGGCACGGCTGCAGAGCGTCGACACGCTTGTCATTGGCGGGCTGAACGAAGGCGTGTGGCCACGCAAGCCGGAAAGCGATCGCTTCATGTCGCGGTTGATGAAGACCGGCATCGATCTCGAGCCGCCAGAGCGCCGTATCGGCCTTGCCGCCCACGACTTCCAGATGGCGATGGGGGCGAAAAAGGTGGTGCTGACGCGCTCCGCCCGAGCCGGCGACGCACCGGCGGTGCCGTCGCGCTGGCTGCAGCGCATCCTCACCTTCATCGGCAAGGATCCGGCGGCCGCATTGCGCGGGCGCGGCGACGAATTGCTTGCCTGGGCGCGCGCGCTCGATGCCGGCGAGCGGCAGCATTTCGCGCCGCGACCGCAGCCGAAACCGCCGCTGAGCATGCGGCCCACCCACTTCTCGGTGACCGCGATCGAGACGTTGCGACGCGACCCCTATGCGGTCTATGCAAGGCGTATTCTGAGCCTTCTGCCGCTCGAACCGGTGATCCGCGATCCCGGTGCGGCCGAGCGCGGCACGCTGTTTCATGACATCCTGCATCTGTTCTCGACAGAGGTGGCGGATCCCCGCGCGCCCGAAGCTCTGGAACGCCTCATCGCTGCCGGCCGGACCTGCTTTGCCGAGATCGCCCTGCCCGCCGACGTCGAGGCTGTGTGGTGGCCGCGCTTCGAAAAGCTTGCCGCCAACATCATCGAATGGGAGCGCGGCCGCGCTCCCGCCGTCGCCCGGCGGCATGCCGAGGAGCGCGCCGAAAAGACCGCTGTCGGCCGCACCGGCGTGACGCTGTCCGGCTATGCCGACCGCGTCGACCTTTTGGCCGGTGGCATGGCCGACATTCTCGACTACAAGACCGGCTCGTCCCCGTCCAAGGCGCAGGCCCACACGCTGCTGGCGCCACAGCTGGCGCTCGAAGGGGCGCTGCTCCGGCGCGGCGCCTTCAAGGGGCTTGGCGCGCGCGAGCCCTCCCAGCTCGCATTCGTGCGGCTGAAGCCGAATGGCGAAGTGTTCGAGGAATCCATCCTCGACTACAACCGCCAGCCTCGGACCGCCGAAGACCTCGCCGAGGAGGCTTGGGCGCGGTTGGAAAAGCTGCTGGTCCACTATGCCGATCCGACGACCGGCTATCTGTCGCGGGCGCTGCCTTTTCGCGAGGGCGAGAGCGATGGCGATTACGACCATCTGGCGCGCGTGCTCGAATGGTCGGCCGGCGGCGACAGCGATGACGAGGCGGGGGAGGCATGAAAAAAGCCTATCCCATCCCCAGCGAAACCGCCGCCAGCCAGGCGCGCGCCTCCGACCCGAAGAACTCGGCCTGGGTGTCCGCCAATGCCGGCTCGGGCAAGACGCATGTGCTGGCCCAGCGCGTCATCCGGCTGCTGCTCAACGGCACCGATCCGTCGAAGATCCTGTGCCTGACCTATACGCGGGCGGCCGCCGCCAACATGTCGAACCGCGTGTTCTCGACCCTGTCGGAATGGACGGCGCTCGGCGATGCCGAGCTTGCCACAAAGATTGAGGCGGTGGACGGCCGCCGACCCGACCGCGACACGATGCGGCGGGCGCGCCGGCTGTTTGCCGAAGCGCTGGAAACGCCGGGCGGGCTGAAGATCCAGACCATCCACGCCTTCTGCGAATCGGTGCTGCACCAGTTTCCGCTGGAGGCCAACATCCCGGCGCATTTCGAAATGCTCGATCCGCAGATGGAGGCCTCGCTGTTTGCTGGCGCCCGCCGGGACATGATTTCGGGCACGTCAGCCGGAGACACCGGACTGGCCGAGGCCTTTGCCACCGTGCTGGAGCGCGGCGGCGAACACGGACTCGATGCGCTGCTCGCCGAAATCGTGCGCAAGCGCGACGGCTTACGCGGCTTCATCGGTGCGGTCCGGCGCGACGGCGGCGGCTTTCAGGCCCTGTTCGACGAATTCCATTTTCGCCCCGGGCAGAGCGCCGAAGACATAGCGGCATCGGTATGGCCGCTGCCGGGTTTCCTGCCGGACTTCTTTGCAGTGTTCGCCAGTGCCGCCGAGGCCACCGACGCCCGCACCGTGCTCAACAATCTCTTGCCCTATGCCCGCTTGGCCTTTGCCGAGACGGACCCGACCCGCCGGCTGCAGATGCTCGGCAAAGCCTTTCTCAAGGCCGATGGCGACCCCTATGATCCCTCAAAGTTGTTCAAGAAGGCGCTGCTCGGCCGGCTGCCCGACCTTCCCGAGCGCTATCTGGCGGCCGTCAAGTCGATAACAGACGTCTCCGACCGGCTGGCGCTGTTCCGGATGCTGGAAGGCACGGTCGCGGCGTTGACCATAGCCGACTGGCTGATCGTGCGGTACGAGCGCCTGAAGCGCAGCCGCGGCTTTCTCGATTTCAACGACCTCATCACCCGCACCGTCAACCTTCTGGCGCGGCCCGATGCCGGCCCCTGGGTGCAGTACAAGCTCGACCAGGGTATCGACCACATCCTGCTGGACGAGGCGCAGGACACCAGCCCCGACCAATGGGAGGTGGTGAAGCGGCTGGCGGAGGAGTTCTTTGCCGGCCACGGCCAGCGCGGCACGACCAATCGCACGGTGTTCGCCGTCGGCGACGAAAAGCAGTCGATCTATTCCTTTCAGGGTGCCGCGCCGGATTCCTTCGCCGACAGCCGGCTCTTGTTTTCCGGACGCGTGAACGCCGCCAATGCTTCGTTTGCCGACCTGAAACTGACCTGGTCGTTCCGGTCGACCGACGACGTGCTTGCCGCCGTCGACCGCGTCTTTGCCGATCCGGGCGTGCGGCGCGGCATCAGCCATGACCCCGATCCGCTCGACCACAAGGCGATCCGCAACGACGCGCCTGGCTATGTCGAGGTCTGGCCGTCGCTCGGCGCTGACGCCGTCGAGGAGCCCGACGACTGGACGTTGCCGGTCAATCATGCCAGCGCGCCGGCTGTGCGGGTGGCCGAGCACGTGGCTGCGACCATCCAGACCTGGCTCAAGGACCGCGAGATCATCGAGGGCAAGGGACGCAGGCTGAGGGCCGGCGACATTCTTGTGCTGGTGCGCAAGCGCGACCGCTTCGTCCATGCGCTGTCGCGCGCGCTGAAGGACCGCGATATTCCCGTCGCCGGCGCCGACCGGCTGAGCCTGCCCGGCCACATCGCGGTCAAGGACCTGATCGCACTCGGCCATTTCCTCATCCAGCCGCAGGATGACCTGTCGCTCGCCGCCGTGCTGCGCAGCCCGGTTTTCGACGTGTCGGAGGAGACGCTTTTTACGCTTGGCGCCGGACGGCCAGCCGGAACATCGCTGATCGCCTCATTACGCCAGCATGCTGGCGACAATACCGCGCTGACCGATGTCGTTGCCCGGCTCGACGGCTGGGCCAACGAGGCGGCGTTCCGGCCGGTGTTCGAATTCTACGCCGGGGTGCTGGCGCGCGACGGCCTGCGCAAGAAGATGATCGCCCGGCTTGGACCGGAAGCCGGCGATATTCTCGACGAGTTCCTGAGTTTCTGTCTGGCCGAAGAACGCACCGGCTTGCCGGGGCTGGAGGCTTTCCTGGCGACGCTGGAAAACACCGGCCCGGAGATCAAGCGCGAGATGGACCAGACGCGCGACGAGGTCCGCGTCATGACCGTGCATGCCGCCAAGGGCCTGGAAGCGCCTGTTGTCTTCCTGGTCGATGGCGGTTCGGCGCCGTTCAGCGACCAGCATCTGCCGCGGCTCATGCCGTTCGACGCTTCGGGCCGCAATTTCGACGGCAAGGGCTATCTCTGGCGCTCGGCCGCCGATGTCGCCAACGGCTTCTCCAAGGCGGCCTCGGCCAGGGCGCGGGAGCTTGCCGACGACGAATACCGGCGGCTGCTCTATGTCGGCATGACACGCGCCGAGGACCGGCTGATCGTCTGCGGCTATCACGGCAAGCGTCAGCCCAGCACCGGCACCTGGCATTCGATCGTCAGCCGCGCGCTGCTGGCAGCGCCGGAAAGCAGGGAGCGCCATCATCCCGCCAGCGGCGAGCCGGTGCATCGCTTCGTCATCACCAAGCTGCCGCCGGTGGCGCTGGCAGCCGCCGACGAGGCGCGGCTGCCGCAACCGCTTTTGCCGTTCTTGCCGGCAAACCTGTTTCGCCCTTTGCCGCCTTATGAAGAACTGCCGCGCCCGCTATCGCCTTCCGGCGCTTCGGCGCTGATCGACGAGGGCAAGGAGGCGGTCGTCGATACGCGTTCGCCGGTGCTGGACAGCGAAGCGGAGCCCGGTTTTGCCGTGATGCGCGGGCTGGCGCTGCACAAGCTGCTGCAGATGCTGCCCGGTTTTGCCGAAGACGAACGGCAAGGCGCGGCGGCGCAGTATCTCATTCGAGCCGGCGCCGACTGGTCGGAGGCCGAGCGCAACAAGGCGCTGGCTTCGGTGATGGCGATCCTCAGAGATTCGCGTTTTGCCGGGCTGTTTTCGCCGTCGTCCCGCGCCGAAGTGGCCGTCATGGGCAGTATCGAGGTCAAGGGCAGGCTGCGCTCGATCTCCGGCAAGATCGACCGGCTGGCGGTGACGCCCGGGCGCGTATCGATCGTCGACTACAAGACCAACCGGCCGGCGCCCGCAGGCCTGGCCCAGGTGCCGCCGGCCTATATACTGCAGCTGGCGCTCTACCGCGCGCTGCTCCAGCCGCTTTACCCCGGCCGCGCGGTGACGGCAGCACTGCTGTTCACCGAGGCACCGAGGCTTATCGAACTGCCGGCGCAGGCGATGGATGACGCCCTTGCCCGACTCACGGGAGCGTGACACAAGTTCTGCTTGAAGAAGGGCTGCTCAACCACCACATTTGGTGCGAGATAAATTTCGAAAGGATTTCGCATGGCCACCGTCAAGGTCGACAAGAGCAATTTCCAGGCCGATGTGCTCAACGCCTCGCAGCCCGTCGTCGTGGATTTCTGGGCCGAATGGTGCGGCCCCTGCAAGATGATCGGTCCGTCGCTGGAAGAGATCGCCAACGAACTCGGCGACAAGATCAAGATCGCCAAGCTGAACATCGACGAGAACCCCGAGCTTGCCGCCCAGTTCGGCGTGCGCTCGATCCCGACGCTGATGATCTTCAAGGGCGGCGAAGTCGCCGACATGAAGGTCGGCGCCGCCCCGAAGACCGCGCTGTCGCATTGGATCAATGGCAGCCTCGCCTGATCCTGTAGAAATTTCAGACGTTAAGCCCGGCCCTCGCGCCGGGCTTTTCTTTGGCGTTATCGCCTGACCTCTCTGGCACTCGCGCCTGAAGCCTCCATGTCTTCTGCTGAGGCTGGACAGGAGAAACAGAATGACCGGATCCGCCAAGGCCACCGTCTTCATCGACAATGAGCGCGTCATCGTCACCGAATACCGCTTCCAGCCCGGCGACAACACCGGCTGGCACCGGCATGGCCATGACTACGTCGTGGTGCCGCTGATGGACGGCAAGGTGAAGCTGGTGACCAAGGACGGCGAGAGTTTTGCTGAAATGAAGAAGGGCGCGCCCTACTTCCGCAAGGAAGGCGTCGAGCACGACGTCATCAGCGCCAATGACGGCGAATACGCCTTCATCGAGATCGAGCTGAAATAGGCCTCAGACTGGTGCCGCGGCCGCCGATGTCTATTTAGTTTGAGCCACGGTTTTTTTGGCCTGCCTAGGCTTGCCGGGCTTCCGTCCGGTCGCGGGCTTCAGGACCTGCCCATATCCCTCTATAGCGCCCGTATACACACGATAGAGAAACGTCTCTCGGCTTACGAAATACGCGACACTGGGCTGGCCGGATGCATCATTGGGGCGCGTCGGTCTGTGGGCCACTCGAACAATTGGGTGCGGTGGCTCGATGGCTCCCGGTAACATCACATGATCGCCGACCCGCGGAGCATATTCAAATATCAGCTCCTCCGGCGGGTCGTTGTCGACGGTAACAAGACACTTCACAACCATTCGAGCTTGCCTCCATGCTTCGCCAAGCATATCGGGGCTTCTGCCCGAGGGGCAACCGCCCGATAGATTCCCCGGGCCAAAATACTACCAGTCGGCGATGCGATCCCCGCCGGTGAATTGCGCGCTTTTTGCGGTGTATTCGAACAGCTCGATCTTCACGCCGTTGGGGTCGCGGATCCAGGCCTGAAACGTGTCGTCGCAGGCATGCTTCTTGGCCGTGATATCAATGCCTTTCGACTTGATGTGGGCGATCGCCGCATCGATGTTTTCCACCTCAAGGCAGAAATGGTTGATCTGGTTGAGCTCGCTATGGCTGGTGCCGTCCTTCTGGAACACCTCGACATGGCTGCGATCGCCGCAATTGAGGTAGAAGCCGAACACCTTTCCGTCGCGCAGGAAGTTGAACTGCGTGTCGAGGCCGAGCACGTCGCGGTAGAAGGCCCGCGTCGCTTCCAGATCATGCGCGAAGATGCAGACATGGGCGAGTTGCTTCACCTTGATCATCACCGGCTCCCTCGCGAAAGTGTGGATTCAGGTCGGTGGCGTGCCGTTTTCGGCCAGCACCGCACCGGCGAGATACAGCGAACCACCGATCAGGATGCGCGGCGCCGGGCCGTCCCAGGTGTCGCGCAGCAGCATCAGCGCGCTGGCGACGGAGCTGACCGGCTCGGCGGTGAGGCCGGCCTCGGTCGCCCGGATCGCCAGTTCGTCATTCGGCACACCGGCGTCGCTCACGCTCACCGGCACGGTGTAGACATGGCGGACCAGGCCCTTGAAGGCGCGGAAATAGCCGCTCTGGTCCTTGGTGTTGATCATGCCGGCAATCAAAAACAGCGGCCGCGGGTTCTTTTCCTCCTGCTCGGCCAAGGCTTCCGCCACCACCACGCCGGCGCCCGGATTGTGACCGCCATCGAGCCAGATGTCGGCGCCCTTGGGAGCGAGGTCCGCCAGCCGGCCCTGTGCCAATTTCTGCATGCGGCCCGGCCATGCGACTTTTGCCATCGCCTTTTCAGCGGCGCGATGGCTGATCTCGAAGCCGGCGGCCTTGACCGCGGCAATCGCCGCCGCCGCATTGGCGAACTGGTGGCGCCCGGGCAGGCGCGGCGGCGGCAGGTCTATCAGGCCGTCCTCGTCCTGATAGACCATGCGGCCGCTCTCCTCGAAGGCGAGAAAATCCTGGCCGTAGACGAAGGTCGGGCAATCCAGCCGCTCGGCGGTTTCGATCAGCACTTGCAGCGCCGTCTCGCTCTCCTGCGCGCCGATGACCACCGGGCAGCCGCGCTTCATGATGCCGGCCTTTTCGGCGGCGATCAGTTCGACCCGGTCGCCGAGATAGGCTTCGTGATCCATCGACACCGGCATGATCACCGACACCGCCGGCCGGGCAACGACATTGGTGGCGTCGAAGCGGCCGCCAAGGCCGACCTCGATGATGGCGGCGGCAGCCGGATGTTCGGAAAACAGGATGAAGGTGACGGCGGTTAGGATTTCGAAGACGGTGATCTTCTGGCCTTGATTGGCCCGGGCGACGCGGGCGATGGCCTCGGCGAAGGTCTCGTCGTCGACCAGCCGGCCGCCGCCCTCGGCCGCCAGTCGGTAGCGCTCGGCCCAGTTCACCAGATGCGGCGAAGTGTGGACATGGGCAAGGTGGCCGCCGGCTTCCAGCAGCGCGCGCGAAAAGGCCGCGCACGAGCCCTTACCGTTGGTGCCGGCGATATGGATGACCGGCGGCAGCCGCTCCTGCGGATTGCCGAGGCGTTCGAGCAGCCTTGTGATGCGGTCGAGCGAAAGGTCGAAGCCTTTCGGATGCAGCGCCATCAGGGCTTCGATTTCACGATCTGCGGCAAGCGTTGTCATGAGCGAATCCTACGCATGCGCGCAGGTGCACGCAATCGCGGTTTGCGGCCAGAAATGTCGCGTCAGGCCTGCGGGCGGGCTTCCGTCGGGATGACCGACGGCGGCAGGATTTCCGGCTCCAGCGGCTTTTGCTCCTGCGGCAGTTTGAGCAGGATTTTCAACAGCCGTGAAATCGTCTCGCGCAGTTCCAGCCGCGACACCACCATATCGACCATGCCGTGCTCCATCAGATATTCGGAGCGCTGGAAACCGTCCGGGAGTTTCTCCCGGATGGTCTGCTCGATGACGCGCGGGCCGGCAAAGCCGATCAGCGCGCCGGGCTCGGCAATGTGGACGTCTCCCAGCATGGCGTAGGAGGCGGTAACGCCGCCGGTGGTCGGGTTGGTCAAGACGACGATGTATGGCAGGCCGGCTTCCTTCAGCCGGTCGACGCCGATCGTGGTGCGTGGCAATTGCATCAGGGACAGGATGCCTTCCTGCATACGCGCGCCACCGGAGGCGGCAAACAGGATCAGCGGCCGCTTGCGCTGCAAGGCGACCTCGAAACCGTGCACAATAGCTTCACCCGCGGCCATGCCGAGCGAGCCGCCCATGAAGGCGAAATCCTGCACCGTCACCACAACCGGCAGACCTTCGACCGTGCCCAGCGCGTTGATGATGGCGTCTTCCAGGCCGGTCTTGGCCTTGGCGTCCTTCAGCCGGTCCGTGTAGCGCTTCTCGTCGCGGAACTTGAGCGGGTCCTGCACGACCTTGGGGTTCTCAAGCTGCTCGTATTTGCCGTCGTCGAGGAAGAATTTCAGCCGTTCCTTGGCCGAAATCTTCATGTGATGGCCCGATGACGGGATGACGAACTGGTTGGATTCCAGGTCCTTGTGGAACACCATCTCGCCGGTCTCGGGATCCTTGATCCAGAGATTCTCGGGCATGTCGGTGCGCCGGCCGAGCATCGAATTGATCCTCGGGCGAACGTAATTGGTGATCCAGTTCATCGCTTCGGCTCCTGTCCTGACGAAGAGTTGGCTCGTGCATGTCGCCCAAAAGTGGGAACCGGTTTTGGGATAACGACTTGCACAAGGCCTAAGTAGGGAAACTATTCGGCAGCAGCAAGGCGGGCCGAACGCACGCCCTGAGACAGTCCGCTGACCAGGGTGGCGACGGCCTCGGCCGGGTCGGCGGTCTTCTCGCCCTTCGGTCCCAACACATTGGCGACCGCGTTGACGATCGCGGTGCCGACGACGACGCCATCGGCATTGGCGCCGATGATGCGCGCCTGCTCGGCGGTCTTGACGCCGAAGCCGACGCAGACTGGCAAGTTGGTGTGGCCCTTGATGCGCTTGACCGCGGCGGCAACCTTGCCGGTGTCGGCCAAAGCCGAGCCGGTGATGCCGGTCATCGACACGTAATAGACGAAGCCCGACGTATTCTGCAGCACCTTGGGCAGGCGCTTGTCATCGGTGGTCGGCGTTGCCAGGCGGATGAAGTTGATGCCGGCCTTCAGCGCAGGGATACAGAGTTCCTCATCCATCTCCGGTGGCAGGTCGACGACGATCAGCCCGTCAATGCCGCTGGCAATCGCGTCCTTGAGGAAGCGGTCGACGCCGTAGATGTAGATCGGGTTGTAATAGCCCATCAGGACGATCGGCGTCTCATTGTCGCCAGCGCGGAAATCAGCCGCCGTCTGCAGCGTCTTGACCAGCGTCTGGCCACCTTTCAGCGCGCGCAGGCCCGCGGCCTGGATCGCCGGGCCGTCGGCCATCGGATCGGAAAACGGCATGCCCATTTCGATGATGTCGGCGCCGGCCTTCGGCAGCGCCTTCATGATCGACAAAGCGGTGTCGTAGTCCGGGTCGCCGCTCATGAAATAGGTAACGAGCGCCGGGCGTCCCTCGGCTTTTAGTTTTGCCATGCGGCGGTCGATGCGGGTCACCATGATCAGATCTCCATGCCCAGCATCGAGGCCACTGTGTGCACATCCTTGTCGCCGCGTCCCGACAGGTTGACGATGACGATCTGGTCCTTGTCCATATCCGGCACGATCTTGACCGCATGGGCGATGGCGTGCGCGGATTCCAGCGCCGGGATGATGCCTTCGACGCGTGTCGTCAGCTTGAAGGCTTCCAGCGCCTCGTCGTCGAGGATCGGCACGTATTCGACGCGGCCGGAATCGCGCAGCCAGGAATGTTCGGGGCCGACGCCGGGATAGTCGAGGCCGGCTGAGATCGAATGGCCGTCGAGGATCTGGCCGTCGGCGTTCTGCAGGAGATAGGTGCGGTTGCCGTGCAGCACGCCGGGCGCGCCGGCATTCATCGAGGCGCAATGCTCGATGCCGTCAAGGCCGCGGCCGCCGGCTTCGATGCCGATGATGCGGACTTCTTTGTCATCCAGGAACGGATGGAACAGGCCGATGGCGTTCGAGCCGCCGCCGACAGCCGCGATGATGGTGTCGGGTAGCCGGCCTTCCTGTTCGAGGATCTGGGCGCGCGCCTCGATGCCGATCACCGACTGGAAGTCGCGCACCAGCTCCGGATAGGGATGCGGGCCGGCGGCAGTGCCGATCAGGTAATAAGTGTCCTCGACATTGGTGACCCAGTCGCGCAACGCTTCGTTCATGGCGTCCTTCAGCGTGCCGTGACCGGCGGTCACCGGCCGCACTTCGGCGCCGAGCAGCTTCATGCGGAAGACGTTGGGGCTTTGGCGGGCGACATCGGTGGCGCCCATATAAACGACGCAGGGAAAGCCGAAGCGCGCCGCGACCGTGGCCGCGGCAACGCCGTGCTGACCAGCGCCCGTCTCGGCGATGATGCGCTTCTTGCCCATGCGCTTGGCCAGCAGGATCTGGCCGAGGCAGTTGTTGATCTTGTGCGAACCGGTGTGGTTCAAATCCTCGCGCTTGAAGTAGACTTTGGCGCCGCCCCCGAGGCCCTTCGCCGAGGAAACCTCACGAAGGTGTTTTGTGAGCCCTTCGGCGAAATACAGCTTTGATGGCCGACCGGCATAATGGGTCGACAGGTCGGTCAGTTCGGCCTTGAAGTCCGGATCGTTCTTGACCTCGTTCCAGTGCCGTTCGAGGTCGAGGATCAGCGGCATCAGCGTCTCGGCCACGAAGCGGCCCCCGAAGATGCCGAACATGCCCTGTTCGTCGGGTCCCGTGCGGAAGGAATTGGGTGTCGCCGGCTTGTTCATCGCCGATCTCCTGGTCTTGGTTCTGAGCATGTCTTATCGGAAAACCGGTTCCCACTTCTCCGGAACATGCTCGGGTTCGAAAGAAGTGCCTCAGGCAGCGCGGTCGTCGCGCGCGGCCCTGACGGCCCGGAAGAACTGCTCGATCAGCGCCGGATCCTTGACGCCCGGGCCGCTTTCCACCCCCGACGAAATGTCTATCGCGGGCGGATTGGCTGATATCAGGGCGTCGCCGATATTGGCGGCGTTGAGCCCACCGGAAAGCATGTAATCGAGCCCGGCGTCAAGGCCGGCCAGGATGCGCCAGTCAAAGGCGACGCCATTGCCGCCCGGAAGTTGCGAGCCCTTTGGTGGCTTGGCATCGAACATGAAGCGATCGGCAACGCCGATGAACGGCTTTAGCCGCTCGAGATCGGCTACCTCACTGACGGAGAACACCTTCATGACAGGCAGGCCGTAGCGAGCTTTCACCTCGGCCACCCGCTCGGGCGTCTCCGTGCCGTGCAACTGCAGCATGTCGGGGCGCATCTTTTCGACGATCTCGTCCAGGAACGCGTCATCGGCATCGACCGTCACGGCGACCGCCCTGGCCTTGCCGATTGCCGCCTCGCGCAGGCGGCCGGCTGCCGCAGGCTCGACATAGCGCGGGCTTTTAGCAAAGAAGATGAAGCCGACATGGCTGGCGCCGCCGGCCAGGGCCGCGGCCATTGCCTCATCGGTCTTCAATCCACAGATCTTGATATCGAGCGCCATGGCGCGGGGCTTGGCACGAAACCGGCCAAGAGTCGAGAAAAAGCATGCTGTTTGCCGGCAACGCCAAAGGCGCTACCTATTGATGGGAGAAGCAAGGCGGAGCAGACGAATGGCCGACCAGAGCATAGCCGAACTCAGGCAGAAGATCGCGCAAGCGCGCGACGTCATCGCCCATCTGATGCAAAAGGCCGCCTTCGACGGGGCGGAAGCGCACCGGGTCCTGGATTATTTCGGCAGCGATGCGTTCGAGCAGAATTTCCTGCCATGGCCGCGCCATGGCGACGAAGGGCTGCGGCCTGAAGAGCTTAATGCGGCCAATGATGATTGAGCGCGCCGCCGGCGAAGGCTAATCGAACACAATCGCCTGCAATGCCCCACCATTCCGCTTCAGCCAGTCCTTGCAGCGGTCGGTGTCGGGGCAGAGCTGCTCGCACAGTTTCCAGAATTTCGGGCCGTGGTTCATCTCCTTGAGATGCGCCACCTCATGCGCGACCAAGTAGTTTATCACCGGCGTCGGCGCCATCATGATGCGCCATGAGAAGGACAAATTGCCGTCGGAAGTGCAGGAGCCCCAGCGGCTCGACGTGTCCTTGAAGCGGATAGCCTTGGCGCGCTTGCCGATGGCCTCGGTATGCTTGACCACCAGCTTCTCGATGTCCTTCTTGGCCTCGCGCCTGAGGAAATCGGCGATGCGGCGCGGCAAATGTATGCGCTCGCCATGGACGATCAGCAGCGGACCGCGCTCGTCGCGCGACACGGTGACGGTGCCGCGTTTCGACGGTTCGTGGACGATGCGATGCGCGACGCCGCGTATCGGGATCTTGATGCCGGGGCGCACTTGCGGCCGTGTCGGTACCTTGGCCAGACGCTGCTCCAGCCAGCCCTGATGGCGGTGAAGGAATTTCTCCACCTCGCCGCGGCGCAGGCCCGGCGGCACGGTGATGCGCAGCCCCTGGCCGCCCGAATCGATGCGCAGCGTCAGCCGCCGTGCGCGGGCGCTCTCGACGATCCTGAGCGGCAGTGTGCGGCCGGCAACGACGTGCTCTCGCTCTTCGACAGGCGAGGGTTTTGGTTTGGTCAGGTTGCGGAAAAAGCCGAAGGACATGGCTGAACGATACGCGATTCGAGGAAAACGACCAGAACAAAAAAGAAACGGCGCCGCTCGCGCGACGCCGTCCATCATGCCAAGGCCTGTCTTAGAGCGCCGCGCGTCTCTGACGCGCAAAGGACGCTGTAGCACTCTAATTCGGCGCATGAACCTTTCCGAAAATCGGTTTCGATTTTCGGGGTCATGCGCGCAGCCTCAGTCGTCAAGCAGGTTCGGGCCCTTGCGCTTGGGCGTCGCGGGCTTGGCCGTTTCGGCCGAGCCTGTCTTCGCAGGCGCTGTCGACTTGTTGCGGTTGGCCATGAAGCGGTCGAACTCGTCCTGGTCCTTGGCGCGGCGCAATTCGCGGGCGTACTCGTCGAACTCGCTCAGCATCTCATCGAGCTTGCGACGCTCTTCGGCGAGGCGTTCGAGTTCCTTCTCGCGCCAGTCGTCGAAAGCGACATTGCCGGTGCGGGCCGAACCGTGGCCCCAGCGCGCGGCCTTGTCGGAACCGCGGCGGCAGCCGGCGAAGATGCCGTCGGTGGCCCGGTTGACGTCGCGCTTGAAGCCGTCAAGCCGGTCGCCCCAGATGATGTAGGCGAGCATGGCGAAGCCAAGCGGCCAGAACACCATGAAGCCGATCACCATCAGCGCGATGGTCGCCGGCGTCCAGGCCGGGCGGATCAATGCGGATGTGTTCATTTTCTCCCATTCCTTCGGTTGGAGACAGCCAAGAGCGGCTGCGTGGATTCGAAATGGGATGAGAAAAACGGCGATTCAAGACAACGTCCGCCAAAACCGGACAAGGTCCTGAATTGATTATCGCTTTTTGACCGCTTCGAGGAAAAGCACGACCAGGCCGGCGACCAGACCCCAGAAGGCGGCGCCAACGCCGAACAAAGTCAGCCCCGACGCGGTGACAACGAAGGTGACAGTAGCCGCCATGCGCTGGTCCTCGTCCTTGAGCGCGATCGCCAGCGCGTTGGCCAGCGACCCCATCAACGCCAGGCCGGCCACCAGCACGATCAGGCTTTGCGGCAGCACTGCGAAGATCGCCACCAGCGAGGCGCCGAAAACCGCGAAGATCAGATAGGCAAGTGCATAGAAGGGTCCGGTCTTCCAGCGCTCGGCCGGGTCGGGATGGACGTCCGGCCCGGTGCAGATCGCCGCAGAGATCGCGGCCAGATTGGTGGTCGAGCCGCCAAACGGCGCCGACAGCAGCGAGAACAGGCCGGTGACGCCGATCAGCGGGCCGGGTTCGGGGTGATAGCCGGCGGCGCGCAAGACGGCGAGACCCGACAGGTTCTGCGACGCCATGGTGACGAGGTAGAGCGGCAGCGCCAGGCCGATGACAGCTGCGGCGCTGAAATGCGGAGCAATCAGCGTCAGCGTCGACAGTTCCGGTGCCGGCAGTCCGCCGACGCGGCCTGTCAGGAAGGCGGCGATGCCGCCGCCGATCAGCACCGCCAGCACCGACAGCGCCGGGTTGAACAGGCGAATGACGAAGAAGGCCGCGATCAGCGGCAGGATCAGCCAGGGGTCGACCGGAATGGTCTTGACGGCATTGAGCGCGAAGGTGACGACGATGCCCGCCAGCATGCCGGACGCGACTGACGCCGGTATCCTTGATATCAGCTGGGTCAGCGGCTTGAACAGGCCGGTGGCGATCAACATTAGGCCGGTGACGATGAAGGCGCCGACCGCATCGGCCATGGTAAACCCGCTCGATGCCGCCATCAGCGCCAGGCCCGGTGTCGACCAGGCGGTGATGATGGGTATTTTCGTGCGCCAGGACAGCCACAAGCATTCGATCGCCATCGCCACGCACACTGCCGTCACCCAGCTCGCGGTTTCGGCTTGCGTGGCGCCAACCGCCTTGGCGGCGGCAATGACGACGGCCAGCGTGCCGCCGAAGCCGACGATTGCCGCGACAAAGGCGGATATCGGGATGGAAATGCGCATTCTCGCCTACCCCGCCCGCTGAACCATGTCGCCCACCGCCCTCAGCAGCATGTCGAGATCCTGCGGCCGCGACAGGCGGTGGTCGCCGTCGGGAATGAGCGACAAGGTGACGTCGTCGGCCGGCAGCAGCGAGACCAGCTTCAGCGCATGGCTTGCCGGCACGTCGGCATCGGCCAGGCCCTGCAGGATGTGGACGGGGCAATGGGTATCGATCGGCCCGGTCATGACCCGGTTCGCCCTGCCGTCCTCGATCAGCGCGCTTGTGTAGATGTAAGGCTCGGCGGAATAGTCCGAAGGTTCTTCGAAAAAGCCTTTCTCCCGGAGGTCGCGCCTCTGTTCCTCCGTCAGAGCCGGCTCGACCAGCTCGGCGGTGAAATCCGGCGCCGGCGCGAGCAGCACCAGGCTAACCACATTGCTGTCGCCCGCCTTGCGCAGTTCCTGCACCATGCGCAGCGCGATCCAGGCGCCCATCGACGAGCCGACCAGGATTTGCTTGCCCTCGGTGAAACGCCGGAAGACGGCGAGGCTCTCGCCAAGCCATTTCGAAATGGTGCCGTCGGCAAAGGCGCCGCCGGATTCGCCATGGCCGGAATAGTCGTGGCGCAGATACGCGCGGCCTTCCCTTGCCGCCCAATCCGACAACGTCTGCGCCTTCGTGCCCAGCATGTCGGATTTATAGCCGCCGAGCCAGACGATGCCGGGCGTTGCGCCCGAGGAATGGCGAACCGCGATATCAATGCCGTCGACATCCTGCAGGGTTGGGGTGGTCGCGGTCATGGCTGTGGATCAATCCTGGTTCTGGGGGCCTGATTGCGGGAGCCTGATTTTACTCGCCGGTCTTTTGACACAGGCACAGGCGAGGCGGAAAGTGCTCGCGACATCCTTTGTTTGGTGCAGGCCTGCGATCAGGGTGATTTTCTGTCAGCGCTGTGCTATTGACTCCGCCCGCGCGCTCACCACATTGGCGCGTCCCGAACATTTCTAGATTTGAACCCTGAACGAAACGGCCAAGGAGACCACGACCATTCGCAGACCTTTCAAAGCAGCGGCGCCCACCAAGGATGGCCCGCGCTCCAACCGTGATATCCGGGTTCCCCGGGTCCAGCTGATCGACGCCGATGGCCAGAACCGCGGCGATATTTCCATCAACGACGCATTGCTGCTCGCCGAAGAGGCAGGGCTCGATCTGGTCGAGATCTCGCCCAATGCGGTGCCGCCTGTCGTCAAGATCCTCGATCTCGGCAAATTGAAATACGCCAACCAGAAGAAGGCGGCCGAGGCGCGCAAGAACCAGAAGGTCATCGAGATCAAAGAGATCAAGATGCGCCCGAACATCGACAGCCATGACTACGAAACCAAGATGAAGGCCGTGCGGCGCTTCTTCGAGGAAGGCGACAAGGTCAAGCTGACGCTGCGCTTCCGCGGCCGCGAGATGGCGCATATGGAACTCGGCATGCAGCTCCTGAACAAGGTGCGCGAGGAGACGGCTACCATCGCCAAGGTCGAAGCCGAGCCGAAGCTGGAAGGCCGCCAGATGATGATGGTGCTGGCCCCGCGCTAGATCAGTTCGGGCGTTGCGCTCTAAATCCGCCTGAATCCTGTCTCATGGCGTCCCGGCGATCGGCGGGACGCCGATTCTCCTGTCCAGACGCCGCGATCGCCGGCAAAGCTTCTCGACGATCGGATTCCCGACATGGCCAATGAAATCAACCCTGCGCCCATCAAGGAGCTGGGCGGCTACCAGCACATGCGCCGCATGGTGCTTGCGGTGCTGGTGGTGGTGCTGTTTGCGGCACTGCTGTTCGGCCAGTCGACCTTCCCGCCCGATACCCCGGTGCATGAAACGATCGAGATGGTCGGCGTGCTGCTGATCTTCCTTGGCGTCGTCGGCCGCTTGTGGTCGACACTCTATATCGGGGGGCGCAAATCCTCCGAAGTGGTCACCGGCGGACCCTATTCGATCACCCGCAATCCTCTCTACGTGTTCTCGACCGTTGCCGCCGCTGGCGTCGGGGCGCAGATCGGCTCGTTCTCCGGCATCGTCCTGTTTGCGCTTTTGTGCGCCGGCGCCTTCCACATCGTCATCCTGCGCGAGGAACGGTATCTCAAGGAGGTTCTCGGCGCGCCCTACACAGCCTATCTGGCGCGGGTGCCGCGTTTCTTCCCCAAGCTGTCGCTCTACCAGGAAGGCGACACCGGCAGCTTCAAGCCGCGCCTCTTGCTGACCACCTTGCTCGACGGGCTGGTGTTTCTGGTGGCGTTGCCGGTGTTCGAGACCATCGATGGCGCCCAGCAATCGGGCATTCTGCCGGTGCTGTTCAGGCTGCCCTGATCGCGGACAGAGCGTCGCAGCCGCTCGGGTGTTGCGCGCCAGCCCGCTTTGAAGTATAGGACCGCCGTTCCAAGAAACCGCCCGGCAGGGCATGCCGTGGCGGTTTCATTTGCTTTTCGGGCTTTTGGTCCGCCCGAAGCGAACAAGAAGCGCGATTGTGCGCCATCAATACGGAGTAGCAAAATGCCCAAGATGAAGACCAAATCGGCCGCCAAGAAGCGGTTCAAGATCACAGGTACGGGTAAAGTCCTGTCGGCTGCGGCCGGCAAGCGTCACGGCATGATCAAGCGTTCCAACAAGTTCATTCGAAATGCCCGCGGCACGATGGTTCTGGCTGAACCGGATGGCAAGAAGGTCATCAAGAATTTTCTGCCGAACGGCCTCTGAGCATTCGGTTTCAGGAACAGCGTTTAAGGAGATCATGACATGGCACGCGTAAAAAGAGGCGTCACCTCGCACGCCAAGCACAAGAAGGTCCTGAAAGCCGCGAAAGGCTTCTACGGCCGCCGCAAGAACACCATTCGCATCGCCAAGCAGGCGGTCGAAAAGTCGATGCAGTACGCGTATCGCGACCGCAAGAACCGCAAGCGCTCGTTCCGCGCGCTGTGGATCCAGCGCATCAACGCCGCGACGCACGAGCATGGCCTGACCTATGGCCGCTTCATCGACGGCCTCAACAAGTCCGGTATCGAGATCGATCGCAAGATCCTGTCCGACATGGCCATCCATGAACCGCAGGCGTTCGCCGCACTCGTGGCCAAGGCCAAGGTCGCGCTCGAATATCTGAAGAACACCACCCCGAATGCTTTTGAAAGCGCTGTCGCCTAGAGCATGATGCCAAAAAGTTGCTGACTTTTTGGACAACATCATGCTCAGGGAAATTTAGCGAGGAGCGCGATCTTTCCGAAAAGTCTGCAACTTTTCGGGATCGGGCTCCGAGCCCAGCGCTTCCCAGCATTCGCAATTCTGATTGGGGAACCCGCGCTGGCACGGCTGGCGCGGGTTTTTCTTATGGCTGAACTTTCAACTTGAAAGTGACTTTCACCTCAAAGTTGACTCCCAACACAGCGAGTTTGACCGTGAACGACATAGCTACCGGCTTGGATACTCTCGAAAACTCCCTGATGGCCGACGTCGCGTCGGCCGCCGATGAGGCTGCTATCGAAGCCGTGCGCGTCGCGGCTCTCGGCAAAAAGGGGTCGATCTCGGAATTGCTGAAGACACTGGGCGCGATGAGCGCCGAGGAGCGCCAGGTCAAGGGCCCCGCGATCAACGGCCTGAAGAACCGCGTCACCGAAGCGCTGACGACACGCAAGGTCGAGCTGAAGGATGTGGCGGTCACGGCGCGCCTTGCCGCCGAGACGGTCGACGTGACGCTGCCGGTGCGGCAATCGCCGGCCGAGCGCGGCCGCATCCATCCGATCAGCCAGGTCATCGACGAGATCGCGGCGATCTTCGGCGATCTCGGCTTTGCCATCGCAGAAGGTCCCGATGTCGAGAGCGACTATTACAATTTCACCGCGCTGAATTTCCCCGAAGGGCATCCGGCGCGCGAGATGCACGATACCTTCTTTTTCCAGCCGGACGAAAAGGGCGAGCGCAAGCTGTTGCGCACGCACACCTCGCCGGTACAGATCCGCACCATGGAGAAGCAGAAGCCGCCGATCCGCATCGTCATTCCCGGCAAGACCTACCGGCAGGATTCCGACGCTACCCACTCGCCGATGTTCCATCAGGTCGAGGGGCTGGTGATCGACAAATCGGCCAATGTCGCCAACATGAAGTGGGTGCTGGAAGAATTCTGCAAGGCTTTCTTCGAGGTGCCGCAGGTCAAGATGCGCTTCCGGCCGTCCTTTTTCCCGTTCACCGAGCCCAGCCTCGAGGTCGACATCCAGTGCGACCGCTCGCGGCCCGGCGAAGTGCGATTCGGCGAAGGCTCCGACTGGATGGAGATCCTCGGCTGCGGCATGGTCCACCCCAATGTGCTGCGCGCCGGCGGGCTCGATCCCGACGAATATCAGGGCTTTGCCTGGGGCATGGGCATCGACCGCATCGCCATGCTGAAATACGGCATGCCGGACCTGCGCGCCTTCTTCGACGCCGATGTGCGCTGGCTGTCGCATTACGGTTTCAGGCCGCTCGACATGCCGACGCTGTTCGGAGGTCTTTCCGCATGACGGCGCCGCACACGGGTGGCTGCCGCTGCGGCGCGGTACGGTTCGAGGCATCAGTCGAACCGCACCATATCAGCTATTGCCATTGCGGCGATTGCCGGCGCGCCAGCGGCGCGCCGGTGTCGGCCTTTGTCGGCTTCCTGACCGAGCAGGTGGCTTTCACCGGCAAGGCGCTGAAGATGTACGAGAACGGGCCGGTGACGCGCTCGTTCTGCGGCATTTGCGGCTCGCCTATCGCCTATGTCGACGAGCGGCTGGAAGACCACATCTATTTCATGCTGGGCGCCATGGACATGCCGGCCTGTTTCCGGCCGACGCACCATGCCTATGTGCGCGAGCAGCTGCCCTTCGTGCATATGCCCGACGACTTGCCGCGCCATTTGAAGACAAGCGTACCCAGACCCGATGGACAAGGTCCGGGCGGGTACAGACAAAACGGAACATAGTGATGAAACTCACCCTTTCCTGGCTCAAGGATCATCTCGACACCGACGCCACGCTCGACGAGATCGTCGAGAGGCTGACCTCGATCGGCCTCGAAGTCGAGCATGTCGACGACAAGGCCGGCCTGAAGCCGTTCGTCATCGCCAAGGTGCTGACGGCGGTGCAGCATCCCGACGCCGACCGGCTGCGGGTGCTGACCGTCGACACCGGCAATGGCGCAGCCCCTGTCCAGGTGGTGTGCGGTGCGCCGAATGCCCGCGCCGGCTTGATCGGCGCCTTCGCCGCGCCCGGCGCCTATGTGCCCGGTATCGACGTGACGCTGACCGTCGGCAAGATCCGGGGCGTCGAGAGCCATGGCATGATGTGTTCCGAGCGCGAGCTGGAGCTGTCGGATGAGCACAATGGCATTATCGACCTGCCGGCCGATGCGCCTGTCGGCACCAGCTTCGCGGCTTACGCGCATCTCGACGATCCGGTGATCGAGATCAATCTGACGCCGAACCGGCCGGATGCGACCAGCATTTACGGCGTCGCCCGGGACCTGGCGGCAAGCGGGCTTGGCCGGCTCAAGACCGCGCCGGTCGAAGCGGTCCTTGGCAAAGGTGAAACGCCGGTCAAGGTGACCATCGAGGCGCCGGAGCTCTGCCCCGGTTTCGCGCTGCGCCTGGTGAAAGGCGTGAAGAACGGGCCGTCGCCGAAATGGCTGCAGCAAAGGCTGATCGCCATCGGCTTGCGCCCGATCAGCGCGCTGGTCGACATCACCAACTACGTCACCTTCGACCGTGGCCGGCCGCTGCATGTGTTCGATGCCAAGAAGGTCGCCGGCAATCTCGTCGTGCGCCGCGCACGCGACGGCGAGAAGGTGCTGGCGCTTGACGGGCGCGAATACACGCTGACGCCGCAGATCTGCGTGATCGCCGACGACAATGGCGTCGAATCGATCGCCGGTGTCATGGGCGGCGAGCATTCCGGCTGCGACGAGAACACCACGGACGTGCTGATCGAATCCGCTCTTTGGGATCCGATCACCACGGCCCGCACCGGCCGTACGCTCGGCATCATCACCGATGCCCGTTACCGTTTCGAGCGTGGCGTCGACCCGGAATTCATTGTGCCCGGCGTCGAGCTGGCGACAAAGCTGGTGCTGGAGTTCTGCGGCGGAGAGCCGACCGAGACGGAGGTGGTCGGCTATGCCGGCTACAAGCCGAAGATCGTTTCCTTCCCGATCTCGGAAGTGAAGCGGCTGACCGGCATCGAGGTGCCGAAGGCGGAAAGCCTCGACATCCTGACCCGCCTCGGCTTCAAGCCGTCAGGCTCGGGCGACGTCGTCGATGTCGCTGTGCCGTCCTGGCGTCCTGACGTCGACGGCAAGGCCGACCTGGTCGAGGAAGTGATGCGCATCCACGGCGTCGACAACATCGCGCCGCAGCCGCTCGGCGCGCATGACGCGGTCAACTCCAAGATACTGACGACGCTGCAGGTTCGCACCCGCACTGCCAAGCGCTCGCTCGCCGTGCGGGGCATGCTGGAGGTTCTCACCTGGTCGTTCATCCCGGCCAAACACGCCGAACTGTTCGGCGGCGGCCAGACGGCGCTGAAGCTCGCTAATCCGATTGCAGCCGACATGTCCGATATGCGGCCCTCGTTGTTGCCCGGCCTGATCGTCGCCGCGCAGCGCAATGCCGACAAGGGCATCGGCGATGTCGCGCTGTTCGAGGTCTCCGGTACCTATGAGGGCGACGGCCCCGACCAGCAGCGGCGCGTTGCCGCCGGTGTGCGCCGCGGCACCGCCAAGCTCGACGGTTCCGGCCGCAGTTGGGCCGGCAATTCCGGTCCGGTCGGCGTGTTCGACGCCAAAGCCGACGCGATTGCAGCGCTGGAAGCCTGCGGCGCGCCGGTCGACAGGCTGCAGATCGAGCCAGGCGGTCCGGCCTGGTATCATCCCGGCCGCTCCGGCACGATCAAGCTCGGCCCGAAGACAGTGCTCGGCACCTTCGGCGAGTTCCACCCGAAGACGCTGGAGGGGTTGGACGTTTCCGGACCGATCTGCGGTTTCGAGGTCTATATCGACGCCGTGCCCGAGCCGAAGGCCAAGCCGACGAAAACCAAGCCAAAGCTGGAGCTGTCCGCCTTCCAGGCGGTGAAGCGCGACTTTGCTTTCGTCGTCGACAAGACGGTGGAGGCCGGCGCGCTGGTGCGCGCGGCGCTCGCCGCCGACAAGAAGCTGGTCACCGGCGTTTCGGTGTTCGATGTGTTCGAGGGGGCATCTCTCGGGACCGCCAAGAAGTCGATTGCCATCGAAGTATCTATCCAGCCGGTTGAAAAGACGCTCACCGACGAGGATTTCGAGGCGCTGGCCAAGCGCATCGTCGACAATGTCGGCAAGCAAACGGGCGGCATGCTGAGAACGTAGAGCGGCTAACGCCGCCCTACGTATTTCGACTTCACGCAATTCTTAGGGAAAGCGCGTCTTAGGGAAAGCGCGGCGCGCTTTCCCAGTAAAACCGCTACACACTTTTCCTGGAATTGCTTCTGAGGATTGCCGGCAGTTGCGAATCGCTCTCCAAAGGGCGATGGACCATCTGCGCTATTCCGGTCTGCCGTTCGAAGCCCAGCGCGAAGCGTTTCTCGCCATGGTGTTGGCGGATGCGCTCGTCAGCGACGCGCTGGAGCGGGCCCGCACGCTGGCGTTGCCGGACTGGCTGGTGGTGTCCGGCGCGCTCTACAACAGCATCTGGAACCATCTGACCGGCAAGCCGCCGGGCTACGGCATCAAGGATGTCGATCTCTTCTACTTCGATGACAGCGACCTGTCCTACGAGGCCGAGGACGCGGTCATCCGCCGGGCGGCGCAGCATTTCGAGGGGCTGGCTCTGCCGGCCGAGGTGCGCAACCAGGCACGGGTGCATCTGTGGTATCCGCAGAAATTCGGCCAGCCCTGCCCGCGCTATACGAGCTCCAGCGAGTCGGTGAGCTATTTCGCCTCGAAGACGCATGCGGTCGGGGTGCGATACGATGCCGATGGGCAGCTTGAGGTCGTGGCGCCGTTCGGGCTGGATGACCTCTTCGCGTTTCGCATCACGCCCAACCGGCTGATGGATAACGGGCGCACGCATGAGGCCAAGGGGGCGAGGGCGAAGGCGTGCTGGCCGGAGATTACGGTGGTGCCTTGGTAATACGAAATGGCGGCGCGAGGCACCCCCCTCTGGCCTGCCGGCCATCTCCCCCGCAAGGAGGGAGATTGGCAGCTTCATCGTTGGCGCACTTTCTGCAACGTTGGTGATTGGCGAAAACAGCGACGACAGCCGATCTCCCCCCTTGCGGGGGAGATGTCCGGCAGGACAGAGGGGGGTGCCGCGCGCTGACTTCTCAGGGCGCCAAGCTCCCCCGCTTGTTCACCCATTCACCAGCGCCAACAGTTCCTCCGTATAGCGCTTGCCAACCACCTTGTCCGGCGACAGCGCATCTCCAATCGCCGCGACCTCAGCCGCGCTCAGCTCGATCCCGGCCGCCGCTGTGTTCTGCTCGAGATGGCGGATCTTTCTTGCGCCGGGGATCGGCACGATGAAGTCGCCCTGGTGCAGCACCCAGGCCAGCGCCAGCTGGGCCGAGGTGACGCCTTTTTCCACCGCCAGCTTTTCCAGCGTCGCAACGACCTTGGCATTAGCGGCCATGGCGTCGGCCTGGAAACGCGGCAAGGTCCGGCGCCAGTCGTCGTCGCTGAGGGCCTCGGGCTTGGCGATGGTGCCGGTGAGCAGGCCGCGACCGAGCGGGCTGTAGGGGACGAAGCCGATGCCGAGTTCGCGGCAGACATCGAACACTTCGTCTTCGGGGTCACGGCTCCACAGCGAATATTCACTCTGCACGGCAGCGATCGGATGCACGGCGTGCGCCCGGCGGATGGTGGTGGCACTGACCTCCGACAGGCCCAGCGCCCGCACCTTGCCGTCGCGCACCAGTTCCGCCATGGCGCCGACCGTGTCCTCTATCGGCACGTTGGGATCGACGCGGTGCTGGTAGTAGAGGTCGATAACATCGGTATCGAGCCGTTTCAGCGAGGCTTCCGCCACTGCCTTGACGTGCTCCGGGCGGCTGTCGACGCCGACCATGCGTTCGAGGCCTGAGCCTTCCTCGGAAATCTTGAAGCCGAATTTGGTGGCGATCGTCACCCTGTCGCGCACCGGCTTCAACGCCTTGCCGAGAAGGATCTCGTTCTCAAAGGGACCATAGACTTCGGCGGTGTCGAAAAACGTCACGCCGATCTCGACAGCGCGGCGCAGCGTGGCGATTGCATCCGCCTCGGCCTGACCGCCATATGCGAAGCTCATACCCATGCAGCCGAGGCCGACGGGGAAGACTTCGAGTTCAGTACCAAGTTTGCGGGTTTTCATGGCGCATCTCCTTGTTGCGATGAAACAGAGATAGCGCCTAGCTTTACGTTCGATAATTAGCTGTCATTCGCACGGGCTGTTCTATAAAATAGAGCAATGAACCGAGCGCATCTTTCTCAACTCGCTGTACTGGCAACAGTCGCCCAATGCGGTAGTTTTCGCGGCGCGGCGCGCGAACTGGCCATCGCGCCCTCGGCAGTGAGCCATGCCGTGTCCAGCCTGGAGGCGCGGCTGGGCGTGCGGCTTTTGGCGCGCAGCACCCGCAGCGTGGCACCAACGGAGGAGGGCGCGCAGCTGCTCGAACGGCTGCGGCCGGCGCTGTCCGAGATCGATCTGGCGCTGGAAACGGCGATCGAGGCGCGCGACCGGCCGGCCGGGAACCTGCGGCTGACCGTGCCGCGCACCGCGGCCCACCTGGCATTGACGCCCAGGCTCGGCGGCTTTGCCGCGGCCTATCCTGACATCGTCCTGGAAATCGTCATCGAGGATCGCTTCACCGACGTCGTCGAAGGCGGCTTCGATGCCGGCGTGCGGCTCGGTGAGAGCCTGCAGCGCGACATGATCGCGGTGCGCATCGGACCGGACCTTCGCGGCGCCGTGGTCGGCGCGCCATCCTATTTCGCGACCATGCCAAGACCCCGCCATCCGCGCGATCTTGCCGACCACCGCTGCATCCGCTTCCGTTTTTCCAGCGGCATTCTTTACCGCTGGGAATTCGAGAAGGATGGCGAAGAGATCGAGATCGCGGCGCAAGGGCCGCTGATCCTCGACGAAGACCATCTGATCGCCCAGGCGGCGGTCGACGGCGCTGGGCTCGCCTTCGTCTTCGACGATTATGTGCGCGCGCCGCTCGCCGACGGTCGCTTGATCCGCGTGCTGGAAGACTGGTGTCCGCCCTTCGACGGTTTCTTCGTCTACTACCCCAGCCGCCGCCAGATGCGCCCGGCGCTGCGGGCGTTTGTGGATTTCTTCAAGGTCGGTGCTTAGCCACCTCCCCCTAGTGGGGAGGGTCGATCCGCGTAGCGGATCGGGGTGGGAGTCTTCGTAGGGCGCTACCCCCA